>NZ_JBSFBL010000026.1:0-109315 GCF_053592935.1 Kribbella sp. NPDC002412
GGGGCGGTCTCCTAGAGGCGGTAGGTGCGCTCGGCGGCGCCGCGGAACACGTCGTCCTCGGCGGCGACCGGCCGCGGTTCGAGGGGTGGTGGAGCACCGAGCCGTCGACCCGGTTCGAGATGGCGCCGGAGTCGCGCCCGCCCGCGTCCGCGGACGCCTGGCAGGTCTCGAACCCGCCGATCTTCTCGATGAGCCCGGTCCGGACCTCGCTGGAGCTCTTCGACCGGGTCGGCATGGGCGCGCTGCGCGAGCGCAGTCTGCGGCTGACGGCGTACCTGGAGAAGCTGCTGGCCGGGGTGACGATCGGGCGGGTGATCACGCCGAGCGACCCCACGCGGCGTGGCGCACAGCTGTCGTTGCGGATCAATGCTGCGATGACGGCCGGTGAGCTGGCGAAGCGACTTCGGTTCGAGTACGGCGTGATCGCGGACGCCCGCGAGCCCGACGTGCTGCGGCTGGCCCCGGTGCCGCTGTACTCGACCCACCACGACTGCTGGCGCGCGGCGTCGGCACTGAACCAGGTGGAGCCCGAGTGAAGATCGCGATCGTGGGAGCCGGGCTGACCGGGAGCCTGCTCGCCTGCTTCCTGGCCCGGCGCGGCCTGGAGGTGACGCTGTACGAGCGCCGGCCGGACCCGCGGACCGGCGCACCCGAGCGCGGCCGGTCCATCAACCTGGCCATCTCCGAACGCGGCCTGGATGCGCTGCGCCGGATCGGGCTGGTCGACCAGGTGATGGCGGACGCGCTGCCGATGAAGGGCCGGATGATCCATCCGGTCGACGGGCCGCTGGACTTCCAGCAGTACTCGGCCGACGGCGACCGGGCGATCAACTCGATCAGCCGCGGCGCGCTGAACAACGCGCTGCTGTCGGCGGCCGCGGCCGCTCCCGGGGTGTCGGTGGTCTTCGAGCACCGGCTGGTCGAGCTCGACTCGGCCGCCGGGCGGATGGTGTTCGCGACCCCGTCCGGGAAGGTGGCGGCCGAGGCGGACGTCGTCCTGGGCGCCGACGGCGCCGGCTCGGCGGTCCGCGAGCAGATGCTTGCCGAGGGCATCGTTGCCGAGGACGTGGACTTCCTGGACTACGGCTACAAGGAGCTGTCGATCCCGGCCGCCGGCGGCGACTTCGCGCTGGACCCGGGCGCACTGCACATCTGGCCGCGCGGGACCTCGATGATGATCGCGCTGCCGAACCCGGACAAGTCGTTCACCTGCACGCTGTTCTGGCCGGCCGGCTCCTTCGACGCGCTGACCGACGCCGCGGAGATCGAGGCGCACTTCCGCGAGCACTACCCGGACCTGTTGCCGTTGGCGCCGGATCTGGTCGGCGACTACCTGAACAACCCGGTCGGCGTGCTCGGGACCGTGCACACCCTGCCGTGGCAGGCGCACGGCCGGACCGCGCTGATCGGCGACGCCGCGCACGCGATCGTGCCCTTCTACGGCCAGGGCGCGAACTGCGCCTTCGAGGACGTGGTCGAGCTGGACCGCTGCCTCGGCGACACCGGTGGTTCGTGGGCCCGGGCGCTGCCGCTGTTCGAGGCACGCCGGCGGGAGAACACCGAGGCGATCGCCGACATGGCGCTGGCGAACTTCGTCGAGATGCGCGACAAGGTGGCGTCCCCGGTCTTCCGGCTGACCAAGCGGATCGAGCACGCGCTCGAGCGAGCCTTCCCGGGCCGGTACGTCTCCCGCTACGAGCTGGTGTCGTTCTCCACGACGCCGTACGCCGAGGTCCAGCAGCGGGTGCGGCGTCAGCACCAGGTCCTGGGCGTCGGAGTCGCGTTCGCCGCCGGTCTGCTCGCCGGGCTGGTCAGAAGGAGACGGCGATGAACCTCTGGAGTCCCGATCTGCTGGCCGGGAGGGTGTCGCAGCCCGGATTGTTGCGGAACTTCGTCGACGGCTCGTTTGTCGAGGGTGGATCGACGTTCGCGAAGCTCAGCCCGGTCACCGGCGAGCAGATCTTCGATGTCTGTGAGGCCTCCGAGGAGACCGTGGACGCGGCCGTGCAGGCTGCGCGGGCCGCGTTGCGTGGTCCCTGGGGACGGATGAGCGAGCAGGAGCGGGCCGTCGTCCTGCGCCGGGTCGCGGACGGGCTCGAGCGGCGGTTCGAGGACCTGGTCGCGGCCGAGGTCGGCGACACCGGCAAGTCGATCAGCCAGGCGCGGACGCTCGACATCCCGCGGGGTGCGGCGAACTTCCGGGCCTTCGCCGACTTCGCGACGACTGCGCCGACCGAGTCGTACACGACCGTGCTGCCGGATGGGCGGCGGGCTCTGAACTACGCCGTACGCAAGCCGGTCGGTGTGGTCGCGATCATCGTGCCCTGGAACCTGCCGTTGCTGCTACTCACCTGGAAGGTCGCCCCGGCGCTTGCCTGCGGCAACGCAGTGGTCGTCAAGCCGTCCGAGGAGACGCCGGCCTCGGCGACCGTGCTGGCCGAGGTGATGGCGGAGGCCGGCGTACCGGCCGGGGTGTTCAACCTCGTGCACGGGTTCGGTCCGTCGTCGGCAGGGGAGTACCTCACCCGGCATCCGGGCATCGACGCGATCACCTTCACCGGCGAGTCCGCGACCGGTACGGCGATCGCCAAGGTGGCCGCGGACCGGGTGAAACCGGTGTCGTTCGAGCTCGGCGGGAAGAACGCCGGCCTGATCTTCGCCGACAGTGATCTCGACGCGGCGATCGAGGGATCGGTGCGGTCGGTCTTCACCAACGGCGGCCAGGTATGCCTGTGCACGGAACGCTTGTACGTCGAGCGGCCGGTGTTCGACAGGTTCTGCACCCGGTTGGCGGAGCGGGCGACCGAGCTGACCTACGGCTGGCCCGCCGACGAGGCGACGATGAACATGCCGCTGATCTCGAAGCAGCACCGAGACAAGGTCCTGTCGTACTACGACCTCGCCCGGGCCGAAGGCGCACAGATCCTGACCGGTGGCGGCGTACCGAGCTTCGGCGATGCCCGGGACGGCGGTTGCTACATCCAGCCGACTGTGGTGACCGGGCTGCCGCCCGAGGCCCGGACCAACACCGAGGAGATCTTCGGCCCGATCTGCCATATCGCGCCGTTCGACACCGAGGACGAGGCGTACGCGCTGGCCAACGGCTCCGACTACGGGCTCGCGGCAACCGTCTGGACCCGCGACGTCGGCCGCGCCCACCGCGCCGGCTCGGCCCTGGAGGTCGGCCTGGTCTGGGTCAACACCTGGTTCCTCCGCGACCTCCGCACGCCGTTCGGCGGCATGAAACTCTCCGGCATCGGCCGCGAAGGCGGCCGCCACTCCCTCGATTTCTACTCCGAACCCACCAACGTCTGCGTGGAGCTGTCGTGACCGTCGTACCGGGGAAGGCAGTGCCGCGGGGGCGGTTTCCGCACGTGAAGGTGGCCGGCGGGTTCGCCTACGTCTCGGGTACGTCGAGCCGGCGGCCGGACAACTCGATCGCGGGGGCCTCGGTGGACGAGCTGGGCACCGTGTCGCTGGACATCCGGGAGCAGACGCGGGCCGTGCTGGAGAACATCCGGGACATCCTGGCAGCGGTCGGCGCCGGACTCGAGGACCTGGTGAGCGTCACGACGTACCTGGTGTCGATGAACGACTTCGGAGGGTACAACGAGGTGTACGCCGAGTTCTTCGACGAGTCCGGACCGGCCCGGACGACTGTCGCAGTACATCAGCTGCCGCATCCCCAGCTGCTGATCGAGATATCTGCCGTAGCGGCGATCCCGCAAAGGAGCGAGTGATGGTCAACCTGGAGTCGACGAACTTTCCGCAGTGGATCGAGGAGAACAAGCACCTGCTGAAGCCGCCGGTCGGCAACAAGCAGATGTTCCCGACCGGTGACGACTTCATCACCATGGTGGTCGGCGGGCCGAACCAGCGCACCGACTTCCACGTCGACCCGTACGAGGAGTTCTTCTACCAGATCAAGGGACACCTGCACGTCAACGTGATGACCGAGGACGGGCCGGCCCGGGTCGACATCGACGAGGGCCAGATGTGGGTGCTGCCGCGGAACATGCCGCACTCGCCGCAGCGCGGCCCGGACTCGATCGGCCTGGTGATCGAGCGCGTCCGCGAGCAGGGCACGCTGGAGAAGTTCCGCTGGTACTGCGAGAGCTGCAACGCGATCGTGCACGAGGTCGAGCTCCAGGTGAACGACATCGTCGCCGACCTGCCGCCGGTCTTCAACGCCTTCTACGACAGCGAAGAGGCGCGCACCTGCCCGAAGTGCGGCACGATGCACCCAGGCAAGGGCTGATGGCCGTTGATGTCCACACCCACCTGGTGCCGAAGGGCTGGCCGGATCTCTCGGTAGCGTGCGGCGGCTCCGGCTGGCCGTGGCTGCGGATCGACTCCGAGCGGGCCGCGATGATCATGGTCGGCGAGTCCGAGTTCCGCCCGATCGGCCCGCAGACCTGGGATCCGGCCGTCCGTCGGGCCGATATGGATGCCGACGGCATCGATGTCCAGGTGGTCTCGCCGACCCCGGTGTTCTTCGCCTACGACCGGCCGGCCGGCCAGGCGGTGAAGGTGGCCCGGATCTTCAACGACCTCACCGTGGAGACACTTGCCGGGGACAACCGGTTCGTGCCGTTCTGCCAGGTGCCGTTGCAGGACCCGGACGCCGCGTGCGCCGAGCTGGACCGGTGTCTCGAGGCCGGGCACGTGGGCGTGGAGATCGGCAACCACGTCGGGGACAAGGATCTCGACGACGCCGGGATCGTTGCTTTTCTCAACCACTGTGCCGAGACCGGGACGCCGGTGCTGGTGCATCCGTGGGACATGCCGGGCGGGCCGCGGCTGGACCGCTGGATGGCCCGCTGGCTGACCGGGATGCCGGCCGAGACGCATCTTTCGCTGCTGGCGATGATCCTGGGCGGCGCCTTCGACGTGCTGCCGCCGTCGCTGCGGATCTGTTTCGCCCACGGGGGCGGGAGTTTCGCGTTCTGGCTGGGCCGGGTGGAGAACGCCTGGCACCGGCGCGGAGACATCGTGCGTGGTTGCTCGGAGCATCCACCGTCGTACTACCTGGATCGGTTCTTCGTCGACACGGTGGTGTTCGAATCGGCCCCATTACGGCTACTTGTGGATACCGTGGGGGAAGACCGCGTTCTGGTCGGCAGTGACTATCCCTATCCACTGGGTGAGCGGCCGGTCGGGGAGGTGGTACGGAAGGCCGGCTTCCTGACCGCGGACCAGCAGCACAAGCTGCTGTCCACGAACGCCCTGCGTTATCTCGGGAGGTCTGAATGAGCGAGGACCGATCGGTGCTCACGCGCGAGGCGCGCGAGCCGGACGAGGAACTGCGGTACGGCGACCACGAGGACCAGGTGATCGACTACTGGCACGCCAAGGAGTACCGCCCGCTGGTCGTCTTCGTGCACGGCGGGTTCTGGCGGCCGGAGTACGACCGGATGCACGCCCGCCCGCTCGGCGAGGCGCTCGCCGACCTCGGCTGGCCGGTGCTGTCGCTCGAGTACCGGCGCGAGCCGGGCGATCCCGACGCCACCACCACAGACGTGCGTACGGCGCTGGACAGCCTGCCCGACCTGGTCGACGTGCACGCCGGGTACGTGCTGATCGGCCATTCAGCCGGCGGCCAGCTCGCGCTGTGGGCGGCCGCGACGCTCAACCCGGTCCGGCTGCGCGGGGTGATCGCGCTGGCCCCGGTCGCCGATCTCTTGATGGCGGACCGCCTGGGGCTCGACGAGGGCGCCGTACAGGACTTCATCGGCAGCGGGGTGCGCAACGACCTGGACCCCGTGCACCTGCCGGCCTCGATCGCCCCCGTCAGCCTGATCCACGGCACCGCCGACCTGCGGGTCCCGATCACCGTCACCGAGTCGTACTTCGCCGCCCACCCGACGGCCCATTTCACCCGAGTCGACGGCGCCGGCCACTACGAGCTCATCGATCCCCAGTCCGAAGCGTTCCACGAGGTCACAGCCGAGCTCACCCGCCTCATCGGCTGACGTCCGGGGCGCCTCACGTGATCGCGGTGCCGGCGATGTGGGTGTTGAAGGGCAGGAGCGGCGAGTGGATCCGGTATCGCTGCATGTTCACACTGGCGAAGCCCGCCGACTCGATCGCGCTCGCCAGGTCACGCTCACACGAGCAGCCCTCGAACACCCACGCCCATGGCCGGCGCAGCGCACGCTGTACCCAGCGGGTCGGCGTGTGCTCCCTCGCCACGACGTGTTCGGCGAAGCTGAACCGTCCACCCGGCCGCAGTACGCGCCGCACCTCGGCGAGCACGGCGTCCAGGTCTGCCACGGTGCACAGGACAAGGCTGGAGATGACGGCGTCAGCACTCGCGTCCGGCAGGTCGATGCGCTCAGCGACGACATCGCGGATCTCGAGCTCGAGTCCTTGCCCGGCCGCCGCACGCCGGAGCCGGGCGTGCATGAACGGGTTCGGCTCGATCGCGATGAGTCGCGCCCCCGGAGGCAGGTAGCGCAGGTTCGCGCCCACGCCCGATCCCAGTTCGACCACGGTCTGCGGCAGTCCGGCGAACACCGCCCTCTTCCGCCGGCGCAGGTGCAGGTCGATGTAGCCACCCAGCGCTGCGAAGAACGCTGAGTTGAACCGGCCGCGAACTGGATGCGGGTCGAAACCGTCGACCGCAGCGCGGTGGACCGCGGAACTCGTCATGGCTCGATCCTGACGCCGGCACAGCCGCCGGGTCAGCCGTGGAAATACCGCACTTCAGCCCGTCGGGTGCGCGGCTGCGTACCAGGCCGCGATCTGTGCCCGAGAGCGGAAACCCATCCGCAACCGGATCCGCTCGACATGCGACTCGGCCGAACGTTCGGTGATGACCAACTCCTCGGCGATCTGACGATTCGACAGACCTTGGGCCACGAGCGCCGCGACCTGGCCCTGCCGCGTGGTCAAGGTGGGCCGCGCGGTTCGCCGCAGCCGTGGTAACCCGAGACCGGAGCGGATCTCGTTGACGAGACCTTCCACATCGCCGACGAACGGCAGGTGCGTGCGGCCCGGCAACACTTTCAGGGTCGCGCCGGTGATCCCGTCGGCCAACCGCTTGCCCTCGGCGAGCGGCGCCGCGCGATCATCAGCACGGTGGATCACGGTGGTCCGCGCACGGATGCTGCCGAGATCCTCGCTCACATCGATCTCGTAGCAGGTGGCGAGCAGCCGCCGTGCTGTCGCGGCGGACGCCGACTCGCGTTGATAGGTGGAGAAGACGGCGCGGAAACCGGCGTCGGCGTCGGGCGCGAAGATTTCGGTGAGGACATCCGACGCGAATCCCCAGTGCTGCTCGACGAGCCCGAGCACGTGCTGGCGAACAGCCGGCGCCGCCACCTCGTTGCCCTGCACCCAGCCGCCGTACAGCACCAGCCGGTTGACCGACTCAGGGTGGCGAGCCGCGAATTTCACCGCCAGCGGCGCTCCGAACGAAACACCGATCAGATCGAGCGCGTCGGTGCCGACCGCTTCGGCGACCGCGCGGATCACCTGGACTTCGAGTTCGATGACATCCGGACGGTCCGTGGTCTCCGACAGCCCGACCCCAGGACGGTCGTAACGGACGAGCGTGCGCCCGCTGGCCAGGCCCTCGTAGAACAGTCGCTCCGCGGGTATCGCCCAACCGAGCTCGAGATGTGATACCCACCCCGGCACGCAGAGCGCGAACGGACCCGAGCCGACCACCGCGAACCGGATCGCGGTGCCGTCGTCCAGCCTCGCCGTGCCGAGTCGTTGCTCCACGGTGAGATTGTGGCACCACGCGCCAGGTCGGTGGCCGCGTCTTCCCGCTGCTCCGGGGCGACCTGGGACACCCTCAGCTGAGGCGTTTGGCGGCGGTGAGGAGGCCTTCGGAGGTGGGGAGGAGGGCGGAGACCAGGTCGTCGTCGTCGCGGACGGCGCGGATCAGGTCGCGGAGGGCGGTGGTGTCGGGGTCGCGGTGGGCCGGGTCGGCGACGCGGCCGCCGGCGAGGATGCCGGCGAAGGCGACGACGCCGCCGGGGCGGAGCAGCCGGAGGGCCTCGTGCAGGTACGCCGTGTTCTCGCGCCGGTCGGCGTCACAGAAGACCAGGTCGTAGTGGCCGTCGGTGAGCCGGGTGACCACGTCCAGCCCGGCGCCGGCGATCAGGCGGAACCGGTTCGACGGGACGCCGGCGTCCAGGAACGTCTTGCGGGCCAGCCGCTGGTTCTCGGCGTCGATGTCGACCGTGGTGAGGGTGCCGTCGGTGCGCATGCCGCGCAGCAGCGCCAGCCCGGACACGCCGGTGCCGGTGCCGATCTCGACGACCGCCTTCGCGCCCACGCTGGCGGCCAGCATGCTGAGCGCGGCGGCCGCGCCCGGCCCGATCGCGGCGATCCCGCTGTCCTGGGCGCTCGCCCGCGCACCGGTGACGACTTCGTCCTCACCGGTGTAGTCCTCGGCGTACGCCCAGGACGTCGGGTCGATGCCGGTGGCGATGATGCCCTCCCAAAGATCTGCGGGGTGTTCCGCGGCTGCGCTACTCATCCTGAGACCGAAGCCTAGCGGCACCAGGTCCTGGTTCCGTGTCTCCCACGCAGAGACTGCGCACTCTTGCTCATAAGATGCACCGAAGGATCAGATATGATCGTCTACAGGAGGCAATGCGCGGCCCAGAGAGGGGAGGTACGGCGGGATGTGGTGTGAACCGAACCTGGATTCAGGCCTGGATGACGTCGATGCCGGCTTCCTTGAAGATCGCCAGCTGGGTGTCGTCGGCCTGGGCGTCGGTCACGAGTGTGTCGATCTCGCTCAGCTCGCAGATCCGGGCGAAGGCGCGCTGGCCCAGCTTGGAGGAGTCGGCGACCACCACGACCTTGGCGGCCCGGCTGACGATCAGCTGGTTGATGTTCGCCTCGCCCTCGTGGTGGGCGGTGGCGCCGGTCTCGTCGATCCCGTCGACGCCGATGAACGCGATGTCCAGCGACAGGTCGGACAGGATCCGGTGCGACAGCGGGCCGATCATCTCGTAGGACTGCGGCCGGGCCACGCCGCCGGTGAGCACCATCTTCACGTGCGGCCGGACGATCAGCTCGTTGGCGATGTTCAGCGCGTTGGTGACCAGGGTGAACGCGGGCTCGCCGTGCTCGGCGGACAGCTCCGGCCGGGTCGCCAGCGTGCGCGCCACCTCGGAGATCGTGGTGCCGCCGTTCATGCCGATCACCATGCCGCGCCGGACCAGGGTGGCCGCGGCTTGCGCGATCCGCTGCTTCTCCGAGGCGAAACGCGCAGTCTTGTAGCGCAGCGGCAGGTCGTACGACACCGCGTTGGCGACCGCGCCGCCGCGGGTCCGGGTGAGGAGCTGCTGCTTGCCCAGGTGGTCCAGGTCGCGCCGGATCGTCGCCGCGGACACGTGCAGCTGCTCGGCGAGCTCGTCGACGTCGATGGCGCCCTTCTCGGCGAGCGACTCGAGCAAGGTGTTCAGGCGTTCGTAACGCTTCACCCGGGGCTCCTCCTTCACACAATCGGTCAGCCGGATGGCGGCTGGTTGGACCATTCGATCACGTTTTGAGCAGTTTCGACCATGACAAGTGCGGAGACGACATGACCAACACGCCTTATGTGAGCACTGAGATCGCCACTCAGCCAGACCTCTGGCGGCAGGTCTCGGACGGTTTCGCGCAGTACGGTGGCGCATTGCCCAAGCCCGGTCAACGGGTTGCGGCGGTGGGCTGCGGCACGTCGTGGTTCATGGCGATGGCGTACGCCGCCCTCCGCGAGGACAACGGTCAGGGCGAGACGGACGCGTTCGCCGGTTCGGAGTTCCCGGCCGGCCGTGCGTACGACGTCGTGGTGGTGATCAGCCGGTCCGGTACGACGACCGAGGTGCTGGACCTGATCCGGGCGACCGACCTGCCGACCGTGGCGATCACCGCGACCGCGGGCTCGCCGATCGTCGACCTGGCCGACCACACCATCCTGCTGGACTTCGCCGACGAGCAGTCCGTCGTCCAGACCCGGTTCGCCACGACCACTCTGGCGCTGCTGCGCGCATCGCTGGGGGAGGACCTCCAGCAGGCCGCGGCCGACGCGGAGACCGCGCTCACGGTGGATGTGGACGAGCTGGCGAAGCTGGAGCAGGTCACGTACGTCGGCGCCCGCTGGACCGTCGGCCTGGCGCACGAGGCGGCGCTGAAGCAGCGTGAGGCCGCGTCGGCCTGGACCGAGGCCTACCCGGCGATGGACTACCGGCACGGCCCGATCGCCATCGCCCAGCCCGGGCGCGGCGTCTGGATCTTCGGCGAGTCGCCGGCCGGCCTGCGCGAGGATGTCACCGCCACCGGCGCCACGATCGTCCACCACGCCGACCTCGACCCGATGGCGTCCCTGGTGATCGCCCAGCGGGTCGCAGTCGCCAAGTCCCTCGCGCTGGGCCTCAACCCGGACCAGCCGCGCAGCCTGAGCCGCTCCGTCATCCTCGACTGACCGCAGCGGTCATGAGCGAGCTGAGCGTCCACCCCAGGGCGCTGTAGAGCGCCCGCCCGTCTTCGGTCGCCACCAGTACGCCGGTCCTCGCGCCGGCGTGCTGGGCTGCGGCCGACAGCGCCCCCATCACAGCCCGCCCGAGCCCACGCCGCCGGTGTCCCCGGTCGGTCTCGATCTGGTCGAACACAGCGCAACCGCCCGCGAGCCCCGCCTTCCCGCGAGCAGCCACTGAGTCGTCATCAGCTCTCACGACCACCTGAATCACGCTGCCCTGCAGTGCAGTCTCCAACCGGTACGGGCTGCCCACACGCGCTGCCGCCTGAGTCAGCTCGGTCGTCATCAGGTACTCCGGCGGCTGCACTTGCCACGGCGGATCCAGCGCGACGTCGCCGCAGATCTTCAGCCAGGTGTCCGGCTGATGCGCTCCGCCGACCAGTTCAGCGTCGTACGTCGGCAGCACGTAGCGCACCTGGTGGCCGGGGAGACCGACATCGATGCGATAGCCGCCGCGGAACTCGACCGGTGCAGGGGTGTTGCGGCAGATGGCCCAGCCGTGGACCCAGGTGTCAAGCGGTGTGTGCATGAGCGGGGGCTTTCAGTGAGAGGCGGCCGAGGGTTGCGGCTGTTATGACGGTCAGGGCTATGACGAGCAGGGCTTTGTGGGTGCCGATGAGCGGCACGAGCAGGCCGGCGGTGACTTGGCCCAGTGCTGAGGTGCCGACGCGGAGGCTGGCGGCTGTGGTGCTGACGCGACCCTGCAAAGCGTCCGGGCTGTACTGCTGCCGAGCAGCGAACATCGCCGGCAGCATCGGCCCCTCGGCCAGCCCGGCGAGAACAGCGAGCAGCAGCAGTACGGCGAAGTTGGTCGCGAGCGGCCACGTGGTCATCACCAGGCCGGAGGCGGCTGCGGCAACGATGACGACGTACTCGGGCCGCCAGCGTGTCTGCAGGCGGCCGAGCAGGAGCGCAGTGACGACGCCGCCGATCTCCAGCGCGGTCCAGAGGTAGCCGGCTGCGGACTTCGGCATGCCGACCGAAGCCATGTGCAGCGGCAGCGTGATAAGCAGCAGGCCGGAAGCGCCCAGGACCAGCGTGGTCGTGACTGTGGACGCGCGGAGCCGAGGCGTCCGGAATAGGTGGGTCAGCCCGCCGACAACCGATGGCAGGAAGGGCTCCGCCGCGGCCTGCGTCGGCGGCAGGGAGGGCAACCGGGTGATCGCCAGGATGCTGAGCGCAGTCGCGACGACGATGACCAGCGCCGCAGCCTCGACAGAGACGATGGACGCGATCGTCGCCGCCGCTGCGGGACCGGTGATCGTGGCAGCGCCGAAACTGGCCGCCTCCAGCGAGTTCGCCCGGGCCAGCCGGTCCGCGGGGACCAGGCTGGGCAGCATGCTGGTGAACCCGCCGCTCACCATCGGCAGCGTGGCCCCGGCGACGGCTGCGAGCGCAGGAGTGATCCAGTGCGCGCTGTGCCCAACCACAGCCAGCAGGCTGACCATGACGACGCCGAGCACCGCCTGGTTGAGCGCCAGCGCACTCCGACGGTACGGCGTCCGGTCGAGCCAGGCACCGAGTAGCGGCCCGGTGGCGACTGCAGGCAGTGCGTACGCCGCTCCGGTGATTCCAGCCAGCGCTGGGCTGTCAGTCCGCTCCAGCACCAGCAGGACGAGCGTGAACGCGACCATCTCGTCGGCAAGCCTGGCTAGGGTCGCCGCCAAGTAGTAGCTGGGCACGCAGGCCTCCTGTAACGCGGATCAAGCTGTTACGCGTTACGCTATCAAATACGTTACGAGAGGAGCGGTGTGGAGCTTCAGGCACCGGACCGGCTGGTCCGGCTGGCGGTGGATCTGGTCAACACCCGGACCCGCGACCCCGAGCAGCTGAACGCGCCCGGGGACGTCCGCACGTTCCTGCTCGAGCACGGCGAGTCCGAGCCGATCACGCTGGACGAGGACGACCTGGCCGAGGTGCGGGCCGTCCGGGAGCGGATCCGTCCGGTCTTCCACGCCTCGGCCCGGGACGCCGCGGCCGTCCTCAACGGGTTGCTCGAGGAGTACGCCGTACGGCCGTATCTGTCCGACCACGACGGGTCGCCTTGGCACCTGCATGTGGCCAAGCCGGGCGCTACGTGGAGCGACTGGCTGGCGGCGACCACTGCGCTCGGGCTGGCGAGTTTCGCGGCCGCGCACGGTTTTGACGCCATCGGCACCTGTGCCGCGGTCGACTGCGAGCGGGTGTACGTGAACGCGGCCGAGCGCCGTCCGCGGCGGTTCTGCTCACCGACCTGCGCGAGCCGCACCCGGGTCGCGTCGTACCGGGCCCGCAAGGCCGCGAACCCCAGCGCCTAGGATCGAGGCAGACGTCCGGGACTGAGGAGCGCGAGTTGAGTCACACCGTGGTGGCGGAGCTGGTCGCGAATGTGCTGAAGGTCACCGCCAAGGCAGGCGACACGGTGGGGCCGGAGGACACCCTGGTCATCCTGGAGTCGATGAAGATGGAGATTCCGGTGCTGGCCGAGGTGGCCGGCACCGTCACCGAGCTGAAGGTCACCGAGGGTGAGGTCGTCCGCGACGGCGACCCGATCGCGGTGATCGAGGAGAAATAGGGCTGCAACAAAAGTGGCTGCCAAGGCGTCTGGTCATCGGAAGGCTTCGGCCGGGAACTTCCGGCCGGGGCGCCGCGTTGAGCCGTCGTACCAGAAACTCAGGGTCGAACCCGGGTGTTCCCGACGTGCGCAGAGGACGGTGACCGCGGCACCATGGCCTTCACGCTCATTGCCGAGAGGACCCAGGGAGGCGTTGCGGTGAAGCCGGCCGACACCTCCGTGGCGCCTGCGCCGCAGCCGGTCCCGGACGCGCTGCCGTCCTGGGACGAGATCGTCCGGACGCACTCCGCCCGGGTCTACCGGCTCGCGTACCGGCTCACCGGCAACAAGCACGACGCCGAGGACCTGACCCAGGAGGTCTTCGTCCGGGTCTTCCGCTCGCTGTCGTCGTACACCCCCGGCACCTTCGAGGGCTGGCTGTACCGGATCACCACGAACCTGTTCCTGGACGGCGCCCGGCGCAAGCAGCGGATCCGGTTCGACGGGCTGCCCGAGGACGCGCACGACCGGCTGCCGGCCAAGGGCGAGGGCCCGGCCGAGAAGCTGGACTCCGACCAGTTCGACCACGACGTGCAGGGCGCCCTGGACGCGCTGCCGGAGGACTTCCGCGCCGCCGTGGTGCTCTGCGACATCGAGGGCATGACCTACGACGAGATCGCCGACGTGCTGGACGTCAAGCTCGGCACCGTCCGCAGCCGGATCCACCGGGGCCGCTCGATGTTGCGCAAGCACCTCGAGCACCGCGCGCCGCGGTCCGGCCAGACCAGGGTCGGCGGTCCGCCGACCGACGGGTCGTTCGGCGCCGGAGGTGAGTTCCGGTGACTCTGCAGCACCCCCTGGACAAGCTCAGCGCGGTCGTCGACGGCGCGCTCGACCACGACTCGCGCGACCGGGTCCTGAGCCACCTGGTCGGCTGTGACACCTGCCGGGCCGAGGTGGACGCTCAGCGCCGCCTCAAGGCCCGGATGGCCGCTCTGGAGACCCCGGACCCGTCCACCGACCTGATGCAGCGCCTGATGGGCGTCTCGTCGTTCTCGCCGGAGCCGCGCGAGGAGGTCCGCCCGGTGCTGACGCCGGCCGTGTCGCTCTTCCCGCAGCGCTCCGCCTTCCCAGCCGGCCGCACAGGCGCCAGCCGGCCTGGTGCACCCCGGACCACGCGCTCCCGTCGCCGCACCGGCGTGCTGGGCGCCGCCGGCTCGGCAGCGGCCGTCGCTTCGTTGCTCGGTACGGCGTTCATCGTCGGCGACCCGTCCCGGGAGGAGCAGCCGCCGACGCTGCAGCCGCCGGTGGCGAGCTTCTCGTCCGACCACGCGACCACGTCGGGCGGAGCGCCGTTCACCGACCCGGTGGCGCTGCTGAACTCCTACAACGGGGCTGGGTATGCAGGGCTGAGCCCGACGCTGCAGCCGGTGGCCCTGACAGGACGCTGACCCGTGAGCCTCACCCGGCTCGCCGTACTGGTCAGCACCGCACTGATCGGCTTCGGCCTGCCCGCACCCGCCGTCGCCGCCCCACCGACCTCCTCGCGTGAGGACTCGCCACTGGCGATCAGCTGGCTGGCGCGCGCTGCCACGGCGCCGAACACCGTCTCGTACCACGGCACGCAGATCATCACCTCGTGGGGACCGCAGGGCGCGAGCTCGGCGATGCTGGACATCGTCCACGCGGCCTCACAGGGCTCCGAGATCAGTGTGGTCGGATCGTCGTCGTCACCGGGCGCCAAGGCGTTCGTGCAGCGTGCGACCAACGCCGGCGCCGCAGTCGACGGTGGACCGCTGGCTCTGCTCCGGGCGACGTACCAGCTCGTCTACAAGTGCTGCACGGACACGATCGGACGGGCCGCTGTCCTGGTGGAGGCGCTGCGGGACGACCAGACGCTGGCGGCTCGGTTCTGGATCGACAAGGCGACCGGACTGCTGCTGCAGCGGCAGCTGTTCAGCGTGGACGGCAAGACGATGGTCCGGGCGACGGTGTTCACCGAGCTGGAGATCGAGGAGTCGGAGTTCCTCGGGCACCTGCCGCCGATGGCGCCGAGCGGAGACGAGTCGCTGGGCCTCGGCAAGGTCGACGGGCTGCGCTCGGAGGGCTGGGTGTGCGCACCGGAGCTGCCGGCCTCGCTGAAGCTGTACGACGTCCACCAGGACACCACCAACGGGTCGCTGCAGTTCTCGTACTCCGACGGGCTGTTCAACGTCTCGCTGTTCGAGCAGCGCGGGGCGCTCGACCCGGCCGCCGTCGCGGGCTTCACCACCACCGAGACGCCCGGCGTCTACCTGCGCTACGGGATGCCGTCGTACGTCGTCTGGTCGTCCGGTGGGATCGTGTACACGCTGATCGGCGACCTGCCGCCGGACATGCTCGGCCAGGTGGTCCGCTCGTTCCCCCACGACGTGCCGGTGCAGCTCACCGCGGTCCAGCGGATGGGCGCCGGGCTGGCGAAAATCGCGACGTGGCTCACTCCGATGGGTGCGCTTTCGGGGAAGCTGGGATAATCGATTCCGGTAGTCCCTCCCGAGACCCGGGCGGCGGCCGCCGACCGACGACCACGACCACGTGAGGCGGGCACCGTGACCA
Source organism: Kribbella sp. NPDC002412 (assembly GCF_053592935.1). Taxonomy (NCBI): domain Bacteria; kingdom Bacillati; phylum Actinomycetota; class Actinomycetes; order Propionibacteriales; family Kribbellaceae; genus Kribbella; species Kribbella sp. NPDC002412. The sequence goes on from NZ_JBSFBL010000026.1 coordinate 15,612, forward strand.
GCGACGACGCCGAGCCGACAGTACCGACTCCCAGCGCGGACCCAACCCGCATCCTCCCGGCCGAGTCCCCTGCCGCTTCGCAGACCCCGCCCAGCTCGCCCGACGCCACGACGCCGCTGACGGCCCTCAAACCACCTTCCGTGGATGGCGCCACCGCCCCACTGCCGTCGCCTGGCGTAGATGCGGCGTACCGGCAGTCGAACGGGCCGACCACCAACCAGCGTTCGGTGACGCAGCGCAGTTTCGGGCGGCCGCAGCCGCAGGAGCCGAGCTTCCGGCCGGTGTACCCGGGCCAGGCCTGGCCGACGCAGCGACCGGCGTACCAGCCGTCGTACACGCCGCCCCCGCCGCCGGACTGGCACAACCAGCAGGCCCACGCGTACACGCCGGATCCGCCGCAGAAGGGCAACCGGATCATCGCCATCGCGGCCGCCGTGGCCCTGATCATCGGCATCGTCGCCGGGGCGGGGGCCGCCGCGACCGTCGTCGCGATCGACAACAACAACCCGGTCGCCGAGCAGCCCGGACCGCCGGTCGGCACCGGCGCGGACCCGAAGATCCGCAGCGGATCGGTCTCCGCGGTCGCCTCGACCCTGCTGCCGAGCGTGGTCCAGCTCAAGGTCGAGGGCTCCGACAACACCAACGCGACCGGCTCCGGGTTCGTCATCGACAACGCCGGCCACATCCTGACCAACAACCACGTCGTCGCGTCCGCGGCCCAGGGCGGATCGATCCAGGTGCTCAGCGAGAAGGGCAAGACCCTGACCGCGCGGCTGGTCGGGCGTTCCCCGGTCTACGACCTGGCCGTCGTCCACGTCAGCGGCCTGGAGGCGCCGTCGGTTCAGTTCGGCCGCTCCGACCTGGCCATCGTCGGGCAGGACGTGGTCGCGATCGGGTCGCCGCTCGGCCTGGCCGGCACGGTCACCTCGGGCATCATCTCGGCCAAGAACCGGCCAGTCACGACCGGCGACGAAGCCTCCGGCGAGACCTCGTTCATCAGCGCGCTGCAGACCGATGCGGCGATCAACCCGGGCAACTCCGGTGGTCCGCTGGTCGACATGAACGCGCGCGTGATCGGGGTGAACTCGGCGATCGCCACCGTCCGCGGCAGCGAGCAGAGCGGCAACATCGGGCTCGGCTTCGCGATCCCGATCGACCAGGCCCGGCGGACCGCGCAGCAGCTGATCGCGACCGGCAAAGCGTCGTACCCGGTGATCGGGGCGCAGGTCGACATGCAGTTCGAGGGCGGGGCAAGGGTGAGCCGGGTCGAGCCGGCGTCCCCGGCGCTGCGGGCCGGGCTGCGGGTCGGTGACGTGATCACCTCGATCAACAACCTGGCCGTCGCCAGCGCCGAGGAGCTGATCGTGGCGATCCGGACTCATCAGCCGGGGGAGAGCGTCCGGCTGGTGTACGAGCGCGGCGGCAAGGCGCGGTCCGTGACGGTGACGCTCGGCCAGCAGACCGGCTGAGTTTCTTGGTCCGGCGGGACGCCGCGGGTTGTCCGGAATCGGCTGACCCGGCAGGCGGTATCACCATGGTGCGGCTACGCTGGTCGCCGTCGCAGACGACCTGCAGAGAGGTGGGGACATGTTCGGCATCGGGCCACTCGAGCTGGTGGTGATCGCGATCGTCGCCGTGCTCGTCTTCGGCCCGGATCGGCTGCCGGAGTTCGCCCGGACGGCCGGCCGGTTGCTGCGCCAGGTGCGGCAGATGGTCACCAACGCGCAGAACGACCTGCGCAACGAGCTCGGCCCGGAGTTCGCCGACCTGGAGCTGCAGGACCTGAACCCGCGCAACTTCGTCCGCAAGCACCTGCTCGAGGGCACCGACGACTACGACGACGACAAGCCGGTCAGCAACCCGGATTTCTCCGACGCACCGCAGCGCCTCCCGGCCGGCCAGCGCGCGCCTTTCGACCCCGAGTCCACCTGACCCTGTCTCACTCCAGGGCGCGGGTGTAGCGGGCTGCCAGTTTGCGAACCTCGTCGGCCAGCTCGGGCGCCTCGGCGACGGAGAAGTCCAGGTCGAGCATGCTCAGGTAGCGCAGCAGCATGCCGGGATCGTCGGAGCCGGCGTCGAGGTAGCACGAGGACTCGTCGATCTCGGTCAGCTGTCCTGCGGTCGCGGGCAGCCGGGCCGCGACGACGGCCAGCGGAGCGAACACCCGGATCCGGGCCCGGAACTCCCACATCGCCGTCGACACCCCTTGATCGACGTACGACGCAACGCCCTCGGACGGCAGGTCGCGCGGCTCGAAGCGCGGGCCGGTCGGGATCCTCGGCGTCAGCCGGTCCACGCGGAACGTGCGCCAGTCCGCACGGTCCAGGTCGAACGCGACCAGGTACCACCGGCCACGCAGGTGCGCGAGCCGGTACGGCTCCACGGTCCGCACGGACGCCGTACCCGCGTGCGACGCGTAGTCGAACCGCAGCCGCTCATGGTCGCGGCAGACCGTGGTCAGTGTCGTCAGCACCGACGGATCCACCACCGGTCCCGACCCCGGAACCTGCACCGTGTAGCTGTGCAGAGTGCTGACCCGGTGCCGTAGCCGCGACGGCAGGACCTGCTCTAGCTTCGCCAGCGCTCGCACGGAGGTCTCCTCGATGCCCGCGACCGAGCCGCCCGCCGCCGTACGGAGTCCGACCGCGACCGCCACGGCCTCGTCGTCGTCGAGCAGCAACGGCGGCAGCGCGGCCCCGGCGCCGAGCCGGTAGCCGCCCGCGACGCCGGGAGTCGCCTCCACCGGGTATCCGAGCGACCGCAGCCGTTCGACGTCGTTGCGCACGGTGCGCGTCGTCACGCCCAGCCGCGTCGCCAGCTCCGGGCCGGTCCAGTGCTGGTGCGCCTGCAACAAGGAGAGCAGCCGCAGCAGTCGTGCCGAGGTCTCCAACATTTCTCCAGGATAGTTTCAAACGCGGAACGAACCTTTCCGCATTGGTTCCTAGAGTTGTGGGCATGACGACGAACACAGCAGTGGACAGCCGGATCCGCCCGTTCCGCATCGACGTGCCGCAGGCCGAGCTCGACGACCTCCGCGCGCGGCTCGCGAACACCCGGTGGCCTCGCGAGCTTCCCGGCCTCGGCTGGAGCCGCGGTGTCCCGACCAGCTACCTGCGGCGGATCGCGGAGTACTGGCAGAACACCTACGACTGGCGCAAGGCCGAGGCCCGGCTGAACGAGTTGCCGCAGTTCCTGACCGAGGTCGACGGCCAGCCGGTCCACTTCGTCCACGTCCGGTCGAAGGAGCCGGCTGCCCGGCCGATGCTGATGGTGCACGGCTGGCCGAGCTCGTACACCGAGTTCCTCCGGGTCGTCGGCCCGCTGACCGACCCGGTCGCGCACGGCGGCAAGGCCGAGGACGCCGTCCACCTGGTGCTGCCGTCGATTCCCGGGTACGGCTTCTCGCCCGTCTCCGAAGCCGGCTGGGGCAACCTGTTCCGGGTTGCCGGGGCGTTCGCCGAGATCATGACGCGGCTCGGGTACGAGCGCTTCCTGGCGCAGGGCACCGACGTCGGCTCCGGCATCGTCGGAATGCTCGGCATGGTCGCTCCCGGTCGCGTGATCGCCGCGCACATCAACGGACCGGCGCCGTTCCCGTTCGGCCCCGAGCTCTCGCTGGACGGGCTCGAGGGATCGCAACGCGAGCGCGCCGAGCGGTTCAACGCGTGGCGCGAGGACGGCGTCGGCTACCTGTCCCTGCAGGCGACCCGCCCGCAGACGCTCGCGTACGGGCTCACCGACTCACCGGTCGCCCAGCTCGCCTGGATCATCGAGAAGTTCAAGGAGTGGACCGATCCCGCGCACGAGCTGCCCGAGGACGCGGTCGACCTCGACCAGCTGCTGACCAACGTGAGCATCTACTGGTTCAACCAGGTCGGTGCGTCCGCGGCGCACTCGGTGTACGAGGGCATGCAGGCCTACCGCGAGTTCGCCACGAAGTCGGACGAGCCGTCGGACGGCGGCTGGGAAGCCCCGCCATTGCCGCCGACCGGTGTCGCGGTCTTCGCCGCCGACATGTCAGTCCGCCGCGAGGTCGATCCGTACGGCGCCTACACCTCGTGGAACGAGTACAACGCCGGCGGCCACTTCCCGGCGATGGAGGTCCCCGACGTGCTGGTCGACGACATCCGGGCTTTCTTCCGCGACCACCGCTGACGCGGCGAGCGTCAGCGGCCGACCGGGGAGAGGCCGAGCTGGCGGCCGAGGAGGCCGCGCGGGCGGCCGCCCAGTTTGGCGGCGATCTGGTCGAGGACCTGGGCGGCGGCGGTGTCGGGGGCGGCTTCGGTGAGCGGGGTGCCCAGGTCGCCGCCGCTGCGCAGGCGCTCGTCGAGGGGGATCTCGCCGAGCAGGGGGATCTGGTAGCCCAGGCGGGCGCTCAGGGTCTCGGCCACCCGGGTGCCGCCGCCGGTGCCGAAGATCTCGATCCGGTGCTCGGGGCCGCAGTGCGGACAGGGCAGGAACGACATGTTCTCGATCACCCCGGCGACGCGCTGGTGCACCATCTGCGCCATCGTGCCGGCCCGCTCGGCCACCTCGGCGGCGGCCTCCTGCGGCGTCGTCACGACGATGACCTCGGCGCTGGTCAGCCGCTGGCCGACCGAGATCGCGATGTCACCGGTGCCCGGCGGCAGGTCCAGCAGCAGCACGTCGAGGTCGCCCCAGTACACGTCCGCCAGCATCTGCACCAGCGCGCGGTCCAGGATCGGGCCGCGCCAGGCGACCACCTGGTCGCGCTTCGGCTTCAGCATGCCGATCGAGATCACCTTCACGCCGTGCGCGGGCACCGGCATGATCATGTCGTCCACCGCGGTCGGCCGCTCGTCGGCGACCCCGAACATGGCCGGCACCGAGTGCCCGTAGATGTCCGCGTCCAGGACGCCGACCGACAGCCCCTGCCGGGCCATCGCGACCGCGAGGTTGACCGTCACCGACGACTTGCCGACGCCGCCCTTGCCGGAGGCGATCGCGAACACCTTGGTCAGCGAGTCCGGCCGGGAGAACGGGATCTCCTTCTCTGCCACGCCGCCGCGCAACTGCGTCTGCAGGGCGGCGCGCTGCTCGGCCGACATCACGCCGAGGTCGACCTCGACCCCGGTGACGCCGTCGAGTTTGCTGACCGCTGCTGTGGTGTCGCGCCTGAGCGTGTCCTTCATCGGACAGCCCGCGACGGTCAGCAGGATCCGTACGGCGACCACGCCGTCGTCACGGACGACGACAGACTCGACCATGCCGAGGTCCGTGATCGGCTTCTTGATCTCCGGATCCAGCACACCACCGAGCGCGGCGGTCACCTGGTCAGCAGTGGGAGGCATACCCCAAGGCTACGTGCTCGCCCGAAACCCGCCGACCACGGTCCGTGTGACGTACCTCCGGGAAGGCAACCCTAACTTCTACAGGCCGGGCGCCCCGTAGACCGGGAACCAGCGGGCCAGGTCGGCCTCGAAGCGCAGGTCGGAGCCGACGATGGACTTGATCTGGAGCTCCGTGGCGTTGTCGCGCCGGTCGGCGCCGACCGGGACGAACGGGTACCACGAGCCGCGTTTGTAGAGGTAGACGAGCCCCAGCGACTTGCTGCCGTTGGTGAACGCGACCAGCGTGCACAGCAGCGCCGATCCGAAGCCCGCGTCGACCAGCGAGGTGTTGACCGCGTGCAGGTCGGTGACGAGCCCCTCCAGGTCGTCCGGGGAGGTCTCCCGGACCAGCCAGGTGAAGCCGTAGGAGTCGGTCTGGCTGGTGAACTTGCCGTTGTCCAGGGCGAGCAGCTTGTCGACCTCCTCGCGCAGCGCCGAGAACCCGCCGCCCTCCGCGGCCTTGAAGCAGACCGAACCACTGCCGGTCGCCTTGTACCCGGCCGCGGTGTCCAGGGTGATCGCGGCCGAGGGCAGCGAGAAGAGCTGGTCGAGGTTCGGCGGGACGGCTTTGCTCCGGCCGAGCAGGATGTCGAGAAGGCCCATGGATGTAATCCTGCTCTAAGCCTGCTCGCCCAGCTCGCGGGACAGCACGCCGAGCCGGTCGAGTCGCGTCTCCAAGGTCGGGTGGGTCGAGAACAGCGACGACAAGCTGAAACCCCCGGCGGCCGCCGGGGCGAAGAAGAACGCGTTGAACGCCTCGGCCTGGCGCAGGTCGCGGGACGGGATCCGGGCGATGTCCCCGCTGATCTTCGTCAGCGCGGAAGCCAGCGCCGACGGTCGCCCGGTGAGGATGGCCGCGGCCCGGTCGGCGGCCAACTCGCGGTAGCGCGACAGGGCGCGGGTCAGCAGGAACGAGATCGCGTAGACGGCCATGGAGACCAGGACGATCGTGAGCACCATCAGCGCCGCGTTCTGGTCGCGGTTGCGGCCGAGGCCGCCGTACAGGCCGAAGCGGGTGATGAGTCCGGCCAGGACGCCGAGGAACGACGCGATCGTCATCACGGCCACGTCCCGGTGGGCGACGTGGGACAGCTCGTGCGCGAGCACGCCTTCGAGCTCGTCGGCGTCCAGGCGGCGCAGGATCCCGGTGGTCACGCAGACGACCGCCTTGTCCGGGTTGCGGCCGGTGGCGAACGCGTTCGGCAGGTCGACGTCGGCGATGGCGACCTTCGGCTTCGGCATGTCGGCCAGCGCGCACAGCCGGTCGATCGCGCCGTGCAGCTGCGGCGCCTCCTCGGGGCTGACGATCCGGCCGCGCATCGCGTACAGCGCGATCCGGTCGGAGAACCAGTACTGCGCGAACAGCGCGCCGCCCGCGATCAGGACGGCCACCACGGCGCTCTTCGTCAGCGCGATCAGCAGTGCGACGAATCCGACGTACAGCAGGCCGAGCAGGAAGCTGGTGACCAGCATCCGGCGGCTCAACCCGCGATCGGGTGTGAAGCGAGTCTTCATCGCATCGTCCTTCCTCACCTGCTAGCGAGAGTAGCTCGGCCCGGAAGCACCTCAGACCCGGTCGTCCTCGCGGCGATTCAGGTCCAGGTCGGCCAGCAGCGAGCGCAGTTCGGAGCGCAGGAAGTCGCGGGTGGCGACCTCGCCGACGGCCATCCGCAGCGCGGCCATCTCGCGGGCCAGGAACTCCATGTCCGCACGGGCCCGGGCGTCGACGTCGCGGTCGCGCTCGTACTGCACCCGGTCGCGCGCCTCCTGCCGGTTCTGGGCGAGCAGGATGAGCGGAGCGGCGTACGACGCCTGCAGGCTGAGCGCCAGGGTGAGGAAGATGAACGGGTACTCGTCGAACCGCAGCTGCGGCGGCGCGAAGATGTTCCAGCCGACCCAGAACAGGACCGTCGCGGTCATGTAGACCAGGAACTGGCCGGTGCCGAGGAAGCGGGCGATCCGCTCGGACAGCCGCCCGAACGCGTCGGCGTCGTACGCGGCGCGCCGGACGAGGGTGCGGCGCAGCTCGCGCGGTATGTCCAGCCGGTTGGTGCTCCGAAGCAGTCGGCGGTCATCGGTGCTGCGGTCGTCACGTGGCATGCCGGTCCTCCTCCTGCTGTTCGGACTCTCGCCAATCCTCCGGGAGCAGGTGGTCGAGGACGTCGTCGACGGTCACCGCTCCGAGCAGCCGGCCTTCGTCGTCGAGGACCGGCGCGGCCACCAGGTTGTACGTGGCGAGGTATCTACTCACCGCATGCAGGCTGTCGTCCGGCCGCAGTCCGTCCAGGTCCGTGTCCAGTACGGCGGACACCAGCTCGGACGGTGGTTCGCGCAGCAGCCGCTGGATGTGGCCGACCCCGATGAACCGCCCGGTGGGGGTCTCCAGCGGTGGACGGCAGACGTAGATCATCGCGGCCAGCGCTGGACTCAGCTCAGCGTTCCGCACCTGGGCCAGAGCGTCCGCCACGGTCGCGTCGGCCGGCAGGATCACCGGCTCCGACGTCATCAGTCCGCCGGCTGTGCGCTCCTCGTACGTCAGGAGGCGTCGTACGTCCTCGGCCTCGTCCGGCTCCATCAGCGTCAGCAGGCGCTCGGCCGTGTCGGTGGGCAGCTCGGCGATCAGGTCGGCCGCGTCGTCCGGGGACATCTCCTCGAGCACGTCCGCGGCGCGTTCGGTGTCCAGGCCGGCGAGGATCTCGACCTGGTCGTCCTCGGGCAGCTCCTCCAGGACGTCGGCCAGCCGCTCGTCGTTCAGGGCAGCGGCGATCTCCTTGCGCCGCTTGGGGGACAGGTCCTGCAGTACGCCGGCCAGGTCGGCAGCCTTCATCGAGTCGAACGCGGCCAGGATGTGCGTTGCGCCCTGCCCCTCCTCGACCTGGGCGAAGCCGCTGACGTCGATCCAGTCGAGCACATGGGACTGACCGCGTCGCCGGAACCGCTTGGCGCCCTCCCGGACCGCCACCTTCGACAGCACCCAGTCACGCGTCCGCCACTGTTCCATGGCCATGTCGAACACCACTGCGGTCGCACCGGACTCGCGGATGGTGACCGTGCGGTCGAGCATCTCCCCGAGCACCAGCACCTCGGTCGGCCGCTGCTCGAAGCGCCGCATGTTGACCAGGCCGGTGATGATCACGTGGCCGACGTCGATCGACGTCACCCGGGTCATCGGCAGGAAGATGCGCCGCCGGGTGAACACCTCCACGACCAGACCGAGCACCCGCGGCGGCTGCGTGCCCTGCCGCAGCATCACCACGACGTCGCGGACCTTGCCGACCTGGTCACCGTTCGGGGCGAACACCGGGAGACCAGCCAGCCGGGCGACGTACACGCGCGACGACTGCGAGCCACTCATGTTCGAAGGCTAACCCGCGAGCGTGGACTCTCAGCTCAGGCGCGGGCGGCGGCGGATGCGGCGGTGCAGGGTGACCGGCGGCTTGCCCCTCGTGGTCGCGGGTGTCCCGATCGGCGACTCGGCCCGCGGGCTGTCGTCGTACTGGCCTGTTCGCTCGGTGATCTCGCCGGTGGGCTCCAGAACGAGCAGGTCGGCCTCGGTCTTCCAGCGGTCCAGTTGGGTGTCCAGCCCGGCCGCGTTCAGCCGCTCGGTGCGCAGTACCAGGGCCGCTGCGGTCCACTCCTCGCTGCCGGGCTCCAGTCGGCGCACTGTCGCGGTCCAGCTCGCCAGGCGGTTGGTGGCGGGCTTGGCCGGTACGACGACCTCCGCAGTACCTGCCGTGGCCAGTCCGGGCAGCGGCTGCTCGGCGCTGTCAGCGGCATCCGCCAGTACGACGAACTGCCCGTCGACTGTGACGAACCACGCAGGCGCGGGCCGGCCGCCGTTCCAGGACAGCCAGACCAGGCCGGCCTTCTTCATGACCGCGGCGATCTCGGCAGCAGCGTCCGCAGCGTCATTGATGGTCACGGATCCAAGGGTGTCACACCAAGCTCGCGGATCGCGGCCTGCTGCACCCGCACGTACAGGGCGGTGAATCGGGACACACTCGGAGGGGAAGTGAGCCGGGTCACCGGAGCGTGCGGGGGTTTCGCCGTACGCTGCCGGTGACCGGCGGGTAACCCGAGGAGAGGGACACGGTGATGGCGGAGCAGGTGACCGGGGTGGTGGGGCGGGGAAGGAATCCGGCATTGCGCAGCAGGCGGTCTTGTCTGGCGACTCCGGGGTCGAACCCGCGGTTCCTGGCCAAGGCGAAGGGGCTGGACGCCGACCAGGTGTTCCTCGACCTGGAGGACTCGGTCGCGCCGATCGCCAAGGTGGACGCGCGCAAGAACATCGTCGCCGCGCTGAACGAGGGCGGCTGGGGGACCAAGATCCGCGTGGTCCGGGTGAACGACTGGACCACCGAGTGGACCTACGCCGACGTGATCGAAGTTGTCGGCGGAGCCGGCGCCAATCTCGACTGCATCATGCTGCCGAAGGTGCAGACCGCCGAGCAGGTCGTCGCGCTCGACCTGCTGCTCACCCAGCTGGAGAAGGTGCACGGCCTCGAGCCGGGCCGGATCGGGATCGAGGCGCAGATCGAGAACGCGCTCGGCCTGACCAACGTGAACGCGATCGCGCAGGCGTCGCCGCGGGTGGAGACGATCATCTTCGGCCCGGCCGACTTCATGGCCTCGATCAACATGAAGTCGCTGGTGGTCGGCGAGCAGCCGCCCGGGTACGACGTGGGCGACGCCTACCACTACATCCTGATGCAGATCCTGATGGCCGCGCGGGCGCACGGGAAGCAGGCGATCGACGGGCCGTACCTGCAGATCAAGGACGTCGACGGGTTCCGCCGGGTGGCCGGCCGCTCGGCCGCGCTCGGGTTCGACGGCAAGTGGGTGCTGCACCCGGACCAGATCGCCGCCGCGAACGAGGTGTACTCGCCGCGCCAGGACGACTACGACCACGCCGAGAACATCCTGGACGCCTACGACCACTACACCTCGGCGGCCGGCGGCGCCCGCGGCGCGGTGATGCTCGGTGACGAGATGATCGACGAGGCCTCCCGCAAGATGGCCCTCGTCATCTCCGCCAAGGGCCGCGCGGCCGGCATGACCCGCACGGACATCTGGCAGCCGGCCGACTAGCCGGGCGCCACCTGCGCCATGATCGCCAGCAGCTGACCGTCGGGGTCGGGGAAGAACGCCATCCATTCCTCGACCCCGTTGTCATGCTTGTGGATCAGGTGCGGCGCGTTCTCGAACTCCACGCCCCGCTCGCGCAACTCGTCGTACGCGACCCGGATGTCCTCCACCTGGAAGTACAGGCACGACGCCCCGGCAGGCTCGTCGGAGGCACTCAGGAACAACCGAGTCCCGCCACAGTCGAAGAACGCCAAGTCCCCGAACGTGTAGAGATGCGGCAACCCGAGCACCTTGCCGTAGAACTCCACCGCCTGCTGGATATCGCTCACTGGCCGGGCGATCTGCCCGATCATCCCAAGCTGCACAGCCATCGCCGGGCCTCCCTGTCGTCGCAGTGCACTGTCCGCGGGCACACCACGCCAGGTCCGAAGCTCGGCCCGGCGTTCCAGGCCGAGCTTCAGCAACGCGTTCGCGACGTGGAACTTCACCGCGTCGACGCTGACTCCGCGCCGCCGGGCGATCTCCCGGTTCGGCATCCCGTGCCGCACCATGTCGACCACCTGCCACTCCGCAGGAGTCAGTACGTCGGGATGCCTCGGCCGGCCGCGTGTGCCCACAGCCTCAAGCTAGCGCCGCGGGCCCCGGAATTACCCTCCCCTAGAGCGTCCAGACTTTGTAGATGTGGATGGGCTTGGCCGGCGGGCCGTCCTGGTCCGGGTCGGCGATGCCCGCGGCGACCATCCGGTCGAACGTCGACATGCCGAAGACGACCTGGCCGAGGACGGTGTAGTTCGGGGCGATGTTGGCGTGCGAGTGCACGACGAAGAACTCGCTGCCGTTGGTCCCCGGCCCCTGGTTGCCGTAGGCAACGGTGCCGCGGGGGTAGGTCTCCTGGCCGGTGACCTCGTCCGGGAACTTGTACCCCGGCCCGCCTTCCTCCTGGCGGTAGATGTCGCCGCACTGCAGCACCCCGAGGCGGGCGGAGTTGGTCAGCCGGAAGCACTGGGTGAAGTCGTAGAACCGGCTCTTCACCAGGTGCACGAAGTTGTGCACCCCGCACGGCGCGTTCGACCGGTCCATCCGGACCACGAACGGTCCGTAGTTGGTCACGAAGAACACGTCCACCGTGCCCTTCGCGCGGGCGACCGGCGACGGGATCCGGACCGGCTTGGCGGCCGGGTTCTCCGGCGTCGGGGTGAACTCGCACTTGACCACCGGCTTCGGCGGCTTCGCCGGCACCGTGGTGGTGGCAGGGGCCGCAGCGGCGGTCGTGGTCGTGAGCGTCGTCGCGACCAGAGTGGCCGCGATCAGGGCGGTAATCGATCGCTTCATGCTGCTCACCGTAGTACTCCGATCGCTCTGTGCAGAGGTTGATGAAGGTTTCGGGCCAGAACTCGCCCTTCCGCGCATGCCCCGCCTAAGGTGTTGCGGTCCGCTGCGGAAGGTGTTGTGTGTGAACGGCGAGGTACTGGCAGGGCGTTACCGGTTGCTGACCCTGCTGGGCAGGGGCGGCGCGGGTGAGGTGTGGCAGGCCGAGGACACCGTGCTGGCCCGGCAGGTCGCGGTCAAGCTGCTCCGTCGGCTCGACGGTGACCCGATGGACGCGGTCGAGCGGTTCCGCGCCGAGGCGCAGGCGGCCGCGCGGCTGATGCACCCGAACGTCGTCGCGACGTACGACGTGGGCGCCGCGGGCGAGCACGTGTTCCTGGTGATGGAGCTGGTGTCCGGCCCGGACCTGTCGCAGCTGATGCGCACTTCCGGCCTGCCGAGCGGCAAGCTGGTCGCCGACATCGCCGTCCAGGGAGCACGGGCCCTCGACGCGGCTCACGGGGCCGGCATCGTGCACCGGGACGTGAAGCCCGGCAACCTGATGCTCGCGGCGGACGGCACCCTCAAGATGACCGACTTCGGCATCGCGAAGGGCGCCGGCACGGAGACCACCGGAGTCGGAGTCCTCCTCGGTACGGCGTCGTACGTGGCACCGGAGCAGGTCCGCGGCCAGTCCGCGACCCCGGCCAGCGACTGGTACTCCTTCGGCTGCGTCCTCTACGAGCTTCTGGCCGGTGCGCCGCCCTTCACCGGACCCGACGTGGAATCGGTGATGCGGCAGCACCTGGACGCGGTGCCGCAGCCCATCACCCGGGCCGACGTGGAGCCCGCGCTCGCCAATCTGGTCCTGCAGCTCCTGGCGAAGGACCCCGCGGACCGCCCGTCCTCGGTTGCCGACGTGACCGCCCTGCTGACTGCAGCCCCGAACACGCAGGTGCTGCCGCTGCTCCCCACCAACGACGTTCTAGACGTCGGCACCTGGGAGGAGGAGCCGGAACAACCCGCGACGGCGACCCACCGGGCGCCGACCAAGGGGTTCCCGTTCGCCAAGGTGCTCGTCCCGATGGCCGTCGTACTGGCCGCTGTCATCGGCGGGCTGATGCTGCGCGAGAGCGTGAGCACCAACCCGCCCGCCGCGGCCGGTGGGACGCCGTCAGCGCCGGTGGTGAAGGCAACCAGCGCGCCGAAGACCACACCGAAGCCCACGCCCTCCAGGACGCCGTCGAAGACGCCGTCCGCCAAGCCGAAGGAGACGCCGCAGAACCCGCGAGCGGCGCTGGTGCAGACGCTGCGGACGCTGGCGGCGCAGGTGCGGGCTACCCAGCAGGACAGCCGGAGCAAGGCGCCGCGAGAGGCCGCGAACGACCTCGACCAGGCCGCGGAGGCGCTGGACAACGGGAACACCGACCAGGCGGCCAGGAGGTTCTACGAGGCCCGGCAGCGCCTGTTCGAGGCGCAGCAGCGGCACCGTTGGCAGGCCACGCCGCAGATCGCCGCCCTGTTCCAGGTGGTCGGCCAGAGCCTGCCGCGCCCCGGCGGCGACGGTGGAGACGGCGACCGCGGCGACGAGTGAGGCACGCGACCTTCGGCAGGTGGCCGGTGTCACAGCGGGTGTCGGCCTCGTGCCGGGATGCTGAGAACCGCGATACTCGCGGGTAAGGCGTCCCCCGGAGCGAAGGAGCCGACGATGAGCAGGTTGCAGCAGACCGACGGGCTGACCGACATCCAGGAGGAGATCCTGAAGACGGTCCGCGCGTTCGTCGAGTCGGAGATCCTCCCGGTCGCCACCGAGCTCGAGCACCGCGACGAGTACCCGACCGAGATCGTCGAGGGCCTCAAGGAGCTCGGCCTGTTCGGGCTGATGATCCCGGAGGAGTACGGCGGCCTGGGCGAGTCGCTGCTGACCTACGCGCTGTGCGTCGAGGAGATCGCCCGCGGCTGGATGAGCGTGTCCGGCATCATCAACACGCACTTCATCGTCGCGTACATGCTGCTCCAGCACGGCACCGACGAGCAGAAGCGGAAGTACCTGCCGCGGATGGCCACCGGTGAGGTGCGCGGCGCGTTCTCGATGTCCGAGCCGGGCTGCGGATCCGACGTCGCCGCGATCAAGACCAAGGCGGTCAAGGACGGTGACGCCTACACGATCAACGGCCAGAAGATGTGGCTGACGAACGGCGGCTCGTCGAACCTGGTCGCCGTACTGGTGAAGACCGACGAGGGTGCGGACTCGGTCTACCGGAACATGACCACGTTCCTGGTCGAGAAGGAGCCCGGGTTCGGCGAGGTGGACAAGGGCCTCGTGGTGCCGGGCAAGATCGAGAAGATGGGCTACAAGGGCGTCGACACCACCGAACTGGTCTTCGACGGCTACCGGATCGACGCCGGCCAGATCCTCGGCGGCGTCCCGGGCAAAGGCTTCTACCAGATGATGGACGGCGTCGAGGTCGGCCGGGTGAACGTGGCCGCCCGCGGCTGCGGGGTGGCCCGGCGCGCGTTCGAGCTGGGCATCGCCTACGCGCAGCAGCGGGAGACGTTCGGCAAGAAGATCGCCGACCACCAGGCGGTGCTGTTCCGGCTGGCCGACATGGCGGTGAAGGTCGAGGCCGCGCACGAGCTGATGGTGAAGGCGGCCCGGAAGAAGGACGCCGGCTCCCGCAACGACTTCGAGGCCGGGGTGGCGAAGTACCTGGCCAGCGAGTACTGCCACCAGGTGGTGGAGGACTCGTTCCGGATCCACGGCGGCTACGGGTTCTCCAAGGAGTACGAGATCGAGCGGCTCTACCGGGAGGCCCCGATGCTGCTGATCGGCGAGGGGACGGCGGACATCCAGCGGATGATCATCGGCCGCCGGCTGCTGGAGGACTACAAGCTCTGACCGGCCGGCGTGCTGGGTCGACGGGCGGGGCGGTGCCAGTCGGCCCAAGCACGCGGCGGGGCAGGGTCCATGGGGCGCTAAGCGGTGAGACGAGATGGGGACGTGGCTGCGGGCAGGCGCGGGTTGCCGGAGCCGTGGCCGGACAGCAGCCAGATGCCGAGCTGAGTGATCTCGTGGCGCACGGACGCACCGGCCCGGCGCGTGGTGATCAGCCCGGCTTCGCGTAGCACCGTGGCCTGATGGCTGGCGGCGGCCGGTGAGATCTTGCAGCGTTTCGCCAGCTCGGTCGTCGTACAACCGACGACGGCGGCCTCCAGTGCGGCGGCCCGGGTGGAGCCGAGCAGCGAGCTCAGCGCGTCACTCGACGGGCAGTCGTCCGTCGAGTGCTGCCGCAGCATGCCCGGCGCGTGGTGGATCGGGTACACCAGGATCGGCTTCAGGTCCGGGTCACGCAGCTTCGTCGGCACCTGCCAGCAGAACGCCGACGGCTGCAGCTCGATCCCGCGCCCGTCCAGGTAGAGATCGCGGTCGTGCATGTCCAGCACCTGCAGCACCGGCGCCACCCACTTGACCCGCGGGTGCAGCGTCGACAGCAGCCGGTCCACCCCGTGCCGCGACAGCGCCTCGCCGCGATGCGCGTGGTCGGCCGACACGTGCGTCCCGATCGACTTCCAGTACGGCGCGATCGCCGCGTCGTGGTAGGTCCGGATGGCCCGGCCGAGCTTGTTCAGCGAGCTCCGCTCGCCCCGCGCCAGCTCCCGCGTCCACGGCGACACCGGGCGGTACTTGCTGAGCAGCTCCAGCTGCTCGCGGATCTCCTGGCGTGGTGTGGCCAGCGCCAGCTCCAGCGTGGTCTCGAAGTCCGGCGGGGCCTCGGCCGGAGTGAGGAAGTCGGGGGAGTAGCCCTTCGGCGGCGTCAGCTCCAGCAGCAGCCGCATCTGGTCCGGGGCGACCTTGGCCCGTACGTACCGGCGCCAGTCGTCGAAGATCAGCCGGCCGTCGGTCTGCTGCAGCATGTGCAGGCTGAGCAGCACCTCCCACAGCGGGGCGGGAGTGGCGGCGACCGTGACGCGAGCGAGATCACGTGGCGTGAAATGGATGCGGAGCACGGCGGGCCCTCCCTGGTACTGACGTGTCACGGCATCCCCCGATGCCGTCGGTCGCAGAATGTGGTTGATCGCTGACCGAAAGCGATGGCGGCATTCAATCAAGGCGCTCGAACACGGCACAACCGTTTGAACATTCCAAACAGTCGGGACTGGCGGCCATGGCAGAAGGCTGCCAAGTCAGCGACTACGCAGCGCTCAAAGCCAGTGGTTGCGCTTGAACAGCCGGTAAAGCACGGTGCACGCGGTGGCCATCACCGCGAGAACGACGAAGTACGCGTACTTCAGCCGCAACTCCGGCATGTAGTCGAAGTTCATCCCGTAGATCCCGGCGATCATCGTCGGCACCGCCAGGATCGCGACGTAGGCTGCGATCCGCCGCATGTCCTCGTTCTCCGACACCTGCACCTGGGCCAGGCCCGCCTGCAGGATCGAGCTGAGCAGCTCGTCGAACGAGATCACCTGCTCCTTCACCCGCAGCAGGTGGTCGTCGACGTCGCGGAAGTAGTTCCGGGTCTCGTCGCTGATCAGCGGGTGCCGCAGCGTCGACAGGGCCCGCATCGGCCCGGTCAGCGGCGCCACCGCCCGCTTCAGCTCCAGCACCTCGCGCTTGAGCTGGTAGACCCGGTCGATCTTGCGCCAGCCGCGCGGGGTGAACATCTCGCTCTCGATCAGGTCGATGTCGGCCTGGACCGCGTCCGCGACCTCCAGGTACCGGTCGACCACGTGGTCGGCGATCGCGTGCAGTACGGCGCCCGGACCGGCCGCCAGCCGCTCCGGCTCCTGCTCCAGCCCGTGCCGCAGGCCGGTCAACTCGCTGTGATCGCCGTGCCGCACGGTGACGACGAACCCGGCGCCGCAGAACACCATCACCTCACCGGTCGCCACCACCTCGCTGGTGGCGGTCAGATCCCCGTGCGGCACGTAGGTGACGGTCTTCAGTACGGCGAACAGCGTGTCGTCGTACCGCTCGAGCTTGGGCCGCTGGTGCGCCTCGGTGGCGTCCTCCAGCGCCAGCGGGTGCAGGCCGAACTCGTCGCCGATGACGGCCAGCTGCCGCTCGTTGGGCTGGAACAGGCCGATCCAGACGAAACCCAGCCCGCGCCGGGCCCGGCTGAGCGCCTCGGTGTAGGAGTTGACCTTGGTGTCCCGGCGGCCGTCACGGTAGAACGCCCAGTCGACCAGAGCGCCGTCCAGCTTGCCGCTGGCGACCAGGTCGACCGGCTCCGGGACGCCCGGAGAACGCCGGGCGAAGACGCGTCCCATCCGGCGTGTCGCACCCATGTCCCACCGTCGCCCGGTCATCACCGGCGAGGCTATCAAGGCGCGGTAACCAGCCGTCGGCAATGATGGGGGTGGAAGCACGTGGAGAGGAACGACGATGACCACGCAGGGCATGCCCTCGATGGACCCCCGGCCGAGCGGCCTGACGATCGGGACCTATGACACCTACCGGGAGGCGCAGCGAGCTGTCGACTACCTCTCGGACGAGAAGTTCCCGGTCGAGCACACGACCATCGTCGGCAACAACCTGCGCCAGGTGGAGAAGATCACCGGCCGGCTCACCTGGGGCAAGGCGCTGACCGCCGGCCTGGCCAGCGGCGCCTGGTTCGGCCTGTTCGTGGGTCTGCTGCTGGGACTGTTCACCAACGGCAACTGGCTGGCCGCCGTGGTGACCGGCGTCGTCCTCGGCGCCTTCTTCGGCCTGGTGTTCGGCGGCCTCGGCTACGCGCAGTCGGCCGGGCGACGGGACTTCACCTCGCGAACCGCGGTGGTGGCGACGACGTACGACGTACTGTGCGACTTCAAGTACGCCGAGGAGGCCCGCAACCACCTGGCCAAGCTGGCTCTCAAGGGCGAGGTCAACCCGCGGATCGCCGAGCAGCCGATCCAGAACCAGTCGCCGCTGCAGCAGCCGCACGAGTGACGCTCGAGTGACGCCCGAGTGACGAAGGTCTCGCGTGGGTGAGAGGTAGGCCACGCTCGGGCTACTGCCCAGTCACGCCGAGTTTCGGCAGCATGGGGTCCGGGGATACCGGAAGGAGCCGAGGGCATGCAGTTCGGGCGTAGCTACGAGGAGTTCGAGGTCGGCGCGGTCTACAAGCACTGGCCGGGCAAGACCGTGACCGAGTACGACGACCACCTGTTCTGCCTGCTCACGATGAACCACCACCCGCTGCACCTGGACGCGCACTACGCGGAAGAGACCACTCAGTTCGGCAAGAACGTTGTGGTGGGCAACTACATCTACTCGATCCTGCTCGGGATGTCCGTCCCGGACGTGAGCGGCAAGGCGATCGCCAACCTGGAGATCGAGTCGCTGCGGCACGTCGCCCCGACCTTCCACGGCGACACCGTGTACGGCGAGACCGTGGTGCTGGACAAGTGGGAGTCGAAGTCGAAGGACGACCGCGGCGTCGTCTACGTCGAGACCAAGGGCTACAAGCAGGACGGCACCGTCGTCTGCCTGTTCCGCCGCAAGGTGATGGTCCCCAAGAACAACTACCTGGAAGCCCGGGGCGGGGAACAGCCCGGCCGCCCCACCCCGGCTTCCTAGACAGCCTCAGCTCAGGAAGATCTCGATCACCGGGACCAGGACGTCCGGGCGCTGGATCGGGAGCTTGAGGGTGAGGGTGTCGGCGGACACGCCGCCCATCCGGGTGTTCTGGGCGGTCTGGTGCGGGTCGTTGACGATCCGCTTGATCTCCGAGGCGTCGTTCAGGAGCTGGGCGTACTTCACCTTGCCGGCCAGGCCGGGCAGGTGGATGTGGCCCATCGGCCAGGAGAACAGGTGCAGGTAGAGCCGGTCACCCTTCTGGGTGAAGCGGCAGTCGGCCGGTGCGGTGAGCTCGCTCGGCCGGGCGCCGCGGACCGACCGCTCGTGCAGCCGCATCCACTCGCCGATCGTCGCCAGCGTGGCCAGCGCCCGCGGGTCGAACTCGCCGCGCCCGGTCGGGCCTACGTTCAGCAGCAGGTTGCCGTCCTTGGAGACCGAGTCGACCAGCATCTTCACCAGCGTCTCGGGTGACTTCCAGTCCAGGTTGTCCCGGTCGTAACCCCAGCTGCCGTTGAGGGTCTGGCAGGCCTCCCACAGCACCGGCTCGCCGTCGCGCATCATCGGCCCGTCCGGCTGGTACTGCTCCGGCGTGACGAAGTCGCCGGGGATGTCCAGCCGGTCGTTGATCAGGATGTCCGGCTGCAGCTCCCGGCACATCGCCATCAGTTCCTCGGACCGCCACTCGTCGCGGCCCTTGCCGTTGCCCGGACCCGGCTGCCCGTCCTCGCGGTTGCGGTTCGGGTACGAGAAGTCGAACCACATGATGTCGATCGGCCCGTAGTTCGTCAGCAGTTCGCGCGTCTGCGCGTGCAGGTAGTCGGCGTACACCTGGACGTCCCGGCCGGCCGCCTTCGCCCAGGCCTTCTCGTCGTACCGCTGCGGGTGCACGACGTCGATCGGGAACTCCTTGTGGTGCCAGTCGATCAGCGAGTGGTAGAACCCGACACCGAGCCCCTCCTCCCGGCACGCCTCGACGAACGGGCCGACCAGGTCCTTGCCCCACGGTGTCTTCGCGACCGTGTAGTCGGACACCGCCGAGTCCCACAGGCAGAAGCCCTCGTGGTGCTTGGTGGTCAGTACGGCGTACCGCATGCCGGCCTCGCGGGCGGCGCGGGCCCACTTGCGCGGGTCGTACAGGTCGGGCTCGAAGTGGTCGAAGTACGGCTGGTAGTCCTCGTCGGTCAGCCGCTCGCGGTTCTTCACCCACTCGTGCCGGGCCGGCAGGGCGTACAGGCCCCAGTGGACGAACAGGCCGAACCGCCAGTCGCGGAACTTCTCGACGGAGGCCGCGGGGGGCGCGTCGGTCATGTCAGCACTCCTTGGAGTCGAAGGTTCATTAACGGCCACCCAGCCCCGTGACGAGGAGGCCGCGGACAAGGTGCTTCTGCAGCAGGATGACGAGCAGGACGGTGGGCAGCATGGCCAGCACGGAGGCCGCCATCATCAGGTTCCACTGGGTGCCCTGCTGGCCGATGAACTGGGCCAGGCCGAGCGGGACGGTGCCCTTGTCCGCGACGCTGTTGATGATGATCAGCGGCCACAGGAAGCTGCCCCAGAAGCTGATGAAGGTGAAGACGGTCAGTACGGCGATGGCCGGCCGAGCCAGCGGCAGCATGATCCGCAGGAACGTGCCGAACGGCCCGCACCCGTCCACCCGGGCCGCCTCCTCGAGCTCGGCCGGGACGGTCAGGAAGAACTGCCGGAGCAGGAACGTGCCGAACGCGGTGAACGCCCACGGCAGGATCAGCGCCCAGTAGCTGTCCACCCAGCCGAGGGACTGCATCAGCCAGTACATCGGCACGATCAGCACCTCCTGCGGCACCATCAGGGTGCCCAGGAACAGCACGAACAGTTGCTCACGGCCCCTGAACTTCAGCCGGGCGAACGCGTACGCCGACATGCTCGAGGCGATCACCACGACCAGGGTGCCGATGATCGCGACGAACAGGCTGTTCAGGAAGTACCGGCCGAACGGCGCGAACGTGAACGCGTCGGCGTAGTTCTGCCAGCGGATCTCGGACCCGAACAGCTCCGGCGTCGGCGTGAACACCTCGTCCGCGGGTTTCAGCGAGGTGGACACGGCGTACACCAGCGGCACGAGGAACAGGATCGCGACGATCAGCAGCAGGACGTGCGACACCCCGTTGCGGACGCGGCGCCCGACGAGGGAGGTGGTCTCAGACGTCATAGTTCACCCACTTGCGCTGGCCCAGGAACTGGATCGCGGTGATGCCCATGATGATCACGAACAGCACCCAGCCGGCCGCCGACGCCAGCCCCATGGTGAGGAACTGCCAGCCCTGGTTGTAGACGTACATGACGATCGTCTGGGTGGACACGCCCGGACCGCCCTGGGTCAGGATGAACGGCTGGGCGAACACCTGGAACGAGGTGATCAGCGTCATCGTGGTGGCGAAGAAGATCGACGGCGTGATCATCGGCCAGGTGACGTACCGGAACCGCTGCCACACCCCGGCGCCGTCGATCTGCGCCGACTCCAGCTGCGACTGCGGCACCTGGTCGAGCGCGGCGGAGAAGACCAGGAAGTTGTAGCCGAAGCCCTGCCAGACCGACATCGCGACGATCGCCGGCATCGCCCAGTTCGACGAGCCGAGGAAGTTCGGCGCGCTCACTCCGAACCAGGTCTGCATCGCGCTGTCGATCAGCCCGCCGGGCTGGAACAGCAGCCGCCAGACCATCACGTTCGCCACCATCGGCGTCATCACCGGAATGAAGAACAGCACCCGGAACGCCTGCCGGCCCTTGATCCTCGGCCCGAGCCAGAGCGCCAGCCCGAGCGAGACGACGACGTTGAGCGGGACGTACAGCACCACGAACAGCGCGGTGTTCAGCACCACCCGGCGGAACACCGGGTCGTTCATCAGGTGGGTGTAGTTCTCGATCCCGAGGAACTCGCGCTCGCCGAACACCGGCCAGTCGAACAGGCTGATCGCAAGCGCCATCGCGGTCGGGAACAGCGTGAACAGGGCCAGGCCGCCGAGGCTCGGGGCCAGGAAGACACTGGCGTGCCGTCCGTCCCGCCGCAGCGCGGGCCGCCGCCCCGCCCGGTCCGTCCGGGACGGCGGGCTGGGCGGTGCGGCGGTCGTGGTGTCGACGCCGGCCATCAGGATCCGGCGCCCGCCTGGTCCTGGATGGTCTTCAGCGCCTGGTCCGGCGGGATCTCGCCGTTCAGCGCCTGGGTGCCGAACCGGTTGAGCAGGTCGGAGACCTGGACCCAGTTCTTCGAGGTGACCAGGGCGACGGAGTTCTCCGAGGCGTAGTCGATGGTCTCCTTCGCACCGTCGATCTTCGCGGCGGCGAACCAGGCGTCGTGCGCGGCGGTCCGGGCCGGGTACGCGCGGCCGGCCGCGGCCAGCGTGGTCAGCGGCTTCTCACTGGTCATCGACATGATCGCCTGGAACGCGGCGTCCGGCGTCTTGCAGGACCGGGAGATGCCGAAACCGGATCCGGCGGTGTAGGTCTTGGACCCGTCCGGCCCGGCCGGGATCGGAGCGATGCCGAGCTGGAACTTGACCTTGCCCTTGGTGTCGATCAGCGACCACGGCCCGTTCAGCTGCATCGCGGCCTTGCCGGCGGCGAACTGCTGGGCCTCGAAGTCGGGGTTGCCGGACGGCACCTGCGGCGCGATCTTGTCGGTCTTGACGAAGTCGGCGTACTGCGAGAACCCGTCGACGAACTTCTGGTCGGTGAGCGCGAGCTTGCCGTCGGCGAGCGGCTCCGCGCCGGTGAACGTCCGCACCCAGGACGTGACGCCGAGGTCGCCGGGGGCCGTCACCAGGCCGGTCCGCCCGGCGGCGGTGAGCTTCTTCGCGGCCGCCTCGAACTCGTCCACCGTCCAGCCCGGCTTCGGCTCGGCCACGCCGGCCGCCTTGAACAGGTCGCGGTTGTAGAAGATCACCATCGGGCCGGAGTCGTACGGGATCGCGATCTGCTTCCCGTCGACCTTGAGGCCGTCCATGATCGGCTTGTCGAAGTCCTCGGCCTTCAGGCCGTACTTGCTCATCAGGTCGTCCAGCGGCAGCATCGCGCCGGCGTACGACGCGGTCCGCAGGCTCTGCATGCCGATGATGCAGGGCGCCTTGCCGCCGGCCAGCAGGGTGCCGATCTTGGCCCAGTAGTTGTTCCAGTCGGTGCCCTGGAGCTTGACGGTGATGCCGGGGTGGTCGGTCGTGGCCTGGTCGGCGACCTTCTGCCAGGCCGCCTGGTCCTCGGTGCCACCGATCCAGAACGACCAGGTCAGGTCGGCCTTGTCGGCAGATCCGGAACTGTCACCGCCTCCACTGCCGTCATTGCCCCCGCACGCAGCCACCGCCGTGAGGGCGAGGGCCGAGAGGGTGGCGATCGCCCAGCGGCGCACCCGCGCTGGTGTTCGGTTCATCCTGACCTCCAGGGGAACTGGTACATCGACCAACGAGTTGATTCATCCGATCTATATGTCGTCCTCTTGACATGAGTCAACAGTTCGTGTCCTTAATTCAGGGCGAAACCTAGCGCTGAGCATGAAAATATCGCTTAGACATCCGATGTGTGCGAGGCTGACATCGGATGTTTGGCGCCGTCGCTGCGGAGGAGGTGGGTGTGCGGGTCACCGACGAGGCGATCGACCGGATCAAGCAGATGATCGTGACCGGCGAGCTGCGACCCGGCGATCGGCTGCCGCGCGAGCCGGACCTGGCCGCGCGGCTCGGCCTGTCCCGCAACTCGCTGCGCGAGGCGGTCAAGGCGCTCGCGCTGATCCGCGTGCTCGAGGTGCGTCAGGGTGACGGCACGTTCGTGACGAGCCTCGACCCGGCGCTGCTGATGGAGACGATGGGCTTCGTCCTCGACCTGCACCAGGACGCGTCGGTGCTGGAGTTCTTCGAGGTACGGCGGATCCTCGAGCCGGCCGCCGCCGCGCGGGCCGCACTGCGGATGGCGGACGCGGACATCGCCACGCTGCGCAAGCTGCTCGACGACCTCGGCCCGGAGCCGTCCGTGGAGGACCTGCTCGCCAGCGACGTCGAGTTCCACCGGCTGCTCGCGGTCGGCAGCGGCAACCGCGCGCTCGCCTCGATCATCGACAGCCTGCGCCAGCCCACCTACCGGGCCCGGATCTGGCGCGGCCTGACCCAGAACGACGCCGTCGCCCGGACGCTGGCCGAACACCGGGCGATCCTCGACGCGATCGAGGGGCGCGAACCGGAGGTGGCCAGGTCCTGGGCGACGGTGCACATCGCGGGTGTCGAACGCTGGATCCAGGAAGCCGTCAACCTCGACGGGGAGGACGAAGCTCCACCAGGACCGCGGAAGGCATCGGGAGGGTCAGTTCGGCTGCTGCGCCGGTCAACTCCAGCGGAGTACTGACCAGCTTGCTGCGCTCGGCCAACTCGGCGAGCTGCTCGTCGGTCGGCCAGTCCTCGATGCCCAGCTCGGCCGCGGCCGCGGCGACATCGCCGACGCCGATCCCGAGCGTGGTCGCGGTCGCCTCCCAGGACGGATCGACGCCGGGCAGTTCGAGGCGGACCGTCCTCGACAACTCCGGAGCACCGCCCGCCTTGGTCTGATCGAGGGTGAGGTTCCACAGCAGTACGGCGATCCGCTCGTCGTCCCGGGACGCCCAGGCCTCCACCAGGCTGCCGCCGCCGTCCCCGGTCAGCGTGACCGGCAGCTCGACCGGACCGAGCCGGCTGAGCAGGCTCATCGCGTGGTACCGCGGCTTCGCCAGCCCGCCCACGGTCTGCAGGCCGAATCCGCCGTGCAGGAGCCGTGGCGGGCGGCCCAGCTCCTCGAAGTGGTCCGACGCGACCCAGTAGGCCAGCGCGTCCACCCGCCCGGCCGCCGACTTCATGCCGCGGAGCAGGAACACCCCGGAGAACACCGAGTCGTTGATCGGGTTGAAATGCGTCGGCGTCACGCCCCACTCGGTCCACAGGATCCGCGCGTCGCTGAACCCGTGCCGGTCCAGCGAGGCCTGGACGTCGAGCGGCGGGCTCCCGTACGTGTGCGTCGACACGAAGTCCACCGGCGTGCCGTGAGCAGCGGCGTGCGCGAGGAGATCGTCGACCCATCCGGCCGCGGCCGACGACGGTCCACCGATCGCGAGCCGGGTGTCCACCGACTTCACGGCCGCCGCGGTCACGTCGTACAGGTGCAGCCACTCGGTCTTCGTGCCGGACCAGAACACCTCGAGGTTGGCCTCGTTCCAGACCTCGAAGTCCCAGGTCAGCACCTCGTCGAGTCCGTAGCGCTGCACGAGGTGCTCGACGAGGGCACGGACCAGGTCGTACCAGGCGTCGTACGACGCCGGCGGTGAGATGATCGCGCCGTACTCGAAGACCGTCTTGGTGGGATCGCGCGCGAGCTCCCGGGGCATGAAGCCGAGCTCGACCACCGGCCGCAGGCCGATCCCGAGCAGCTTGTCGTAGATCGCGTCCACGACCGAGAAGTCGTAGCCTGACGCGCCGACCACGTGCGTGTCGTCGTGGAAGATCGCGTGCGCCCGGACCGTCCGGACCCCGATCTCGTCATGCATCCGGCGGAGCGCCTGCTCCAGTTCGGCGCCGATCTCCCGGCCGCCGCTGCGGTCCGTGCAGAGCAGCTGGCTGAGCCGCTCGCTGCCGATCATCGGCACCCACGGCTTCGCCAACTCGGTGCCCTCGGCAACCGCGTCGACGGTCACGGTCACCACCGGCACCTCGTTGCCGGCGACCAGCGGCGTCGCGCCGACGACCTGGCCGGCCCGACCGGTCACGGTCACCTCGGGAACGCTCGCCACCGCGTAGCGGTACGGCGTCCCCGGGGTGCAGGTGGTGTCGACGTACGGCGGCGCCGGGACCGACAGGACGTCACCGCTGTGGTGGTCGACCGGCTCGAGTGGGCCGTGGTCGCCGGTGCCGCGCAGGATCAGGTATCCCGCCGCGCCGTCGACCGGGGACCAGTCGATGGTGACCTGACCGACCCCGCCGACCGCGGTGACCTCCTTGGGCGGGTCGAGGTCGGGGAAACTGAACTCCCGCTCCTCGTCGCTGCGGATCGCGATCCGCGCGTCCCAGTCGGCCTTGGCGTCGTCGTGCTGCATAGAGAATCTCCTGTGGGTTCTACTCGAGGCCGGACTCGAACTGCTCCATCGCGATCAACGGCCGGATCCGCTGCTCGACCTGCCGGGTGCTGAAGTTCCGCCGGATCACGTCGCCGGCGAAGACGTTGCCGATGGCGCCCATCACCATGGCCTGGTCCAGCGACAGGTAGCGCCGGGCGATCGTCCCGGATCGGACCGCGACCGAGTCGAAGAAGCCGCCACCGCCGTACGCCTTCAGGTTCTTCTCGATCCGGGCCAGGTTGTCGATCGCCTGCCGCGGGGCGTACTGCATCGCGAGGAACGCGGCGTGCGGGGTGACCACGCCGTCGCCGAACGTCGGGTTCGGGTTGACGCCCTCCCGGCAGCCCTCGAAGCCGGCGTCGTAGTTGGTCGCCTCCAGGTCGGACGGGTAGCCGCCGGGATCCATGCCGATCGCGTCGACGCCGTACACGGAGTAGCCGCCCTTGGGGTTCGAGGCGGGGGAGAAGCCCCAGTAGCCGTACTTCGCGTCGTCCATGCCGTGCTCGATGTGCGCGCGCACCGTGAGCGGGTGGTTGACACCCCAGCTCCGCGGCGCCCACTTCGACTCCGGGATGAACAGGTCGGGCATCAGCGACTCGAACATGTCGCCGCCCCACGACGGGACCAGCCGCATCCCGCGGTACGAGTACGTGCCCTCGAAGACGTCCAGGCCGAGGTAGGTCCGGTGCACACCCTTCGGGCGCTGCTCCACCCAGGACCAGTCGCACGAGTCCGGGAACGTCCGGTACGTGGCGAAGTACTGCGTGTGCGGGACCTGCCCGAGCGCGAACCCTATGTACGGCGCGATCCGGGCCTCGGTGTTGCAGGTGTCGTAGTGGAACTTGCGGTAGTACACGTCCGGACCGGTGCCGGCGTGGTTGCCCTTGTCGGTCTCCTCGTCCGGCGGCGGGGTCTCGAAGAAGCCGCCGCGCATCAGACCGCCGGGCCGGGCCGCGGGGTTGTAGTAGTAGGCGAAGTTCATCTTGCTCAGCAGGGACTCCGCGAGCCTGCGGGCGCGTGGCTCGGCGTTGCGCACCACCATCAGCGCGGCCGCGAACCAGCCGTTGTCGACACTGGAGACGAACGGCGTGATCGGCCGGGTCCCGTCCGGATCGGTGTACAGCACCTCACCGGTCGACTCGTCGTACCAGTTGAAGTACATGCCGCTCGGCTCGTGGTGGTCGACCTTGGTCATCGTGGTCAGGGTCTGCGTGATCCTGCGGTACGACTCCTGCGGCGAGATCAAGCCGAGTTGCCGGGCGACGACCGTGCTCCACAGGTAGCCGCCGATGTTGGTGGGCGAGGTGTAGCGGCTGCGGACCGGGTTCGTCACGGACTCGCCGATGTTGTCGGCGGGCAGCCCGGTCTTCTCGTCGGTCATCGCGACCAGACTGCGCCAGGTGTCCCGGGCCCAGCGCCCGACCAGAGCTTTGTCTGCGGTGCTCGGCGTCCAGCCACCTTTCAGAAGCTCTGCAGGTGAAGGCGTTCCACCGAAGGCAGGTGTGGCGGTCGCGGCCAGGGCGGTGGCGCCGGTGGCGGCTAACAGGGTGCGGCGACTGATGTTGGCGGTCATCTGTCTCTCCAGAGAAGGGGTCTACTTGAGTCCGGTGATCGCTATGCCCTTGGTGACGTGGCGCTGGAAGATCAGGAACATCACCAGCACCGGTATGACGACCACGACCGCGCCGGCCATCAGCAGGCCGTAGTTCTGCGCGTTCTGGCCCTTCGAATACAGCGCCAGGGCGACCGGGAGGGTGTACTTGTCCTGGGTCTGGGCGATCACCAGCGGCCAGAGGAAGTTGTTCCAGGACCCGAGGAAGGTGAGGATGCCGAGCGTGGCCAGGGCCGGCTTGGTCAGCGGCAGCATGATCCGGGCGAAGATGCCCAGTTCACTGGTGCCGTCCACCCGGCCCGCGTCCATCAGGTCGTCCGGCAGCCCGAGGAAGAACTGCCGCATCAGGAACACGCCGAACGGCGAGACCAGGAACGGCAGGATCAGGCCCGGGTAGCTGTTCGCCAGGCCCACGTTGGTGACCAGCACGAACAGCGGCACGAACGTGACCATGCCGGGGATCATCAGGGTGGCCATCACCAGCACGAACAGCGCGTTGCGGCCCTTGAACCGCAGCTTGGCGAGCGCGTAGCCGATCATCGAGCAGAACGTCAGGTTCCCGGCTGTCACCACCAGCGCGACGACGGTCGAGTTGAGGAAGTACTGCGGGAAGCTCTCCTTGCGGAATAGGTCCACGTAGTTCTGCGTGGTGGGCTGCTCCGGGAACCAGGTCGGCGGGACCCGGAGCAGCTCGCCCTGGGTCTTGAAGCTGCCGAACGCCATCCAGACGAACGGCGCCGCGACGACGACCAGGCCGAGCAGCCCGATCAGGTAGATCCACCAGGTACGGCGCATCACTTCTCCCTCAGCAGCCGGAACTGGATGAACGTGACTACCGCGATGACGACGAACAGCAGGTACGCCATCGACGTGGCCAGGCCGTAGTTGCCGAAGCCGAACTGCTCGTAGGCGTACATCGACACCGACAGCGTGCTGTTCAGCGGGCCGCCGTCGGTCATCACGAACGGCTCCTCGAAGAACTGCAGGTAGCCGATGCCGGTGGTCACGCAGTTGAACAGGATGGTCAGCCGGAGCAACGGCAGGATCAGGTACCGGAACCGTTGCCACGGGCCCGCGCCGTCGATCTGGCCGGCCTCCTCGACCGACTGCGGGATGCCCTGCAGGCCGGCCAGGAAGATGATCATCGCGGACCCGAAGTTCCGCCACGCCGCCATCGCGATCAGCGACGGCATCGCCCAGGTCTGCGACGCCAGCCAGTTCGGCCCGTCGATGCCGAACCAGCCGAGCACGATGTTCACCAGGCCGGAGTCCGGGGCCAGGACGAAGCGCCAGATCACCGCGATCGCGACGATCGACGTCACCACCGGGAGGTAGAAGCCGACCTTGAACAGCGCCTGGAACCGCTTGATCCCACGATCCAGCAGCACCGCGGCGGCGAGCGCGACGACCAGCGTCAGCGGTAGGCCGACGATCACGAAGTACGCGGTGTTGAACGCGGCCTTCCGGAACGTCTCGTCCTGAAAAGCCTTCACGTAGTTGTCGAACCCGACCGGGTTCACCGCGAACGGCGTCCGCAGATCCCGCTGCCGCATGTCGGTGAAACTGGTCAGCAACGACCCAACCACCGGCCCCGCCGTAAACGCCAGGAACAGAACAGCAAACGGCAACACCAAGATCCACGCGGTGGCGGTCTGATGGTCGAGGCGGCCACGGCGAGGTCGCTTGGTGGCGGTCCCCGGCGGCGATCGGCGTACACCTTGCCGGCTTCCCGCCGGATCGCGGCGCGACCCGGCGGGAGCAGTCTTCTGGCTCATCGGGATCAGCTACCAGTGCCGATCGACGAAGCCTGGGTCTGGATGGCCTTGGCGGTGTCGGCGGGGGACTGGCCGGCCTTGGCCATCTTCTCCACCTCGGTGTCGAAGACGGTCGCCACCTGCTCCCAGTTCACGATCGCCGGCGGCGCCTTCGCGGACTCCAGCTGCTTGCCGAACACCGGCAGCAGCGGGTCGCCGGAGATGCTCGGGTCTTCCCACGCGCTCTTCACCGCGGGCAGGTCGGACGACATCTTGAACCAGTTCGCCTGCGTCTTCGGGTCGGACAGGAACTTGACCAGCTTCCACGCGCTGTCCTTGTTCTTCGAGGTCTTGAACACCACGAAGTTCGACCCGCCGACGAACGACGTCGAGGTCTTGTTCTTCGGGATCTCGAAGACCCCGATGTTCGGCTTGATCGCGTCCCCGCCGAGCTTGGCCACGGAGCCCGCCATCCACGGACCGGAGATGAACATCGGCACCTGCCCGCTGACGAACTGCGCCTCGGTCTGGTTCGGCGGCAGGTCGGTGCCGGCCAGCTTCTCGGTGAAGAAGCTCTGGTAGTACTTCAGCCCCTCCTGCATCTCCGGCGTGTCGAAGGTGAACTCCTTCTGGTCGTCACCGGTGATGTTCGCGCCGGCGGACCAGGCGAACGGCATCACCGTCTGCCAGGATCCGTTGCCACCCGGCTGCAGGTTGATGCCGTACTTCGCGCCGGCCTTCTCCTGCATCGCCTTCGCCATCGCCTTCAGGCCGTCCCAGTCGGTCGGCGGCGTGGTGATCCCGGCCTTGGCGGCCAGGTCCTTGCGGTAGTACACCAACCGCGTCTCGACGTACCAGGGAACGCCGTACTGCGTCCCGCCGACCTTCGTGGTGTCCAGGGCGCCGGGGTAGAAGCCCTCGTTGTCGAAGCCCTCCGGGGTCGGGTCGAGCGCGCCGAGGTCGGCGAACTCGCCCATCCAGGTGGTGCCGACCATCGCGGCGTCCGGCAGCGTCTGCGCGGTGATCGCGGTGGTGAACTTGTTGTGCGCGGCGTCCCACGGGATCGGCGTGACGGTGACCTTCACGCCCGGGTTGGCCTGCTGGAACTGCTGCATCAGCTTGGGCAGGTTCTCGCCTTCGGTGCCCATCGCCCAGACGGTCAGGTTGCCGGTGGCAGGTCCTTCGCTGACCGTGGTCGTCGGCTGCGCGCCCCCGCTGGGGGTGTCCTCCGACCTGCCACACCCTGTCAGCGCAAGGGCTGTGGCGGTGATCGCAGCGCTGCCGATCACCAGCCGGCGGCGGATGCTGTGGGTGATCATCTGTGTCTCCTCACTCGGTTACATCCCCCGTCCCGTGCCGCAGCTGTCCCGCAGCACGAGTTGTGTTGCCAGTACGTCGTTGCGCGCCCGGGTCCGCTCTCCGGTCACCCGCTCGTGCAGTCGCTGTGCCGCCAGCCGCCCGAGCTCGGTCATCGGCTGCCGCACCGTCGTCAACCCCGGCGACACGTATCGAGCCGCCATCACGTCGTCCCACCCCGTCACCACGATCTCGTCAGGTACGGCGACGCCCGCAGCAAGCAACGTCTTCATCGCAGCCAGCGCGAGCTCGTCGTTGGCGCAGACCAGTCCATCGGGACGCTTCTTTGCCGTCAGCAACTTCGTGGCGACCGTCGTGCCGGCCTCTTCGGTCATCGGCACGCGCTCTGGTTTCGGCACGTTCACCCCGCGACCGCGGAGAGCTCTGGCGAACCCCGCGTACCGTTCCCCGACGTCGTACCCGCTGTCGGGATCGCCGACGAAGAGCAGCCCGGTGCGGCCGTGGTCCAACAGTCTTGTGGTGAGCTGTTCGGCGCTCGCCGCGCTCTCGCTGCGGACCGAGTCGCA
This sequence comes from Kribbella sp. NPDC002412, assembly GCF_053592935.1. Taxonomy (NCBI): domain Bacteria; kingdom Bacillati; phylum Actinomycetota; class Actinomycetes; order Propionibacteriales; family Kribbellaceae; genus Kribbella; species Kribbella sp. NPDC002412. The sequence continues at coordinate 46,266 of NZ_JBSFBL010000026.1, forward strand.
GCCCGTCACCGGCGGATGCGCGATCAGCACCAGCGGCACACCGGCCTTGCGCAGGCCCTGGATGGCCGGCAGGTCCAGTGCGTTGCCGTGGACAACTATCCCGTCGACCCGCCCGGCCAGGTCGCGGACGGTGCGGTTCGGGTCGGGGTTGCCGTGGGTGACCGTGATGATGACGCTCTGGCCGTGCTCGCCGGCCCAGCGCTCGTACCCCATCAGCAGGTCGCCGTAGAACGGGCCGGCCAGGTCGGGCAGCACCAGCCCGTGCGCCTCGTGACGTTGTACCGCCAGGCTGCGGGCGGCGCGCAGCGGTACGTAGTTGAGCTCGCGTGCCGCCTGGTCGACCCGGGCCTTCGCCTTCTCCGACACCGGCCCGGTCCCTTGCAGGACACGCGAAACGGTCGCGATCGACAGCTTCGCGTGCGCCGCGACGTCGTAGATCGTCGCCGGCCTGCCGGTGGGTCCGGGTGCCACGTGCTCGCTCCTGGGAGGTCGGAGTGGAAGCGCTTACAGTTTTCGACCCTGCCTTGTCCGGGGGCGGTTGGTCAAGAGGTCGAGATCGATCTGCGACCATGAAATCGTGACCACACACGAAAGACAGGACCAGTTGTTCCTGATCCGGCACGGCGAGACCGAGTGGAGCAAGTCGGGCAAGCACACGTCGGTGACGGACCTTCCGCTGACCGCGGAAGGTGAGCGCGTGGCCGCCTCGCTGAAGTCGCGGCTGGCCGGCGAGACCTTCGAGCTGGTGCTGACCTCACCGCGGGAACGGGCCCGCCGTACGGCGGAGCTCGCGGGCTTCCCGGAGGCCGAGGTCGAGGAAGACCTGGTCGAGTGGGACTACGGGGACTACGAAGGCATCACCACCGCGGAGATCCGCAAGACCGTGCCGGGATGGACGGTCTGGTCGCATCCGGTACCCAACGGCGAAACACCCGCCCAGGTCGCGGCCCGGCTCGACCGCGTGAACGCCCGGATCGCCGCCGTACCCGGTGACGTCCTCGTCTTCGGTCACTCACACGCCCTGCGCGGCCTCACCGCCCGCTGGCTCGAGCTCGACGTCACCGAGGGTCGTCACTTCGTCCTCAACACCGCCACCATCTCGACCCTCGGCTGGGAGCGCGGCTCACCCGCGGTCCACCGCTGGAACAACGAATAGCTCGATCGTGCACCGCTGGCGGAAGCCGAGGCTTTCGTAGACGGACTTCCCGGCGGACGACGAGCCGAGCACGGCGTACTCGACGCCGTGTACCTGTCGTAGCGCGCCGTACGTGATCGCGGCTCCGATGCCGCGGCGGCGAGCCTCTGGCACGGTCATCACGAAGTAGACGCCGGCCACCCCGGCGCCGAGGAAGATCGTGGTGGTCGCCACCGGCTCGCCGTCGAGGAAGCCGAGGTAGTGCCGCCAGGGATCGCCGTACCCGAGCCGCCGGTACACCTCGGCGACCCAGCGCGCTTCCTTCTCGCCCTCCCCGAAGCCACGGCCGAGCGTTGCCTCCCAGGTCGCGAGCGCCTCGTCGGTCGTGAACCGGGTGAGCTCGAAGCCCGGGACATCCTTCGGCTTCCGCAGTTCGGACAGCTTCACGGCCATCCCGGGCTCGCCGCCGTCGTCGGAGAACCCTGCCGCTCGCAGTCGGTCGCCGAGATCGGCCGGCCGCATGGACGGCCCGACATGCCAGGTCCCTGGTACGCCGTACTGCCGCATCAGCTCCCGTGATTCGGCGATGGCGCCGTCGACGTCCGCAGCCGACAGGTCGGCCGCCACCACTGCGTTATGGGCGTCGAGCGGCGAGCCGCCGATCGTCCAGCGAACGGCGCCGTCGTCCCGTTGCACCCCACCGCCGGCAGCTCCCATCGCCATCAGCAACTCGGCGGCGTTCTCCTCGATCGCCCGAACCACGGACCCGTCATCCATGCAGCCAGTGTCAAGCACCACCCGGCCCCAGCGCGATCGGTTTCCGGCTGCCACCATGAGGTCATGGGCCCCGCGGACACGCTCGGCGGGTTGTTGGCAGCATGGCGGCACGAGCTCTTCGTGGGCCGCGCGGCCGAGCTCGACCTGTTCCGGGCCGCCCTGGGCGCAGAGGAACCGTCCTTCCGGATGCTGTTTCTGGTCGGCCCTGGGGGAGTCGGAAAGACGACATTGCTCGACGCGTACGCCGCGCTTGTCGACGAGGCGGTCACCTGCGTCGTCCGCATCGACGGCCGGGACGTCGTCGGCACTCCCGCCGGCGTGACCGAGGCGCTCGCGGGCACTGTCGACATCCCGTCAGGCGACGCCGCGATCCGCTTGCCGTACGGCGAGCGGCTGGTCCTGCTCGTCGACGGCTGGGAACGGCTCGGCCCGGTCGAGAACTGGGTGCGGGAGCGACTGTTGCCCCGGCTGCCCGCGTCGACGATCGTGGTCGTCGCGGGCCGCGAGCCACCAGGACCGGAGTGGCGGGCCGATCCGGCCTGGTCCGAGCTGCTGCGCATCGTCTCGCTACGGAATCTCGAGCAAGCCGACGTCCGCCGGTACCTGGATCGGCGCGGCGTCCGCGCGGACCGGCACGCCGACGTACTCACCCTCACCTACGGTCATCCGCTGGCGCTGTCACTGCTCGCTGACCGGCTCCGGCGGGACCCGGACGCCGACCTGACCACGTTGCCGATGGACGTGGTCACCGGGTTGCTCCAGTGGCTCGTCGCCGACGTACCGTCGGTTGCCCACCAGCGAGCCCTCCAGGTGTCCGCTGTCGCGCGTACGACGAGCGAAGGCCTGCTGCACGCCGTGGTTGGCGAGACGGGCGACCCGCACCTCGTGTTCCAGTGGCTGGCCGGGCTTTCCGTCACCGAGCTCCGGACCGGCGGCCTGGTGCCGCACGATCTCGTCCGCGACGTGCTCGACGCCGACTTGCGCCGGCGTGATCCGGACGGCTACCGCGAGGTGTTCCGCGCGGTGCGGGCCGACACCCTGGCCCGGATCCGCGGCAGCGAGGGCCGGGCACAGCAACACGCGATCGCGGACCTGAAGTTCCTGTTCCGCAACCTGCGCAGTGTGCTCGCGCCGGTGGAGTGGCAGACCTGGGGAGACGAGTATCCCGATCGGGCCTGGCCGGCCGATCACCAGGCGATCGAAGACCTCGTCCGTACCGGAGAGGGCGCCGACTCGGCAGCGCTGGTCAGGCGGTGGCTGGACCGTCAGCCGGACGGGTTCCACGTGATCCGGGGCCTGGATGGGACCGTCCGCGGCGTCGTCGCGTTGCTCGATCTCACCGTCGCGGCGCCGGCGGACCGCGATGCCGATCCCGGCACGGCGGCGGCCTGGCGCTTTGCCGCGAGTATGGCGCCGGTGCGGGCCGGTGAGTCGGTCGGGCATTGCCGTTTCATCGTCGACTCCCAGCAGTACCAAGGCCCGTCCGCCACGCTGAACGCCGTACCGGTGCTCACCTTGCAGCGACAGTTGGCCACTCCACACCTGGCCTGGGACTTCGTCACCCTGGCCGAGCCGGACCGGTGGAACGAGTACTTCGCCGCCGCGGACATGCCGCGGGCGGTGGGCGCGGACTTCGTGGTGGGCGGCCGTCGCTACGGGCTGTTCGGCCACGACTTCCGGCGGGTCCCGGTCGAGCTGATGACCGAACGCTGGACCGAGCGTGCTCTGGCCGACGACGCCCTGCTGCTGCCGGCCGCGGCCCCGGAGCCTGAGTTGCTCGTGCTCGCCCGCGGCGACTTCGCCGATGCCGTCAAGCAGGCACTGCGAGACCTGCACCGCCCCGACCTGCTGCTGCGCAATCCGTTGCTGCGCACCCGTTGTGTCGCCGGCCACGAGGATCCCGACGGACTGGTGAAGCTGCTGCACGCCGCCGTTGCCACGTTGACCGACGATCCGCGCGACGACCGGCTGTATCGCGCGCTCCAGACGACGTACGTCCGGGCTTCTCGCACCCAGGAGGCAGCGGCCGCGGCGCTCGGCCTGCCGTTCAGCACCTACCGTCGCCACCTGCGCCAAGGGCATGACCGCGTCGTCGCCTGGCTGTGGCGTCGAGAGCTCGGCACCGGGTGAGCACAGGTGAACAGTCTTTGACCTGGTGACCGGACCGCGAAAGTCAGCACCCTCGCCACAGGAGGCTGCCATGACATCGACCGATCGGGACCGCGCCATCATCCTCGGGGGCAGCATCGCCGGCTTGCTCGCGGCGAGAGCCCTCTCCGAGACGTACGCCGAGGTCGTGCTCATCGACCGTGACGAGCTCGGCCCCGAGCCGGCGCCACGCCGCGGTACGCCGCAGTCGCGGCACCTGCACGGCTTGCTCTCCCGCGGCCACGCCCTGCTGGAGGATCTCTTTCCCGGGCTGACCGCCGACCTGACCGCGGACGGCGCACGGGTCGGCGACATGCTCGCGGACACCCGTCTGTGCTTCGGCGGGCATCGTTTCCGGCGGGGAGTCTCGGGCCTGCCCGCGATCTGCGTGAGCCGCCCGGCCCTGGAGGCGGCGGTACGGCGTCGCGTCCTGGCGCTGCCGTCCGTCCGGGTGCTCGGACGGCACGACGTGGCCGGTGTGATCGCCGACGGCCGGCGGATCGTGGGGGCCCGGGTGGTCGGCCGGGCCGACGGCAGCGCGCCGGAGGAACTGCCCGGCGACCTCGTCGTCGACGCGACCGGCCGCGGATCGCGGCTTCCGGTCTGGCTCGAGGCACTCGGCTTCCCGGCGCCGAGGCAGGACCGGCTCGCGGTCGGCGTCGGCTACGCCAGCCGGCGCTACCGGCTGCGTCCTGGTGCCCTGGGCAACGACCTGGTGGTGATCTCCGCTCCCTGCCCGGCGCGGCCGCGAGGCGGCGGCCTGTCGCGGATCGAGGACGGGACCTGTCTCGTCACGCTGATGGGCGTGCTCGGCGATCACCCACCGACCGATCCGGACGGCTTCACCCGGTTCGCCGCCGACCTCGCGCTGCCGGACCTGTCCCGGATCCTGGCGACAGCCGAACCCCTGGACGATCCGGTCGCCTACCGGTACCCGGCGTCGCGATGGCTTCGCTACGACCGGCTGGACCGCTTTCCGAGCGGCCTGGCCGTCCTGGGCGACGCCATCTGCACGCTCAACCCCGTCTACGGACAGGGAATGACGGTCGCGGCGCTCGAGGCCGACGCGCTCCGCCGGCAGCCGGCCGACGGCCGCCCGCTCCTCGGCTACCTTCGCGAGACCGGCCGGATCGCAGGCGCCGCCTGGGCCTTGGCGAGAGGCGCCGACCTGTCGTTCCCCGAGATCCCGGGCCGGCGGACGACCGCCGACCGCTTCTTCGGCCGGTACGTCGGAATGCTGCAGGCCGGCGCCGCCCGCGACGAGCACCTCGGACGAGCGTTCCTCCGGGTGACCAGCCTGGTCGATCCGCCGACGGCCCTGCTCCGTCCCGCGGTCGTGGCCCGGGCCTTGGCGGCAGCTAGCCCGGTAGGGCGTTCCACTGCTCGAGCGTCGAGGCCAGGAGCGTCGTCGTCGGCAGGGTCAGGAACTCCGCGCGGGTGACGAACTTCGCATCGGAGGCGTCGTCACCCGGCGTGAGGCTGCCACCGACGGCCGTCGCCTCGTAGTCGCGGATCACGTAGAGCGTGCCCATCGGGCCGTCGCGTTCGACCTCGCCGACCAGGTCGCCGACCTCGACCGTCAGACCGGTTTCCTCCGCGACCTCCCGCGCCACAGCGGTCGGGTCGTCCTCTCCCGGCTCGACCCGCCCGCCCGGGATCGACCAGAGCCCACGGCCGGGCTCATTCGCTCTCCGGACCACGAGCAGCCGGTGCTGGTCGTCGTACACGAGGGCCCCGACACAGTCGACGCGGTGCGCATCCATGCCACCCCACGATAGGGGCACCCTGGGGACAACCGGCCGGAACTGGGGGCGGACGCGGATAGCATCAGCCGTGACAGTTGTCCATGGAAGGGATCCGGCCCCGCTCGTGCGTATCGACCTGCACACCCATTCGAACCGCTCGGACGGCACCGACCCGGTGGACGTCCTGATGGCACACGCCAAGCGGGCCGGTCTGGACGTGATCGCGCTCACGGATCACGACACCGCCGACGGGTGGGCCGACGGCCGGGTCGCCGCGGAGCAGCTCGGGATCGGGTTCGTGCCCGGCCTGGAGATCTCCTGCAAGCTGCGCGGGATCAGCGTGCACCTGCTCGGCTACCTGCCCGACCCGTCGTACCCGGCGCTGGCCGAGGAGCTGCGGATCGTCCGCGACGGCCGTACCGACCGGATCCCGTCCATCGTCGCCCGGCTGAACAGCGTCGGCGTCGCGCTGACCGTCGACGAGGTCCTCGCCCAGGCGACCGGTACGCCGTCGGTCGGCCGGCCGCACGTGGCCGACGCGCTGGTCGCGAACGGGACGGTCGCCAACCGCAGCGAGGCGTTCGACCGGTTCCTGGCCGACGGGAAACCCGGCCACGTGTCGCACTACGCGATCGAGCCCGGGCGAGCGATTGAGCTGGTCCGCGAGGCCGGCGGGGTGCCGATCATCGCCCACCCGTGGGGCCGGTCCAGCTACAAGGTGATGACCGCGGACACCATCGCCCGCCTGGTCGACGACCACGGGCTGGCCGGGATCGAGGTCGACCACCAGGACCACTCCGCGGAGTCCCGGACGGCGCTGCGCGGGATCGCCCAGGATCTGGGCATCATCTACACCGGTTCCAGCGACCACCACGGGGTCGGGAAGATCGACCACGACCTGGGCGTGAACTCGACCGAGCCGGAGCAGTTCGAGCGGCTCCTCGAGGTCGCGAAGGGCAACGCCGCCGCCACCGACGCTCAGGTGCCTGAGGCCTACCTGCCGTGAACAGTGTCATCAACCTGGGGTTGCTCAGCGAGGTCGTGGTGACGTTGTTCGTGATCATGGACCCGCCGGGCACGGTGCCGGTGTTCATCTCGCTGACCGCCGGCCAGTCCCGCGCGGTCCGGAAGAAGGCCGCCTGGCAGGCGGTGCTGGTCGCGTTCGGCGTGATCGTCGTGTTCGCCGCCTTCGGCCAGCAGATCCTGCACAACCTCGGCATCACGCTGCCCGCCCTGCAGGCCGCGGGCGGTCTGCTGCTTCTCCTGATCGCGCTGCAGCTCCTGACCGACACCGCCGAGGATCCGGTCCAGACCAAGAACGTGAACATCGCCTTCGTCCCGCTCGGCACGCCACTGCTCGCCGGGCCCGGTGCGATCGTGGCCACGATGGTGTTCGTGCAGCGGGCGGACGGCGCGCTGCCGGACGTGGTGGCGATCTCGGTCGGCATCGTCCTGATCCACCTGGTGATGTGGCTGACGCTGCGGTTCTCCGGCGTGATCATGAGGATCCTCGGCGAGAACGGCGTGCTCCTGGTCACCCGGATTGCCGGTCTGCTGCTGAGCGCGATCGCCGTGCAGCTGGTCGCGGACGCGGTCACGGACTTCATCAAGGCGGGCTGACATGAGTGACGACATGCTGCCCGGGATGCCGACGCGGTTGTTCGTCGCGACGCCGACGAAACTGCTCACCTTCGCAGACTGCAAGCGGAAGTACCGCTACACCTACCTCGAGACGCCACGCCCGTCGAAGGGCCCGCCGTGGGCGCACAACACGGTCGGAGCGGTCGTCCACGAGGTGCTCGCCGACTTCTTCGGTCGCTGGCCGGCCTCCCGCCGTACTCCGGACGAAGTGGTCGCCAAGATGCGGTCGAGCTGGCGCAGCGAGGGCTTCCGGGACCAGGTGCAGTCGCTCGACTGGCGAGAGCGGTCGACGTCGATGGTGCTGGGGTACCTGCGGGATTCCGATCCGTACTACGCGCCGCGGGGAGTGGAGCGTACGGTCGCCTTCACGACCGAGCGGGCGTCGCTGCGCGGCCGGATCGACCGGATCGACGAGCGGCCGGCACGTGACGGGAGCGGTGGGACCGAGCTGGTGATCGTCGACTACAAGACCGGGCGTCGGCCGTTGACGACGGATGACGCGCGGTCGTCCCTGGCGATGGCGCTCTATGTGCTGGGTGCGCGGCGGGTGCTGCACAAACCGTGTACGCGGGTTGAGCTGCATCACTTGCCGACGAACACGGTCGCTGCCGCTGATCACGACGATGCTTCGCTGGCCCGGCATCAGCGGCGGGCTGAGTCGATAGCCGATGACGCGGCGGCGGCTGAGGCTCGGTGGCATGAGGGGCTGACTCCGGCCGAGGCTGATGAAGCGTTTCCGCCGGAGCCTTCGGCGCTGTGCGGGTGGTGCGATTTCGTGCGGATCTGCCCGGAGGGGCGCCGGGTCGCGCCGCCGCGGGAGTCGTGGGCCGGGCTGGACGACAGCGTGCCGGTCGCGATGGAGGACGCCAGCTGACTTGGGCCCGCTTTCGCGTTCGTGCCAGCGCTGTGTGCGTGGGGTGCCAGCGGGCGGGTGGAGGCTGAGGGCAACTGAGAGGGGTTGCCTGATGAGCGCGAAAACTGTGAACAAGCTGCCGGTGCCGGGTGCGACGCTGCACTACGAGGTGACCGGATCCGGGCCGGTGCTGCTGCTGATTCCCGGTGGCGGTTCGGACGCCGGGATCTTCAGCGGCATCGTCGGCCAGCTCTCCGCCGACTACACAGTGGTGGCGTACGACCCGCGCGGCAACTCCAGGAGCCGGTACGACGGTGAGCCCGTGGACCGGCGCCACTCCGAGGCCGCGGACGAGACCGTGGCGCAGGCGGCTGCGGACGCGCTGGCTGTGCTCGACGCGGTCGCCGGTGACTCACCGGCGTACGTGTTCGGCAGCAGCTCGGGCGCGATCACGGGGCTCGAACTGATCACCCGCCACCCCGATCGGGTGCGGATGCTGGTCGCCCACGAGCCGCCGTGCGTGGAGGTCCTGCCGGATGCGGCCGACGCCGCCGCGTTCTTCCAGGACGTGTACGACACCTATCGGCGGGACGGGCTCGACGCGGCGGACGTGCTGTTCGCGATCGGCACCGGGATGGACCAGGACGAGCTGCCGCCGCCGGAGGACCTGCTGCCGGAGTACCAGGCGCTGTTCCGGAGGATGCGGGCCAACGCGGCCGGCTTCTACGAGCACCAACTGCTCCCGTTCACGCGCTACCAGCCCGACCTGGACGCTCTCAAGCAGGTGACCCACAAGATCGTCCCCGCCGCCGGCCACGACTCCGCCGAGTACCTCCCCGGCCGCCCCATCCAAACCATCGCCGACCACCTCGGCTGGCCCGTAGTGACCTTCCCCGGCCCCCACACCGGCTACACCACCCACCCAGCCCCCTTCGCCACCCTCCTCTCCCGAGTCCTGGAAGCCGAACTCACCTGAACCCCGGCCGGGCGAGGTCTGAGGGGCCCTCGCCCGGCCGGTGCCCGGGACGGAAATCCAGTTGACTCCCAGCGACCAACCGGCGTAGCGTCACGAGCCTTTCCTTGACAACGGTGTGGATTGCCATGCCGTCACAGTGGTGTCCGAACCCCCCGGGTCTTTCCAGATTCGGGGCAGTTCTGCGTGCCGCTGGATCGATCGGACACCACCTCGAGTACTGAGAGGAGGTTGCCGTGGGCGTCTACTGGGCGATCGGCGTCCGGTCGTTCCGCCGGTTCTCGACGTACCGGATCGCCACCGCGTCCGGCGCGTTCACGAACACCGTGTTCGGGTTCATCCTGTGCGGTGTCTACCTGACCCTGTGGCACGAGCGGCCCGGCCTCGGCGGGTACGACGTCTCCGACGCGCTGACGTTCGTGTGGTTGCAGCAGGGGTTGCTGATGCCGATCGGGATCTTCGGCGCGACCACCACGGTCGAGCTCGGCGCGCGGGTGCGCAGCGGGGAGATCGCGGTCGACCTGTACCGGCCGACGCACCTGATGATGTGGTGGCTGTCGGTGGATCTCGGCCGGGCGATGTTCCAGTTGATCGTCCGCGGTGGTGCGCCGCTGCTGGTCGGCGCGCTGGTGTTCGACCTCAAGTTCCCGTCCGGTGCGCTCTCCTGGCTGGCGGTCGCGCTCGGCCTGGTGCTCGGCATCCTGGTGAGCTTCGGCATCCGGTACCTGGTCGCACTGTCCGGGTTCTGGATCACTGACTCGCGCGGTATGGAGGCGCTGGCGCTGGTCCTGTCACTGTTCTTCTCCGGCACGATCCTGCCGCTGGTGGTGTTCCCCGGCTGGATCGGCGAGTTCGCCCGGGCGACGCCGTGGGCCGCGACCCTGCAGGTGCCGATCGACATCTGGCTCGGCCGCAACCCCGGCGGGACCGGGTCCGCGCTGCTGTTCCAGTGCGGCTGGTTCCTGGTGCTGCTGCTGGCCGGTCAGCTCGTCACCTTGTTCGCGACCCGGAAGGTGGTGATCCAGGGTGGTTGAGCGGCTCCGCCGGGCGCCGGCGCAGTACTGGATGCTCGTGCTGATGTGGATCCGGTCCGCGCTGGCCTATCCGGCGTCGTTCGTGCTGATGCTGGTCAGCACGATGCTGATCACGGCGACGGACTTCGCGGCGGTCGTGCTGATGTTCAGCCACATCGACGCGTTCGGCGGGTTCAGTCTCGGGGAGATGGCGTTGCTCTACGCAACGGCCTCGATGACGCTCGGGCTGGCCGACCTGGTCACCGGTTCGATCGAACGGGTCGGCCAGCGGATCCGCTCCGGCTCGCTGGACGTGTACCTGATCCGGCCGGTGCCGGCGTTCATCCAGACCGCCGCGGACGAGTTCGCCCTCCGCCGGATCGGCCGGCCGCTGCAGGCCACCGTCGTCCTGGTCTTCGCGCTGAACAACCTCGACGTCGACTGGACCGTTGCCAAGGGCATCATGCTGCCGTTGTCGATGATCTTCGGATCGGTCATCTTCGCCGCGATCTTCGTCCTCGGCGCGGCGTTCCAGTTCCTGGCGATCGACTCCGCCGAGGTCGCGAGCGCGTTCACGTACGGCGGCCAGACGCTGACGCAGTACCCGTTGAGCGCGTTCGGCAAGGACATCGTCCGGGCTGTCACGTTCGTCGTACCGCTTGCCTTCGTCAACTACTACCCGGTGCTCTTCGTGCTGGGCAAGCCGGCCCCGTTGGGCCTGCCGTCCTGGATCGGCCTGCTGTCGCCGATGGTCGCCGTCGTGATGGTCGCGCTGGCGTCGTTGGCGTGGCGGGGCGGTCTCCGTCGTTACCGCAGTACAGGGAGTTGAGCAGTGGCAGTCATCGAGTTGGAGAACGTGTCCCGCGCCTTCACCGTGACGTCGCGGGCCGGGTTCCGCCGTACCCGCCGGGTCGTGAACGCCGTGGACGACCTGTCGTTCACCGTCGAGCCGGGGGAGGTGGTCGGCTACATCGGGCCGAACGGCGCGGGGAAGTCGACCACGATCAAGATGCTCACCGGCATCCTGGTCCCGAGCGGCGGCACGATCCGGGTCGCGGGCGTCGACCCGTCGCGCCACCGGCTCAAGCTGGCGAAGCGGATCGGCGTCGTCTTCGGCCAGCGCACGACCTTGTGGTGGGACCTACCGTTGAAGGACTCGTTCGCCGTACTGCAGAAGATGTACGGCGTCCCGCTCGCCCGGCACCGGGAGAACCTGGCGACCTTCGTCGAACTGCTCGACCTCGAGGACCTGCTCGACGTACCGGTCCGCCAACTGTCGCTGGGCCAGCGCATGCGGGGCGACATCGCAGCCGCGCTGCTGCACGACCCGGAGATCGTCTACCTGGACGAGCCGACGATCGGCCTGGACGTGATCAGCAAGGCCCGGTTGCGCGAGTTCCTGGCCCAGGTGAACGCGGAACGCCGTACCACCGTCATCCTCACCACCCACGACCTCGACGACATCGAGGCCCTCTGCTCCCGCGTCATGGTCATCGACCACGGCCGCCAGATCTTCGACGGCACCCTGCCCCACCTCAAAGCCAGCCAGACAGCCCCCCGAACCCTGGTCGTGGACCTGGCCACCTCCCTCCCGCCCATCACCGTCCCCGGCGCCACCGTCGTCAAGGTCGACGGCCCCCGCCAGCACCTGACCTTCCCCACCACCACCAAAGCGGCCCCCCTCCTGGCCGAGATCGCCGCCAACTACCCCCTCGTCGACCTGACCATCGCCGAACCCACCATCGAGTCCGTCATAACCCAGCTCTACACCCAACCCCTCAGGGGTTGACCCCAGCCGCAATAGACAACACATCCGCAGCCTCAAGCGGCTTGGGATCGGCCCGCCACCGGGCAAGGGCGTCCGGATGGTCGTCATCGTTGAGGGTGCCGACGCCGTCGTCGATCAGCCGCCGAGCCTCGGCACAACCGATCTCCTCGTACGTGAACCAACGCTCCATGTAGTAGTCGTTGCGCAGGGCATTGTTGTCATGAAACTTCCCCGTGTTGGCGACATACGAGTACATCCGCTCATGCGCCAACGCCGCAACCCAGACCAGCCGCTCGTCCTCTTTCACCAGGTAGAGCCTCATCGCGCGATCCCACCGTTCTTGTCGCAAGCTGTCGTAGGTTGTTCGTACGGCGTCGCCGTACCGGATCGGACTCGTTCCGAAGCCTTCATCCCGTGCCTGGAGTCACTGTAGTTCTTGACCGCGACGGTCCTTCCTCCCAGAGTCGTCAGCTCGCTGATGCCCGGTGGTGGGCTCAAACGCGCCGACGCCTCCATGCATCGCTGCCGGGCTACCTCACGGTCGGCGTCGGTTGCGGTGGCGCTGCGCTCGATCTCGTACCACGGAGTCGTGAGCTCCTTGACCTTCATCGACGCCACGGAGTGGAACTGGACCTCGATCCGTTCGACGCCGGGCGCTCTGAAGTAGGCGTGAATGCCTTTGTAGCGTGATCCTTCCGAGTACGAGTGCACCGCGTACTTCACTCGCCACCTGTGTCCTGTGAGCTGGTCGGCGGTATGCCGTGCGGCGGCGACGAGGTCCTCGGGTGTTTCGGTGAGCATCGTGTACCGGAGCAGGTCATCGACCGGACGGCGTACGTCGGAGCCCTGCCAGTTCCTGAGCTTGCGGGCGAGCGACTCTGGAGACTTCACCCGGCGGTCGAGATGGTACGGCGACGCCGTGGGCGGGAGCGAGGCCAGGAACTCGGCAGTCCGGTCGGGCTCCACCGCGAGAGCCGCGCCGAGGAGGTGAAGACTCTTCAACGTCGCCTTCGAGCCGTGCAACTCGGTGATAGCGGCGCCTGAGAGCAAACTCTCGCCCCAGTCCACCCGACCGCTGACCGAAAAGCCTGCGTGCAGCGCGGATGGCTCGGGTGGACGGGCGGGTGGCATCTGATCTCCCCAGGTCGATTGATACTTCGACCGTAGTAACTCGGAGACCACCCATGGGCCAACTTCCCAAATCTGTGGATAACTGCCCCGTCCCCTGGGCTCAGCGGTGGTAGCCGGCGGCTATGGAGAGGACGTCGGTGGCGTCGAGGGGTTTGGGGTCGGACTGCCAGACGGCGAGGTCTTCGGCTTCCTCGACTTCGTCGAGGCGTCCGAGGCCGGCGTCGATCAGGCGCCTGGCCTCAGCCGGCCCGATCTCCTCGTAGCTGAAGTCGCGTTCCATGTAGTAGTCGTTGCGCAAGGCATTGTTGTCGTGGAACTTCCCCGTGTTCGCCACATACGCATACATCGTCTCGTGCGCCAAAGCCGCCACCCACAACGGCTCGCCCGCTTCCTTCACCAGATAGAGCTTCATCGGAGGTCCGCGACGACGGTGGCGAACATCTGCTCGGGGACGAAGGCCTTGGGGTCGGCCTGCCATTCGGTCAGGTGGTCTGCCATCACTTCGGGGTCGAGTGGGTCGAGGCCGGCGTCGATCAGCGCCTTGGCCCTCGACACCGTGATCTGCTCGTACTGGAGCTCCTGCTCCACGAAGAAGTCATCCCGCAGCCCCTCGTTGCGGTGAAACTTCCCCGTGTCCGGCACAAAGCCAAAGACGTCCTCGCCCACCACGGCCGCCACCCACAGAAGACGCTCCCCGTCCCTCACGACGTACAGACTCACAGTTCCAGTTCCTTCCTGACGTCGGGTGCTGCATCGAATGCGCGGCGACCGTCCGTCGCGGGCGCCGCTCCGTTGCGCGGTGGTCTCCGGGCGTCTCGGCCAAGACCATAGCCGCGAACCGTCACCGGGCAACCGCCGAGCTCGGTCAGGTCGTCGAGGCCGCGTGGCATCGGCAGGCCGGCCGACAGCCGGATGCACTCGGCTCGGGCCAGTTCGGGTTCTGCCCTCGGCCGGTTGGCGTCCCGCTCGATCACGTACGGCGCGGTGGTCGCCTCCTTCACCCAGATCGAGGCGGACGAGTGCAATTGCACCTCGATCCGTCGCCCGCGTCGATCGACGGTGTCCAGATGGACGCCCTTGTAGCGGCTTCCCTCGACGTAGGAGTTACGTACGGCGGCAAGTTGCCAACCGAGATCCTGAAGGCCGGCCGCCGCCCGCCGCGCCAGCTCGGCCAGCCGGTCATGTACCGGCGTCATCACGGTGTAGCGCTGGACGTCCTCGATCGCCGGCGACCGCTGTCTCTTCCCAGTGTGCTTCTTGATCTTCCGAGCAAGCGACTGCGGCGACTTCACCCGCTTGTCCAACTGGTACAACTCGACTCCCGGCCGGGTCAGAGCGAGCAAGTCCCCGGTCGCGGCTTCGTCTTCCCAACTGATCGCCTGGAGCCGGGTCAGCGCCTCCCGGGTCGCGAGCACGCCGGACTCCGCCGCGATCTCGGCCTTGCTCGGCAGCGGCTCTCCCCAGCTCAGGCGATGGTTACGGCTGAACCGGGCATGCAGGTCGGTGGGTTCGGGGAGGTGGTGGAGGGGTGTTGGCATGGTGTCCCCAGGTCGATTTGTTTTCTCGACGGTAGGCAGTGGGGAGGGGGTTGTGGGGGTGGAAATCGGGATCTGTGGATAAGTCGGGGTGGTTACGGATGGGGGTGGGGGTGTGACTTGGGGTGGGTGGGGTCGTTGGAAATCGGGTAGGGACCCAACCGGAAGTGGGATTCGGGGGTAGACGAGGTATGCCGACGATGACGGAAGAGCCGGCTGTGGTGGTGGGGCCGCCTTCGGACGGGGCCGGGTTTGCGGAGTGGGTGCGGCCGCACCTGCCGGCCATGGCCCGGTTGGCGGCTCGGCTTGCCGTGGGCGCGGACCGGGACGACATCGTGCAGGAGGCGCTCGCGCGCGCCTGGGCGAAGCGAGGGCAGTACGACGCGAGTCGTGGGACCGCCTCGGCCTGGCTGCTCGCGATCACCGCGGACCAGGCCCGGAAGGCGGCCCGGCGGCTGCGGCCGGCCGGGGAGCTGGACGAGAACGACGGGCCGGTGTCGCGGCCCGACCTGGACGCCCGGATGGACGTGGACCACGCGCTCACGTCGCTGTCGGCACGGCAACGCCTCGCGGTGGACTGTTACTACTTCGCGGACCTGTCGATCGCCGACACGGCCGCGGTGATGGGCTGCTCCGAAGGCACCGTCAAGTCCACCTTGTCCGATGCGCGGGCCCGCCTGCGCACCCTGCTGGAGGTCAGCGAATGAACCCGACCGACGAGGTCGACGACCTGCTGACGCGGGCCGGCGCGCGGTGGCGCGCGGACCAGCCGTCAGCTCCCGAACCCGACCTGGACCGGATCATGGGCGGTCGCCGCCGCCCCCGCGCCTGGGTCCCGGCCCTGGCGGCCGCCAGCGTCGCCGCGATCGCCGCCGCCGCACTCACCGTCCTGCCGGGAGGCGAGCAGGGCCCGGCCACCACCGGCGAGACCCCGCAGTCCGTTGCTAAAGGCAACCAAGCACCGAACGACGACCTGCTGGTCCGCGACGGTGGCCGGGTCCGGGCCGGCGGCCAGGTGATCGCCGTACCCGGGAAGGAGCCGGTGTTCTGCCCGCCGCTGCCGCAGCCCGCGATCGGCTGGGCGAAGGGCAACGAGCCGGCGCCGTCCTGCCCGGCGCAGTACGCCGTGACGCTGAAGAACTTCGACCTCGCCAAGTTGGCGCAGGCCGAGACGATCAAGGGCGTGCGGACCGGTCACGCCATCGTGACCGGTGTGTGGGCCGGCCGGACGATCGACGTCCAGGACCAGGAAGTGCCGGAGACGCGGTCGACCACCGCGGAGCTGCAGCTCCCGCCGGACGAGGTGCCGTGCCCGGCGCCCGCGGGCGGCTGGAAGACCGTTCCGAACACCATCGACAAGGTCGCCGTCGCCGACTTCCTCGCCGCCCGCGAGAACCAGGCCACGGATCCCCGCCTGCTGTACCCGAAGGGCCATGTGCCCGGCGCGCCGGAGGTGTACACGATCGGCGTCGCGCATGTCGATCCCGCCGCCTTCCGGACCGCGTTCGAGAAGGTGTACGACGGCAACCTCTGCGTCCACCAGGTGAAGTACAGCAAGGCCGACCTGGCCAGGATCGGCGCGTCGGTCGGCGAGCTGATCGGTAAAGGGCTCGGCGTCTACGCGTACGGTGCCGGCAGCGTCGACAAGTTCGGGATCTCAGCTCTCGTGTACGACGAGAAGCTGAAGGCCGCGCTCACCCCGGCCGGCCTGGAGAACTTCGAGCTCGAGGTGTCCGTCAAGCCGGTGCGGTGAACCGGTCCCGGTCGTGGAAGAACCGCACCAGCAGCTTGGCGGTCGCGGCCGGCTGCTCGATGGCGGGGGAGTGCAGGGCGTCCGGGATGACCTCGGCCTCGACGCCCAGTCCCTCGGCCATCGCGCGCTGGACCGGGAGCGGCCAGCCGTCGTCGCCCTCGCCGTACAGGACCTGCGCGCGTACGCCGGACTTCGCGAGCTGATCGGTCTTGTCCTGCGCGTCCATCAGCCGCCGGGTGATCTCGGCGAGGCTGACCGGGACGTTGCCGGTGAACCGCTTCCGCAGGAAAGCTGCGATCTCCTCGGGCGGCGCGATGTAGCCCGCGGCCAGGCTGTCGTGCTGCAGCTTCAGGTCGTACACCTGCTCGATCGGAAGGTTGTCCAGCCCGTACGCCAGCATCTGCAGGCCCTGCAGCTTCGCCTCGTCGGTGAACGCCGCCGGGCCGGAGCACAGCAGGCTGATGGTCGAGAACACCGACGGATCGGTGAGCACGGCCTCACGCGCGACCAGCCCGCCGAACGAGTGCCCGACGAGCTGGCTGTAGCCGCCGAGCGCCTTGCTCATCGCGACCACGTCCGCGCCGAGCTCGGCCAGCGAGTACGCCGAGGGGTCGGCCGGGCCGGGCGTCTCGTACTGACCGCGCTGGTCGACCGCGACCGTGCGCCAGCCGTAGCGGCACAGGTGATCCACCAGCGGGGTGAAGTCCTCCTTGCTGCCCGTCCACCCCGGCACGAGCAACACTGTGCCCAGCGGCGTGCCGATGTCCGGCACCGCCATCAAGGTCGCGAAGGACCCACGGTCGGTCTCGAGGGTCGCGGGATGAACCCCGTCGGGCAACGTCAGCGAACGCGGCGTACTCACAAGTAAAGAGGGTATCCGCTCAGTCCGTCCGAACCAGCGTGGCCGTGGCCACGCCGAGCAGAATCACGATGACGGCGCTGACGACGACCGCCAGCTGTACGCCGTCCGTGTAGGCCTCACGGGCGAGCGACAGCAGCTGCTCGGCAACCGGACCAGGTAGGCGGTCGGCAGCCGCAATCGCACCACTCAGCGTGTCGCGTGCAGCCTCCGGGGCGTCGGCGGGGACTCCAGCCCGGTAGACGGCCGTGACCAGGCTGCCTGCGATGGCGATCCCGAGCGCCATGCCGAGCTCAGTGCCCGTCTCACCCATGCCAGATGCGACACCGGCCCGCTCAGGCGGCGCACTGCTCACGATGACGTCGTACGTGAGGGCCAGCACCACCTGGATGCCCAGGCTGGCCACCGCGAGGCCGATCACCACCGGCAAGCGGTCCGCCAGAGCCATCAGAGCCAGTCCTGGTACGGCGGCCGCGAAGCCGAGCGTCATCGCCGTACCGGCCCGCAGGTGACGCACGACCCACGGCGCGCCGAGCGTGCCGACGATTCCGGTCACCATCATCGGCAACATCCACAGCCCGGCCTCGAGCGGCGACATGCCGAGCACCAGCTGGAAGTACTGAACCGTCAGGAACTGCATCGCCGCAAGCACGTACAGCCCGAACGTCTGCGCCCCTAGCGATGCACTGAACGCTGCCCGGCGGAACAGCCGCAGGTCGATCAGCGGCTCCGCGAGCCTCAGCTGCCGTCGCGCGAACACCCATCCGAGGAGTACGCCGGCCGCGGCGATCCCGAGGCTGCTCAGGTGGAACCCGTCCTTCGCGGTCTCCTTGATCGCGTACACGACCGGGAGGATCGCGCCCGTCAGCAGCGCGACGCTGGCCAGGTCGATCCGCCCGGCGTGCACGTGGCGGAACTCCGGCAGCAGGATCGGCGCGGCCACCAGCAGCACGATCAGCGGCGGCACGCCGATCAGGAACACCGACCCCCACCAGAAGTGGTCGAGCAGGACGCCGCCGACCAGCGGACCGGCCATGCCGCCGATCATGAAGTTGGTCATCCAGATCGCGATCGCCAGCCGCCGCTCACCGGGGTCGCGGAACATGTTGCTGAGCAGCGACAACGTCGACGGCATCAGCGTCGCGCCGGCCAGGCCGAGCAGCGCCCGGGCCGCGATCAGCAGCTCGGCGCTGGTGGCGAACGCGGCCAGGATCGAGGCGGCCAGGAACCCGGCGGCGCCGATCATCAGCAGCCGGCGGCGGCCGATCCGGTCGCCGACCGTCCCCATGGTGACGAGCAGACCGGCCACCACGAAGCCGTACACGTCGATGATCCAGAGCAGCTGGGAGGAGCTGGGCGCCAGGTCGGAGCTGAGTGCCGGCGCCGCGAGGTGCAGCACCGTGCCGTCCATGCCGATCAGGATGGTGGGCAGCGCGAGTACGGCGAGCCCCAGCCACTCCCGCCGCCCCGCCTTGACCTCCGTGGTCACTGTCATCTGGTCCATGCCAACCGATGGTGGGAGTTAAAGCAGGGTTGAGGTCAACCCCCGGGGTGCGATCCGGCGTTCCGGGGTGCGGCACAATGGCCGGGTGCCTCGCACCATGGCGGTAGCCAACCAGAAAGGCGGCGTGGCCAAAACGACCACTGTCGCGACGCTCGGCGCTGCCTTGGCCGAGCGTGGTCAACGGGTGTTGCTGGTCGACCTGGACCCGCAGGCCTGCCTGACGTTCTCGATAGGTATCGATCCCGAGGACCTGGACAAGTCGATCCACCACGTGCTGCTCGGCGGCGTGAAGGCGCGCGACGTGCTGGTCGAGTTCGAGGACGGGCCGGACCTGCTGCCGGCGACGATCGAGCTCGCGACCGCCGAGGTACGGCTTGCCCGCGAGAGCGGCCCGGAACAGGTGCTGCGGACCGCGTTGCGTCCACTGCGAGCGTCGTACGACTGGATCATCGTGGACTGCCCGCCGACGCTCGGGCTGCTGACGGTGAACGGGCTGTCGGCGGCGTCCGACGTACTGATCCCCTTGCAGTGCGAGACGCTGGCGCATCGTGGCGTCGGGCAACTACTTGACACGATCCACGACGTGCAGCGACTGACAAACCCCGGTCTGAACGTGCTCGGCGTGCTGCCGACCCTGTACGACGGCCGGACGACGCACGCCCGTGCCGTGCTCGAGACGATCGCCGACACCTACTCGCTGGACGTGCTGGAACCGGCGATCCCGAAGTCGATCCGGTTCGCGGAGGCGCCGGCGATCGGTGAGACCGTGCTGAGCACGTCGCCGGCCTCGCCCGGTGCGAAGGCCTACCGGGCGCTGGCCGGCGCGTTGCTCTGACCTACGGCCCGCTGACCTTACGCCCCGCTGACCTTACGGCCCGCTGACCGACGGCCCGCTGTCCGGAGCCGGCTGCCGCCGGACCCGGTGCCGGAACTTCCACAGCGGTACGGCGATCAGCGCGATCAGCACCAGGAACGGCAGCAGCGCGCCGAGTGCCGTCGCCAGGAAGGCGAACGTCGCGGCGAACGCGTCCCAACCGCCCTGCAGCCCGGCCACGAAGCCACGGTCCGGGTCGGTCGGCACCGGCGGCTCGCCCTTGGCGGTGAGCGTGAGCGCGAGCGTGGCGAGCTCGGTCTGCAGCGCGAGGTTCTTCTGCTTGGCCAGCAGGGACTCGAGGTCGGCCTCACGCCGGGTCAATTCGGTCTCCACCGAGACGATCTCGCCGATCGTGTTCGCCTTGGTGAGCAGGGTGCGCATCCGCTCCAGGCTGGCGCGCTGGGAGGCGATCCGGCTCTCCACGTCGACCACCTGCTCGGTGACGTCGCTGGACTCCTGGTGGATCTGCATCCGCTTGCCGAGCTCGGACAGCCGCTGGATCGCGGTCTCGTACGACGCGGTCGGCACCTTCAGGACCAGGTTCGCCCGGGTGATCTTGCCGTCGTCGTCGCTGCCGGTGTCCTCGGAGGCGACCTGGCCTTTGAGCCCGGAGATCACCGTGATCGCCTTCTGCCGCTGGGCGTCGACGTCCTCGGCCTCGATGGTCAGCGACCCGGTCTTGATGATCGCCCGGGTCAGCGTCGGCTGAGCGGCCGCCTTGTCCTGCCCCTGCGGCGCGCTCCCGGACGCGTTGCCGTTGGCCGACTCGTTGGAGTCGGTGCCCTGCCGGTCAGCGGGTGCAGCCGTTCCGGCCTCGCTGTTACCGCTCTCGCCGGAGCACCCTGCCAGCAGCACCATCCCCAGCAACGCCACCCCGGCCGCGGCAGTCTTGATCCGCCTCATCACCCATGCCCCTCTCTCGTGGTTACCGCTAGGACGGCCACCGAGGGGCAGGGTGTTGCAGGCTCAGATCACCGTTCAGCCACGGTCGGGCGACGGGCAGGTCACTCCGGAGCGGTGAAGGTCGGCAGGGTCGGGCTGGTCCCCGGAGCCGGCGGCTCAGCAGCCGGCGCTTCCGCGGTTGGGGCCTCGGCCTTGGGTTCCGCCGTCTTGCGCGTGCGGGTCCGGGCGCGCTTGACCGGCTTCTCGGCCGGCTCGTCCGCAACCACCTCGGCCGCGACCTCAGCAGCCGGAGCAGCCTCGGTGGAGGCCTCGGCCGGAGCCTCCGCGGACTTCCGGGTCCGGGTGCGCTTGCGGGCCTTGCGCTCGCGCGGCGCCTCCGCGGCCTCGGTCGACGACTCCTCCGTCGGCGGCACCTGGGTCTTGCTGGTGACGTCGGTCTCGGACTTCTCGTCGCCCTCGACCGGCTGCCCCGACCGGGTGCGCTTGCGAGTCCGGGACCGCTTCCGCGCCTCCCGCTCGCCACTCTCCTCGGTACGGCGCCGCGGCTTGTCCTCCCGCACCTCGCGCGTCTCGCGAGCCTGCCGGATCCGGCCCTTCGCCTCGTGCGGGATGCCCAGGTCGTGGTAGAGCTCCGGCGACGTCGAGTAGATCTCCTGCGGCTCGTCGTACGGCAGGTCGAGCGCCTTGTTGATCGTCTTCCACCGGGTCACGTCGGGCCAGTCGACGAAGGTCACCGCGATCCCGCTCGCACCCGCCCGCCCGGTCCGGCCGATCCGGTGGATGTAGGCCTTCTCGTCCTCGGGGCAGGTGTTGTTGATGACGTGCGTGACGCCCTCGACGTCGATGCCACGGGCCGCGACGTCGGTGCAGATCAGTACGTCGATCTTGTCGCCGCGGAACCGCATCAGCGCCCGCTCCCGGGCCTGCTGGTTCAGGTCGCCGTGGATCGCGGCGGCCTTGAAGCCGCGGTCCTGCAGGTCGTCGGTCAGCCGGGACGCCTCGCGTTTGGTCTTGCAGAAGATCATCACCCGGCCGCGGTCCTCGGCCTGCAGGATCCGGGCCACCACCTCGGGCTTGTCCAGGTCGTGCGCGCGGTAGACGAACTGGGCCGTGGTCGGCACCATCTGGGTGTCCTCGTGCGACTCCGCCCGGATGTTCAGCGGGTGCCGCATGTGGGTGCGCGCCAGGCCGATCACGGCCGACGGCATCGTTGCCGAGAACAACATCGTCTGGCGCAGCTCGGGAGTCTTGCGCAGAATGCGTTCCACGTCGGGCAGGAAGCCGAGGTCGAGCATCTCGTCGGCCTCGTCCAGCACCAGCACCTTGATGTGGCTCAGGTCGAGCACACCACGGTTCGCCAGGTCCAGCAGCCGGCCCGGGGTGCCGACGACGACGTCGACGCCCGTCTTCAGCGCGTCCAGCTGCGGTTCGTAGGCCACCCCGCCGTACACGGTCAGCACCCGGACGGTGCGGACGGTCGACGCGGTGGTCAGGTCCTTGGCGACCTGGATGGTCAGCTCGCGGGTCGGGGTGACGACCAGCGCCTGCGGCTTGCCGGGCGCGGCGAGCTCCTCGTAGTCGGGTTCGCCGGGGGAGATGGTGCGCTGCAGCAGCGGGATGCCGAAGCCGAGCGTCTTGCCGGTCCCGGTCCGGGCCTGGCCGATCAGGTCGGTGCCCATCAGGGCGACAGGGAGCGTCATTTCCTGGATCGGAAACGGCTCCACGATGTTGACGCGGTCGAGCGCGTCGCAGATCTCGGGCAGCACCCCGAGCTCTCGGAAGGTGGTCAGGCTGATCGCCTCTCACATGCTTGTGCGGACAGTTGCATCAGTGGCCGGGCGCCTGGGGCTCTGCAGCCCCTACGTGAGGCGCGGGGACACTGTGCAAGCACCTCGCACCAGCTTGCCCATCTGGGCGCGTCACCGGCGAATCGCCCACCAGTGTAGCCGCTGGAGCTGTCAACGCCGCTTCGTGTGGTTTCCGCCACTCCCGCCCACGCCCTCCGGGCGGAGAACAGATGGAGGGAGGGACGGGTTTCCGCCACTCCTGCCGACGCCCCTCGGAGCGCGGGAGTGTGGTTTGCGCCACTCGTGCCGGTGGGCAGATAAGGTGCCGGGCATGGAGCAGACGGCCTTTGATGATCCCGCCTACCGGGCCGCGGCGGTGGATCTGCTGGGAGTGCTCGCGTACGGCGAGCTGACCGCTTTCGAACGGATGGCCGAGGACGCCAAACTGGCCCCGACGCTGAACGACAAGGCGGAGCTCGCCGCGCTGGCGACGACCGAGTTCCAGCACTTCCAGCAACTGCGGGACAGGCTGGTCGCGCTCGGAGTGGACCCGATGGAGGCGATGCAGCCGTTCGTCACCCCGCTGACCGCGTTCCACGACCACACCGCCCCGTCGGACTGGCTCGAGGGCCTGGTCAAGGCGTACGTCGGGGACGGCCTGGCGAACGACTTCTACCGCGAGATCGCGTCGTTCGTGGACGCGGAGACCCGGTCCCTGGTGCTCGAGGTGTTCGCCGACTCCGGGCAGGCCGAGTTCGTGGTGGACCGGGTCCGCGCCGCGATCGAGGAGGACCCGAAGCTCGGTGGCCGGCTGGCGCTGTGGGGACGCCGGCTGGTGGGCGAGGCGCTGAGCCAGGCGCAGCGGATCGCCGCCGACCGCGACTCGCTGGCCGCGCTGCTGGCCGGCAGCGTCGACCGCCCGGGGCTGGACCTGGCCGCGATCGGCCGGATGTTCACCCGCCTCACCGAGGCCCACACGGCCCGCATGACCGCCCTGGGCCTGCAGGCTTAGGCCCAGAAACGACAGTCGGCCGCCACCAGAGGTGACGGCCGACTCGGGGGAAGCGTCGGTCAGGTGCTGACCTTGCCTCGTCCGGTGACTGCGGCGGCGATGACGACGAGTACCGCGGCGACGCCGATGCTGACGAGCCAGCGGATCCAGTCGATCCCGCTGGTGGCTTCGACGCCGAGCGCGGCGGCCACGTAGTAACCGATCAGGACGCCACCGATGCCGCACAGCACGGTGAGCCACAACGGGATGTTGTCCCTGTCGCCGGGGGCGACGAACTTGCCGAGCAGACCGATGATGATGCCGGCCACGATCACACCGATGATTTCCATGACGCTGGCTCCTCCTTGTGACGACCGCGTCGACACGGCGTGACGATTGTCTCGCCGCACTGAGACGGTTGCCGGTCGACGGCACGCCCAAACGTGGCTGCGGTCAGCGTCGCCGGATTGCAACTTCAGCGTCAGGAGACTTCGATCAGATCGCGCCGAACCCGACCTTGCGGATCGACACCTCACCGATCTCGACGTACGCGAGCCGGTCGGCGGGCACGATCACCCGGCGGCCCTTGTCGTCGGTCAGCTGCAACAGACCGGACTTGCCGCTGAGCGCGTCGGCGACGGCCTGCTGCACCTCGTCCGGGCTCTGCTCGCTCTCCAGCACCAATTCACGATTGGCGTGCTGCACGCCGATCTTGACCTCCACGAAACCCTCCGGGCACGTTCCGACCGGCGGCTCTCGCCGGTGACTGTTCGAGCCTATCCGCTGCGCGCCGTCCGCTCTCACCCGTCCGCCAAGAGCAGAACAGGTACGGCGGACGCGCGGTCAGCTCTCGGTGCGCGGGAAACCGCCGATACCGCGCCAGGCCAGGGATGCGACCAGGTCGGCGGCGTTGTCCTGGGTCAGCGACGGGGTGTCCGCCGCCAGCCAGTAGCGGGCGCTCACCTGGGCCATGCCGACCAGGCTGACGGCCAGCACCATCGACTGCTCCCGGTTCAGGCCGGCGTCCGCGCTGATCACCTCGGACACCGCCTCGGCGCAGGTGTGGGTGACCCGGTCGACCCGCTCCCGCACGGCCGGCTCGTTGGTCAGGTCCGACTCGAACACCAGCCGGAAGGCGCCCTGCGCGTTCGCCACGTACTCGTAGAACGCGTGCATGGTGGCCGCGACCCGCTGCTTGTTGTCGTCGGTCGACTTCAGCGCGTCCCGGACCGAGGCGACGATCGCGTCACAGGACGTGTCCAGCAGCGCCAGGTACAGCTCCAGCTTGCCGGGGAAGTGCTGGTAGAGCACCGGCTTGGAGACGCCGGCGCGGTCTGCGATGTCGTCCATCGCGGCGGCGTGGTAGCCGTTGGCGACGAAGACTTCCTGGGCGGCCTCGAGCAGCTGCGCACGGCGGGCCAGCCGCGGCAGGCGGCTACCGCGCTTCGGCGCGGTCTCGGGTGTCGTCGACACGTCGGCTCCTTCGGTGGTGCGGCACCGGCAGCTCGGGCTCGACCGCCGGGTCGTTCCCCGAATCCTACCCAGCGGTCCTTCCGGCCAGTAGCTTCCCCGCCGCTGGGTGTTCCATCGTGGTACTGCGCGTCGTTCCGGCGTACTGATCCACGCTCAGCGGTAGTCGTCCTCGTCCACGTCGCCGATCTCCCGGCGCTGCTCGTCCACATCGGCCGGATCGGCCTCGATCGGCGTCCCGGATTCCCCGGAGTGGTCGTCCACCACGGTCGAGCTCTGCTGTTGCTCCAGCACGTCGGCCTCGGGCGCGTCGTCGGGGACGCTGTCGAAGCCGGGACCCTCGTAGTCGGTCTCGCTGGTCATGCGACTCACTCTCCTCTCGGTGGAACGGCGGTCACGAACAGTTACTGCGGGAGTGGCTTCGGGTCGTCGTACATGCCGTCCAGGACGTCGCCGTACTCCTCGATCCGGGCCAGCACCTCGTGCGGCAGGAACCTGAGCTCCTCCGGGCTGGTCGCCGAGGCCACCTCGTCCCAGTCGATCGGGGTGGACACCCGCGGCTCGTCGGAGCCGCGCAGCGAGTACGGCGCCAGGGTGGTCTTGGCGCTGGCGTTCTGGCTCCAGTCGATGAACACCTTGCCGGGGCGGAGCGCCTTGGTCATGTTGGCGGTCACGCTCTCCGGCAACGCCTCGGCCAGCTGCTCCGCGAGCTGCTTGGCGAACGCGCTGGTCCGCTTCGACGACGCCGGCTCGATCGGCACGTACAGGTGCATGCCCTTGTTGCCCGACGTCTTCGGCCAGCCCTCCAGCCCGAAGTGGCTGAGCAGCTCCCGCAGGGCGAGCGCCACGTCGCAGCACTCGACAATGGTGGCTCCCGGCCCCGGGTCGAGGTCGAACACGATCAGGTCGGCCTGCGGGTCCTTGCCGTGGTCCGACAGGCCGATCCGCCACTGCGGCACGTGCAGCTCGAGTGCCGCGAGGTTGGCCAGCCACACCACCGTCTGCACGTCGTCCGCCACCACGAAGTCGGCGTCGTCGCGTCCGGTCGAGCTGCCGGGCGTCGGCAGCGTCACGGTGCGCACCCAGGACGGCGTGCCGCGGGGAGCGTTCTTCTCGAAGAAGTACGCCGCCTCGGTGCCGTCAGGCCACCGCTTGCGGGTCAGTGGACGGTCCGACAGGTGTGGCAGCAGCAGCGTGGCGACCTGGTGGTAGTAGTCGATCACCTCGGCCTTGGTGAAGCCGGTCTGCGGGTACAGCACCTTTCCGAGGTTGGTGAGCTTCATCGTCTGCCCATCGACCTCGGTCGTGAGTTGCTGCGGTGCGGCTGCCATGCCTCCCAGTCTCCACCCGCCACCCGTCCTAACGTGTGACCTCGGCTCAGGGGATGTGTGAGCAGCGCGCCATGAAGCCGGTCGCCCTTCCCTCGGAGTCGAGCTGGCCTGGAGTGTCCCAGGCTCAGGGGTCTTACCATGGACTCGTGGAGAGTTACGCGTCGGTAACCGGCGGCAGCGTGCCGCTCGGTGCGCAGGAATGGCCGGCCCGGCAGGTGCCGGTCGCAGGGGTGGATCTCCTGGTCAGAGAGGTCCCGGGCGTCGCGGCGGATCTCCCGCCCGCGCTGTTCGTGCACGGCCTCGGCGGGTCGTCGCTGAACTGGACCGAGCTGGGTCTGCGGCTCAGAGACACCGTGCGCGGTATCGCGCCGGACCTTCCCGGGTTCGGCCGTACGCCGCTCGCCGGTGCGGCCGGGATCCACGAGCAGGTCGAAGTACTGATCGAGCTGATCGAGCGTGAGTGCGGCCAACCGGTGCACCTGTTCGGCAACTCGATGGGTGGAGCCTCGTCGGTGGCGCTGGCCGCGCGTCGGCCCGACCTGGTCTCCTCACTCACCCTGATCTCGCCCGCGCTGCCGCACCCGCGGGTCTCCGCCAGTGCGCTGTGGTTCACCGCGGTCGCGACACCACGGCTCGGCCGGGTCGTGCTGGAGCGGACCCGACGGCTGCCGTTCGATCGGCGGTTCCGGGCGTCTCTGGCTATGGTGTTCGGCGAGCCGCGGCTGCTGCCGGCCGAAGTGCGGGCGGCGTACGAGGCGGAGTTGCGCCGCCGCGACAGCGACCCGTGGGGGATGCAGGCGACGGTCGACGGCGCCCGGAGCATCCTGCGGTCCTCGGTCGCCCTGCCGCACCGGTCGCTGTGGGCCGTCGCGGCCCGGGTCGAGTGCCCGGTGCTGCTGGTGTACGGCGGCAAGGACCGGCTGGTCGACCCGCGGATCCGGATGAAGGCCCAGCGCACCTTCCGGAACGCGCGATCGCTCTACATCCCGCAGTCCGGGCACGTCGCCCAGATGGAGCATGCCCCTCAGGTCGAGCGAGCCTTCCGCCAGTTGATCGAGTCCTAGCTGTGGTCGTACTGAGACACGGTTGAGCGCCCGGTCGGATCAACTTTCCTCTCGCCCATGAAGTCGGACGAACATCGAGTTCGTCGAACGAGAGGACCACTGTGCGGGTAACGGGCAGACTCATCAGAAGCCTGTCGCTGGGGATGGTCGCACTACTGGGTGTGGGGACGCTGCAGGCGAACGCCACACCGCAACTTCCGCCATCATCAGTTGCTAATGGCAATAATTGGGACGTGCGGCCGGCGGCCGGGGGCTACCAGCTGACCTTGCGCCTCGAAGCGCCGGCGCCGATGCGCGCATCGCTGCCGCTGCTGGCTGTGAACGGCACACCGATCGGGGTGGCGAGGCAGTCGCCGGACCAGCGGACGCTGACCCTGGTCACCACCGATCCGGCTGTGCTCAGGGCGCGCGACGTACGCCTGGTCTGGTCGGGCGACCTCGGCAAGAGCGCCGGCCGGAACCGGGGCCAGGCCGCCGGGCCGACCGACGCCGACTGGCTGAAAGCGAGGCAGGGACCACTGCTGAAGGACGATCCCGGTGCTTCGGGCAAGTATCAGGTGGACACGGCCGAGTACGACCTCGGCGACGAGGCCGTCTACCTGCCGGGGATCAAGCAGCGGGCCGAGGTGCGCGGGAAGGTGTACTCGCCGCGCGGTGCGGTCGGGCCGCGGCCGCTGGTGATCTTTCTGCACGGCAGGCACCAGTACTGCTACGGCGAGGACGTCGAGCAGCCGGAGAAGCCGTGGCCGTGCCCGGCCGGCCTGAAGCCGGTGCCGAGCTTCCGCGGGTACGACGCTCCGGCCGAGGCGCTCGCGAGCAACGGCTACCAGGTCGTGTCGATCAGCGCGAACGCCGTGAACGCGTACGACGGAGACGTCTACGACTCGGGTGCGCAGGCGCGGGCCGAGCTGATCCTGGATCACCTGGCCTTGTGGAAGAAGTGGTCGACGACCGGCGGTGGGCCGTTCGGGCGCCAGTTCGCCGGGAAGGTGAACCTGCAGAACGTCGGTCTGATGGGCCACTCGCGCGGTGGCGAGGGCGTTGCCCGGGCCGCCGTACTCAATGCTGATCGGGGTGGGCAGTACGGCATTCGTGCTGTGTTGCCGCTCGCGCCGACCGACTTCGCGCGTGCCACCGTGCCGGGTGTCGCGATGAGTGTGCTGCTGCCGTACTGCGACGGTGATGTCGCCGATCTGCAGGGGCAGAAGTTCTACGACGACACCCGCTACTCCGTCAGCGGTGACACGGCACCCCGGTCGACCGTGACCGTGCTGGGCGCCAACCACAACTTCTTCAACACGGAGTGGACTCCGGGGCAGTCCGAGGCGCCGTCGGGAGACGACTGGTTCGGCGAGGAGAAGGAGTCGCCGTGCGGAGCGAAGTACGCGGGCCGGTTGACGGCCAAGGAGCAGCAGGCCGTCGGTACGGCGTACATCGCGGGCTTCTTCCGGTTGCAGCTCGGCCACGAGAAGCAGTTCCTGCCGCAGTTCGACGGGTCTGACTCGCGGGCTGCGTCGGCAGGGCGGGCCGTCGTACGGGTGGTGTCGCAGGCGCCGCTGGTGTCGCGGCGGGACGTGAATGCGCTGGACAAGGCGCTGCCGGCTGGTGCGGTCACTGGTAAGGCGTCGGCTGAGGTGTGTGCGGGGCTGAGCGAGCCGTCCGGTCGGGCGGCTGCGACGGCGACGTGCATGACGACCGACGACTGGGCCAACGCGCCGCACTGGGTCACTTCCTGGTACGCCGCCCGCACACCGACCACTGCGGTGACCAGGCTGAAGTGGACCGGGAAGGACGGGGTCCTGCGACTCAGCCTGCCTGCTTGGCAGCGCGACGTACGGCGCTTTGCCGCACTGTCGTTCCGTGCGGCGCCGGACCCGGTTGGCGCGCCCCGGACCGATCTCAGTGTGCGTGTGGTCGACGGGAAGGGACGGGCGGCCGTCGTACCGGTGTCCAGTGTGAGTGATGCGCTGGTGCGGATGCCGGGGAGTGCCGGCAGCGGGCTGCCGAAGAACCTGCTGCGAACCGTGCGGATCCCGGTGGGGTTGCTGAAGGGCGTGGACCTGCGGGACGTGCGTGCGGTCGAGCTGCGGACCGATCGGGTGGCCAGCGGGTCGGCGTACGTGTCTGATGTCGCGTTCTCGTCGCCTGGGATCGGGCTGTCGGGTCCGGCGCGGTTGCTGCCGCAGCTGTCCGCGTCGAACGTGACGGTGAAGGAGGGCGACAAGGGCACGAAGTCGATGGACTTCTGGGTGACGATGTCGCGGCCGAGCATCCGTCCGGTCAGCGTGTACGTCGAGACGAACGGGGACCTGGGGACGACTGTCGGGGATGTCGCCCGGCAGTTGGTGTTCAAGCCGGGGCAGGTGCGGCAGAAGGTCAGCGTGCCGGTCGCCGGGAACACGCGGGACAGCTACGACCTGCCGTTCAGCCTGGTGCTGTCGGCGCCTCGGGAAGGGTTGCTGAACCAGTCGTTCGGTCACGGGCTGGTGCTCGACGACGACGCCACGCCGACCCTGACGATCGGCAACGGGACGGCGTCGGAGAAGGCGGGCGCCGTGCGGTTCCCGGTCAAGCTGTCCGCGCCGAGTGACAAGATCGTCAACGTCATGGGGCAGCTGAAGGACGGCACGGCGGTGATCCGGAAGGACTACATCGGCGAGTACGACCACGGCGAAAACCCACCCGACCGTGGCGTCGACGGCTACGTAGAACCCGGCCGAACCACCGGCGAACTCCTCGTCCGCCTGGTAGACGACAAGCTGAAGGAACCCACGGAGACCTTCGGCGTCGGCATCACCGCGGTAGACGGGGCCGAGATCGAGCTGCCGCTGACCGTCAAGGGGACTGTCACCGACGACGACTGAGGGCGCTGCGGACCTCCAGGCCACATCAATCGGACCCGCGAGTGCCCGCCGAGCGTGGCGCCGCTCACTCCGGGCGCGTTGTGATGGCCTGGCGGTCCGCACTCCCACATTGAGACACCGATCCCGCGATACGGACTCAGCAGAGGCCGCTTGGGCATGTGCGGGAACATGGAGGTGGGAAGGATGGTTGAAAACCGGAGAGCCTGACTCACACCGTTCACGAGGAGCCGACAACGTGTCATTGCCACCGCTGGTCGAACCGGCTGACGAGCTGACCATCGACGAGGTTCGCCGGTACTCGCGGCACCTGATCATCCCCGAGGTGGGGATGGCCGGGCAGAAGCGGCTGAAGAACGCCAAGGTGCTGGTGATCGGCGCCGGCGGCCTGGGCAGCCCGGCGCTGCTCTACCTGGCCGCGGCCGGGGTCGGCACGCTGGGCATCGTCGAGTTCGACACCGTCGACGAGTCGAACCTGCAGCGCCAGATCATCCACGGCCAGTCCGACGTCGGGAAGTCCAAGGCCCAGTCGGCCAAGGAGTCGATTCTCGAGGCCAACCCGTACACGAACGTCGTCCTGCACGAGGAGCGCCTGGACAACGACAACGTGTTCGGGATCTTCGAGCAGTACGACCTGATCGTCGACGGCACCGACAACTTCGCCACCCGGTACCTGGTGAACGACGCCGCGGTGCTGCTCGGCAAGCCGTACGTCTGGGGCTCGATCTTCCGCTTCGACGGCCAGGTCAGCGTCTTCTGGGCCGAGCACGGCCCGTGCTACCGCTGCCTCTACCCCGAGCCGCCGCCACCGGGCATGGTCCCGTCCTGCGCCGAGGGCGGCGTGCTGGGCGTGCTGTGCGCGTCCGTCGGCGCCGCGCAGGTGACCGAGGCGATCAAGCTGCTCACCGGCATCGGCGACCCGTCGCTGGGCCGGCTGAACATCTACGAGGCGCTCGACCTGAACTGGCGCGCCCTGAAGGTCCGCAAGGACCCGAACTGCGCCATCTGCGGTGAGAACCCGACCGTCACCGAGCTGATCGACTACGAGAGCTTCTGCGGCGCGCTGACCGAGGAGGCGGCCGACGCGGCCGTCGGCTCGACCATCTCCGTCAAGCAGCTGAGCGAGTGGATCAAGCTGAAGGACAACGGCGAGAAGGACTTCGTCCTGATCGACGTCCGGGAGCCGAACGAGTACGAGATCAACAAGATCCCGGGCTCGGTGCTGATCCCGAAGGCGGAGTTCCAGACCGGTGTCGCGCTGGAGAAGCTGCCGCAGGACAAGCAGCTGGTCTTCCACTGCAAGTCCGGCGTCCGCTCTGCCGAGGTCCTCGCCATCGCGAAGGGCGCCGGCTTCGCCGACGCCGTCCACGTCGGTGGCGGTGTGGTCGCGTGGGTCGACCAGATCGACCCAAGCCAGCCCGCCTACTGATCTAGAACGGCATGCGGCAGGTCGCGACGGCTTCGACGGCCAGTGGGTCGCCGGAGACGACCGGGTCGTCGTCGCGGCCTGACAGCGTTCGCATGTAGCTCACCGCGTCCACGGCGGCGCGACCGACCGGCTCGTCCCTCCCCAGCCGGTAGGTCCCGCCGCCCTGGCCGGTGAGCTCCAGCACGACACTCGGCCGCTCACCCCAGAACGGCAGCGTGTCCACGTCGTACACGACCTGCGCGATCACCTCGTCGGCGTACGGCCCGGCGTCGAACGGCCGCCCGAGTGCCTGGCACATGTCGTCGCGGTGCATCCACAGGTCCCGCGCCAGCAGGATGTCCTGGATGTACCCGAGGGCCATCGGCAGGCCCTCCACGTTCATGGTGATCCGCCGGAACAGCTCCGGACTGCGGGAGATCCGCCGGGTCGCCTTCGCCCACACCTTGTCGAACAACGCCCGCAGTTCGGCCGGCGGCGTACCCCGGTGCTCGTCGGCCTGCACCATCATGTGCGCGTCGAACCGCGGCTTGTCCGGGTACACCCGCTTCGCCTTGCGGAACCGGCGCGGGAACGACCACGGCGTGTTCACGTCCTCCGCCTGGCCGATCAGGTGACCGGCGATGTCCGCGACGTCCCACTCGTCACACACCGTACGGCGGTGCCAGTCGGAACCCTCGATCGACGCCAGCAGCTCGTGCCACGCCTCGAGCTCGGCGTCCCGGTGCACTCGGCACCGCTCCCGGCCGGCGCGGCCGATCTCCCCCGCGAGTACTGCAGTCATGACTACCCCCTGGTCGGTGCATACCGCTGATAGAACATCTCTAGTACGACGGGCAGCAGCCGGATGAACCGTCCGTCCTCGAAGGACGCGTCCGGCTGGTTCGCGATCTGCTGCGAGAGCAGGCCGGCCAGCATCGAGGTGTAGAGCGCGACCCCCTCCTCACTCGCCACCTCGGGCCGGAGCAGGCCGGCGTCCACCATCAGCTGCAAGTAGTCCCGCAGGTCCTGGATCGACTCCTGGGCCGGCGCGAACGCCTCCGGGCTCGGCTCGAAGCCGGGGATCGTGCGCCAGAACAGCAGCTGGGCGTACACCTGGTGGTCCAGGCACCAGCGGCAGAACGCGGTGGCGGTGACCAGTCCGACCTCGAGCGGGTCGTCGGTGCGCGCGGACGCGTAGGCCGCCCGGTAGGCGTCCCGCAGCAGCTCGTTGCCGCGCTGGAAGAGCGCGTCGTAGATCGCCATCTTGGACGGGAAGTACTGGTACAGCGACGGCGGCTGCATGCCGAGCTGCCGGGCCACCGCGGACAGGCTGAGCGCCGCGACGCCCTCGGTCTCCATCAGCGTGATGGCGACCGCCAGGATCTCCTCGATGGTCTCCTGGCGGCGGCGGGTCCGGCGGTCCAGTCCGGAAGTGGTGCTCATGCATTGAGGAAAACCTAAAGGTATTAGGGAAGTCAATAGCCTGTAGGACACCGTTTGGTCCGCGCGGCCACGTACTGTCGTGACATGTGCAGAAACATCACCGTTCTCCGGGGACTCGAGCCGGCCGCGACCTCTGAGGAGATCTACGCGGCCGCGTTGCAGTACGTGCGCAAGGTGACCGGCGTCGGCTCGCTGAGCGGGGCCACCCGGGAGCCGATCGAGCGCGCCGCGACCGAGGTCGCGCGGATCACCGAGCAACTGCTGGCCGAGATGCCACAGCGCCGGAACCCGCCGCAGACCGTGCCGCCGTTGCGCCGGCCCGAGGTGCGGGCCCGGCTCGGGCTCGACTGAGCCCGACCGGGGGGCGGACTCATGGGGGAGGCGCCGCCGGCCGGTAGGCACCGGCAGGCGGTGGTGTTCGGGTTGCTGGTCGCCGGCGTGCTGCTGTCGACGATCAACACCAACGCGCAGGCCGAGCTGATCCGGCGGCGGCAGGACAGCTGCGACGGCACGATCCCGTTGCCGACGTCGGCGTACGTCCTGGGCTTTGCCGGCCTGGTCGTCGGCGCGGTCGCGCTCTTCCTCCTCGTGCGCTGGTTCCGGCACAACCGCCAGTTGCTTGTGCTCATCCTGTTCGGCACTGCGACCGCCGCCGTGATCTTCGAGGCGTTCGCCGTCGTCACCGCCTTCCAGGAAGGCCGCCCGGTCGTGCCGATGTGCGGTGGCTAGCCGGCCAGCTGCGGCAGGAACGCGGCTAGCGCAGACCTGTTCCGAGTCTTCCGGTCAGCGGCTCACCACGCCGGGTGATCCCGGCGTGCCCTGTCTTTTCGGGTAGCTCGTGCCGGTTCGGCCGACGGGGTAAGGTCGGTCGCGGCGTGCAAACGGTTACCTAGGAGGCTGGCATGCGGTTCGCGATCAAGACGAGGCCGGAGCACACCACCTGGCAGCAGCTGCGGGACGTGTGGATCGCCGCGGACGACTTCGAGATCTTCGAGTCCGCGTGGCACTGGGACCACTTCTACCCGCTCAGCGGCGACATGGCCGGCCCGAACCTGGAGGCGTGGACCATGCTGGCCGCGCTCGCCCAGGCGACCCACCGGATCCGGATCGGGTGCCAGGTGAACGGCATGATCTACCGCCATCCCGCTGTCACGGCGAACATGGCCGCGACCACCGACATCATCTCCGGTGGCCGGCTCGAGCTCGGCCTCGGCGCCGGCTGGAACGAGATGGAGACCGCGGCGTACGGCATCGACCTGTACGGGCTGAAGGAGCGCTTCGACCGGTTCGACGAGGGCGTGCAGGCGATCATCGCGCTGCTCACCGAGAAGGTCGCGAACTTCGACGGCCAGTACATCAAGCTCACGGACGCGTACTGCGAGCCGAAGGGCGTGCAAACCCCGCACCCGCCGATCGCCATCGGCGGCAAGGGCCCGAAGCGCACGCTGCGCGCGGTCGCCCGCTGGGCCCAGCACTGGAACGTCATCGTGCCGAACCCGGAGGAGTGGAAGCCGCTCAAGGACATCCTCGTCCAGCACTGCGCCGATGTCGGCCGCGACGTCAATGAGATCACCTGCTCGGTCAACGTCCGGATCGAACCCGACCAGCCCCTCGACACCGCGGTCGCGCAGGCGGCGGCGTACGGCGAGGCAGGTGTCGACCTGGTCGTGATGAACCTCCCGCTCGACGCGCCGCCGTCGGTCGTGGAGCCGCTCGCGAAGGCGCTCGCGCCACTGGCCTGAGCTGTCCGCCGTTGCCGCTAAGTTGGGGCCGTGGACAGGGAGGAGTACGTCGAGGCGGTGCTGCGTGCCGTGGAGTCGATCCCGCCGGGCAGCGTCGCGACGTACGGCGACATCGCCGAGTACGTCGGCCAGGGCGGACCACGTCAGGTCGGCGCGATCATGCGCGAGTACGGCGGCAGCGTGCCGTGGTGGCGGGTGATCCGGGCCAGCGGCGTACCGGCCGACGAGGTCGGTGACGAGCAACTGCACCGGCTGCGCTCGGACGGCGTCCGCGTCACGAACGGCCGGGTGAACCTGCGCCAGGTGCGCTGGGACCCCAAGGAATAACGGCACCGGCGCTGCGGCGGCCCCGCCCCGGACCTCCGCACCGCCGATGCCCGAACCGGCCGTTGAGGGTGCCGGTCTTTCGAACCACTTGATGCCGCGAACGGGCCAGAAGTTGTCCGCAGTCCGGCGAGGTTCGTCGTGCGCGGTGTGTGCCGGCGCGGATTGTCGGTGGGCTCTGATGGGATGTGGCGGTGGTCAGCAGACAGGCGTCCCGGAATCCAACGCGGTACCGGTTGGTCCGGGCGGAGGGGCGCAGCGCGGATGCTCCTGTCCTGGACGCCGATCAGCAGGCGGTGGTGGATCATCCGGGCGGGCCGTTGCTGGTGCTGGCCGGGCCGGGGACCGGGAAGACGACGACACTGGTCGAGGGAGTCGTCGACCGGGTGTGCAATCGCGGGCTGAGTCCCGACCAGGTGCTGGTGCTGACGTTCGGGCGTAAGGCCGCGACCGAGTTGCGCGACCGCATCACCGGCCGGCTCGGGCGGACCACGCGAGTGATGCCGTCGATGACGTTCCATTCCTTTTGCTACGCGTTGTTGCGCCGGTTCACGCCGGCTGACGCGTTCGACGTACCGCTGCGACTTCCGTCGGGGCCGGAGCAGTCGCTGCGGTTGAGTGAGGCTTTGTCGGGCAGTCGTGAGGTCGGTGCGGTGCGCTGGCCGAGCAGCCTGCATCCGGCATTGAAGACGCGTGGCTTCACCGACGAGGTGCAGGCGGTGATCGGCAAGGCCCGGCAGCTCGGGCTCGACCCCGAGGACCTGTCCGCGATCGGACGGTCCGCCGAACGCGCCGAGTGGGTCGCGGTCGGCGACTTTTTCGAGGAGTACCTGCAGATCCTCGATCACGAGCAGGTGCTCGACTACTCCGAGCTGATCCATCGAGCGGTGATCCTGGCGCAGCAGCCGCAGGTGAAGGCCAAGCTGCGCAGCGAGTTCAAGGCCGTCTTCGTCGACGAGTACCAGGACACCGATCCCGGTCAGACCCAGCTGCTGCAGGCGATTGCGGGCGACGGCGGCGACCTGGTCGTGGTCGGCGACCCGGACCAGTCCATCTACACCTTCCGCGGCGCCGACGTCCGCGGTCTGCTCCGCTTCACCGACGAGTTCCGTACGGCGGCCGGCGCGGAAGCGGGCCAGATCGCGCTCGGCACGACTCGACGCTTCGGGACGACGCTGCAGCGAGTGTCGCGCAACGTCGTCAGCCGGCTGGGTGTCCCCGGGTCGCTGGACCGCGACACGTTCGAGCGGTTCCGGAACCCGGATGCGAGCGGTTGTGTCTACGGCTCCGGCAAGGTCGAGGCCAACCTGTACTCGACCAGCGGGGCCGAGCTCGAGCACATCGCGGACCTGCTGCGGCGTGCGCATGTACAGGACGGTGTCGGCTGGCACGAGATGGCGGTGCTGGTGCGGTCCGGCAGTCGTTCGATCCCGCCGTTGCGCCGCGCGCTGGCGGCCGCCGGGATCCCGGTCGACGTGGCCGGTGACGAGCTGCCGC
This sequence comes from Kribbella sp. NPDC002412, assembly GCF_053592935.1. Lineage (NCBI taxonomy): Bacteria > Bacillati > Actinomycetota > Actinomycetes > Propionibacteriales > Kribbellaceae > Kribbella > Kribbella sp. NPDC002412. Next base: position 82,796 of record NZ_JBSFBL010000026.1, read on the forward strand.
TGTCGCGCGAGCCCGCCGTACGTCCGATGTTGCTGGCGTTGCGGGCCGTTGCGGATCCGTCGACGCTGACGGTGGACGTCGTGCGGGCGCTGGCGTTGTCGCCGTTGGGGGCGATGGACGCGGGGCAGCTGCGGCGGTTGGCCCGGGTGCTGCGGCGGCGGGATCGGGAGGCCGCGGGCGGTCAGCGGTTGCCGCGGTCGTCGGACGAGCTGTTGCGGGACGCGTTGCTGAACCCGTTGCTGCTCGACGAGCAGGCGTCGCCGGCCGAGGCGCGGTTCGTGGCCCTCGGCGAACGGTTGCTCAAGGCAAGGAACATCGTGACCGCGGGCGCCGCGCCGGACGAGGTGATGTGGTCGCTGTGGTCGGAGTCGCCGTGGTTGCGGCGGCTGCGCGGGCAGGCGAACTCAGGCGGTGAGCAGGCCCGGACGGCGAACCGGGACCTCGACTCGTTGTGCGCGTTGTTCGACGCGGCCGGCCGGGCCGAGGAGCAGGTCGGGTTCAAGGGTGTGTCCGCGTTCCTCTCGGAGCTCGAGTCGCTGGACATCGCCGCGGACCACCGGTTCGACGCGACGTACCGCGAGGCCGGCGTCCAGCTGATGACTGCGCACCGCTCGAAGGGGTTGCAGTGGCGGCTCGTCGTGGTGGCGAGTGTGCAGGAAGGGCAGTGGCCGGATCTGCGCCGGCGCGGTTCGCTCCTGGAGCCGGACCGGCTCGGACCGGACGGTCTGGTGGACCGGCTGTCGGCGGGCGCGATGCTGGCGGAGGAGCGGCGGCTGTTCTACGTCGCGATCACGCGGGCGCGGGAGCGGCTGATCGTGACGGCGGTGCAGGCGCCGGAGGCGGACGGCGATCAACCGTCGCGATTCCTGGCCGAGCTGGACATTCCTTTGAAGCTGGTCGCCGGGCGGCCACGGCGGCCGCTGTCGTTGCACGGTCTGGTCGCGGATCTGCGGTGTGTGCTGGCGGATCCGTCCTCGTCGCCTGCGCTGCGTCGTGTCGCGGCCGACCGGTTGGCGCAGCTGGCGGATGCGGTGGACGAGCGCGAGCAACCCCTGGTGCCGACGGCGGATCCGGCGCGCTGGTGGGGTGTGCGCGAGCGGACTCGCTCCGAGCAGCCGATCGCCGACCCCGACCAGCCGGTGCCGTTGTCTGGGAGTGCGCTGACGACGATCGTGGACTGTCCGCTGCGGTGGTTCCTGCAGCGACGGGCCGGCGGAGAGACGCCCAGTACGTCGGCCATCGGCTTCGGCATGGTGTTGCACACGCTGGCGGACGCCGTCGCGACGGGGACGCTGCCGCCGGACGTGGACGAGCTGAACGGCTGGCTCGACAAGGTGTGGACGCAGCTCGAGTTCGAGTCGACGTGGATCTCCGACCGCGAGCGGGTCGAGGCCGAGGACGCTTTGCGGCGGTTCGTCGCCTGGCACAAGGGCCGCCCGGACCGGCGGCTGGTGGGGACCGAGGTCGACTTCGACGTCCTGCTGCCGGACACGGACAAGCCGGCCGTCCGGGTGAAGGGCCGGATGGACCGGATCGAGGAGGACTCCGAGGGCACGATCCGGGTGGTCGACCTGAAGACCGGTCGCACGATCCCGACCAAGCCGGCGCTGGCGCGGCACGTACAGCTGGCGATCTACCAGCGCGCGATCGCCTCCCGGCAGCTGCAGAAGCTCGGCGAGAATCCGGTCGCGGGCGGCGCCGAGCTCGTTCAGCTGCGCCACGACGACAGCGGCTTCCCCAAGGTGCAGCACCAAGGGCCGCTGGAGTCCGACGAGGACGGCCGCACCTGGCTCGACGAGGCCGTCGACGACGCCGAGGCGATGGTCCGGTCCGAGGAGTTCGTCGCCAAACGCAACGACGGCTGCAGCCGTTGCGAAGCCCGCCCGCTCTGCCCGATCCAACCCGAAGGTCGAGAGATCGTCTGATGCGCGCTCACCTGAACACCACGGCTGAGTTGTGCGACCTGTTGGGAATTCCGTTCAGCGATCAGCAGTTGGCGGCGATCACGGCTCCGCTGGCGCCGGGGGTGATCGTGGCGGGCGCCGGGTCCGGGAAGACGACGGCGATGGCGGCTCGGGTGGTGTGGCTGATCTGCACCGGGCAGGTGAAGCCGGAGGAAGTGCTCGGGCTGACGTTCACGAAGAAGGCCGCCAACGAGCTGGACGTGCGTATCCGCGACGACCTGACGAAGGCCGGCGTGCTCGGGTCGACCCTGCCGAAGGACCAGCACCCGATCCTCGCCGCGCACCTGCGCAGCAACGTCCCGAACTGGGAGCCGGAGGAGCCCGGTGAGCCGGTCGTGTCGACGTACCACGCGTTCGCCGGCACGTTGATCGCCGAGCACGGGCTGCGGCTCGGGCTCGAGCCGGACGCCCGCGTGCTGGCCGACGCGACCAGGTTCCAGCTTGCGGGTCGCGTCGTACGGCGGTCCGCTGGGCCGATCCGGCACGCGTCACATCACGTGCCGACGCTGGTCAACAGCCTGCTCGCGCTGGACGGTGAGCTCGCGGACCACCTGCTGCGCGCGGACGACGTACGCGAGCACGACGAGGCGGTGCGGCGGGAGGTCGCGGCCGCGCGGAAGCAGACCGTCGAGGTGCGCAAGCTCGCGGAGACCGCGTTGAAGCGGGGCGAGATCCTGCAGTTGGTCGAGGAGTACCAGGCGTACAAGGCCGAGCGTGGGGTCGTGGACTTCGCGGACCAGATGGCGCTCGGTGCGCGGCTTGCGGAGGAGTGCCCGGAGGTCGCGGTCGCCGAGCGGTCGCGGTACAAGGTCGTGCTGCTCGACGAGTACCAGGACACCTCGGTGTCGCAGCGCCGGATGCTGACCGCGCTGTTCGCCGGCCCGGAGGGTCGCGGTCACCCGGTGACGGCGGTCGGTGACCCGTGCCAGGCGATCTATGGTTGGCGCGGAGCGTCGGTTGCCAATCTGGACGAGTTCCCCGAGCACTTCCCGCAGGCTGATGGCGCTCCAGCTCAGCGCTACGTGTTGAGTGTCAACCGGCGGTGCGGCAGCCGGATCCTCGCCGCCGCCAACCAGCACGCGGCCGAGCTCTACGAGCAGCACCCGGGCGTGATCCCGCTCGAGGCGCCCGAGAACGCGCCCGAGGGTGCGATCACGGTCGGCCTGTTCGAGACCCGCTCGCAGGAGATCGAGTGGGTCGCGGACGCGATCGTCGCCGCGCACCGGACGCCGAACCGCCGGTGGAAGGACATCGGCATCCTGATGCGGACGAACGTCGACCTCAGCGCAGTCCACGAAGCCCTGATCGCCCGCAAGGTCCCGGTCGAGGTGGTCGGCCTCGGCGGACTCCTCGCGCTACCCGAGGTCGTCGACGTCGTCGCCACCCTGCAAGCCGTGAACGATCTGACCGCCAACGCCGCGATGCTCCGGATCCTCACCGGTCCGCGGTACCGGATCGGCCACCGCGATCTCGCCTTGCTCGCGAACCGGGCCCGCGCGCTCGCCGACTCCGGCGACCGGCCGGACGCGGACGACCTCGTCGCCGCGCTCGATGCCGCGGTCGCCGGGATGGACTCGACCGAGGTGATCTCGCTGGCCGAGGCGGTCGACGACCCCGGTCCGCTGCCGTATGCACCGGAGGCGCTGGTCCGGTTCAAGGAGCTGTCCACCGAGCTCCGCGAGCTGCGTGCGCACGCGGCGGAGCCGCTGCTCGACCTGGTCCGCCGGGTGATCAGCACGATCGGCCTGGACGTCGAGCTCACCGCGACACCCGACCACGTCGACTCCGGCCGCCGCGACCACCTGGCCGCGTTCTTGGATGCCGTCGGCAACTTCGTGTCGACGGAGTCGGACGGGTCCCTCGACGGCCTGCTGGCGTACCTGGCGGCCGAGGAGGAGTACGCCGCCGGTCTCGACCTCGCCGTACCGAGTGAAGCCGACTCGGTGAAGTTGCTGACCACGCACCGGTCGAAGGGCCTGGAGTGGCCGATCGTGTTCGTGCCGACGCTGGTGCAGAAGGTGTTCCCGTCCGATCGCGGCCGGGACAAGTGGACGACGAACGCGAAGGTGCTGCCGTGGCCGTTGCGCGGTGACGCGGACACGTTGCCCGACTTCCACGACCTGTCCAACGCCGGGCTGAAGGCGTTCGCGGACGAGTGCAAGGACGTCAACGCGCTGGAGGAACGCCGGCTCGGGTACGTCGCTTTCACCCGCGCCAAGGAGATCCTGGTCGCGACCGGGCACTGGTGGGGGCCGACGCAGAAGCGGCCGCGCGGCCCGTCGTCGTACCTCGAACTGCTGAAGAAGCATGCGGGGGAGCGGGTCGTCGCGTGGGCCGAGCAGCCGGAGCTGACCGAGGAGAACCCGGAGCTCGCCGAGCAGACGCAGGCGCCGTGGCCGGCGCCGTACGACACCGAGGGGTACCAGCGCAGGCTGGACGCGGTGGCCCTGGTGCAGCAGGCGCGCTCGGAGGGGCCGTCGCTGGAGGCCGAGGAGTCGTTGTTGCTGGACGAGCAGGCGACGGTCGCGCGCTGGGACTCCGAGATCGAGCGATTGTTGTCTGAGGCAAGGGAAAGCCGGAGCCGGAAGGCGTACGACGTGGAGCTGCCGGCCGCGCTGTCCGCGACCCAGGTGATGCGGCTGGCGAAGGACCCGGACGGGCTCGCCTCCGAGCTGGCCCGGCCGATGCCGCGCAAACCCAACCGGGCGGCGCGGTTCGGAACCCGCTTCCACGCGTGGGTGGAGAGCTACTTCGGCCAGCAGCTGCTACTCGATCCCGACGACCTGCCGGGCGCCGCGGACGAGGACATCGTCGACGACACCGACCTCACCGACCTGATGGACGCCTTCCGCACCGGCCCGTTCGGCGAGACCACGCCGTACGAGATCGAGGCCCCGTTCGCCCTCGCCATCGCCGGCCGCGTCGTCCGCGGCCGCATCGACGCCGTCTACCAGGTCGTCCGCCCCGACGGCTCCCGCGGCTACGAAGTCATCGACTGGAAAACCACCCGCACCGAAACCGCCGACCCCCTCCAGCTGGCCATCTACCGAGTCGCCTGGTCCGAACTCCACAACATCCCCCTCCACCACGTAACCGCCGCCTTCTACTACGTCCGAACCGGCGACATCATCCGCCCCGAAACCCTCCCCGACAAACAAGCCTTGGCAACCCTCCTCAACGGCTAGCTCGCCGTTCCGGAGTCAGTGGGAGCGCAACAGCTCGGCGGGAACGATCTGCACGGGGAACGGAAGCGTCGCGTCGAAGACCTTCTCGCCGCTGACCACATCGCGCTCGACGTACGCCCCGTCCACCAGCTCCAGCACGGTCAGCGTTTCCTTCTCCGGGTCCAGGATCCAGTAGGAACGCACGCCGGCCTGCTCATACCCCCCGCGCTTCAGGAGCAGGTCGAGCATCTTGGTGCTGGGCGAAATGATCTCGACCGCAAGAAGCAGGGGCTTCACCGCATGCTTCGCATCGTGATCGTCGGGGTGGCAGACGAGTACATCGGGTTGAAGCAGCCGCTCCGGTGTTGGCCGGTAGTCGACTGGTGCCACCAGGACCTCGATCCCCGAGGGACAGGCCGAGTCCAGCTTCGCGATCAGGCGGACGACGGCCCGCTGGTGACTCCGCGAGGGCGCCGGCGACACGCACAGGGCACCGTCGACGATCTCGCACCGCCTCCCGGCGTACGGTGCCGCGTCGGGAAAGTCCATCGCCGCCGGCCCCGGCGCATCGGATTCAACGGAGAACTCGGCTCTTTTCTCAGTCACTCGACCAGCATGGTGGGGCGCGGTGGGTGGTTGCTGCCGAATCGGCGATCTGCCCTGGGTTGCCCGGGTATCTGCCCCGGGATTCCCGGGGATGGCCTGAGTCAGCGGGTGAGTTCGGCTGGGGTGAGGGTGAGGGGGAAGGGGGTTGTGGTGTGGAAGGGTTCGTCGGCTTGGACGACTGTTTGGCAGGTGTAGCCGGTGGGGGTGAGGTGGAGGGCTGTCAGTTCTTGGTGGGTGGGGTCTAGGAGCCAGTAGGTGGGGACGGCGTGGTGTTCGTAGAGGGCGCGTTTGAGGACCACGTCGGTGGTTCGGGTGGAGGGGGAGAGGACCTCGACGGTGAGGAGGGGTGGGGCGGTCAGCAGGTGGGAGCCTGCGTCGGTTCGGTGGCAGACGAGGAGGTCGGGGCGGAGGGAGAGGCCGCGGGTGGGGCGGAAGTCGAGGGAGCCTACGGAGACGAGCAGGTGGGGTGGGCAGGCTTGTTTCAGGCGGATCATCAGGGCGATGACGGCTGCGTGGTGGGCCGGTGGTTGGACGCCGGTGACCAGCAGCCGGCCGTCCACGATCTCGTAGCGGCGGCCGTCCCTGGGTACGTCGATCGTCTGTTCGCTGCTCACCGCACCAGCTTGACCGAGATCGCCGGAGCGCGGCCGAAGTTATCCACAGCCACCCGCGACCAACGCCGTGGCCGCACGACAAAGAGCCGGTGACTCGCCAAGGAGTCACCGGCTCTCAGTCGAAGCGCTGTGTCAGGGCTTGCGGGCCACGCCTACCCAGAGGCTGCACATGACGTCGGTGAACTCGCCCTTCTCGACCAGCTGGTTCGTCTCGGCGTCGGGGTGCCAGCGGAACGGCGCGGAGACGCCGGGCTCGATCAGCTCGAGGCCGTCGAAGAAGCGGGCGACCTCTTCCTTGCTGCGGACCTGGGCGTCGCCGCCGTCGGCCTTGTAGACCTGGATCGCCCGCTCCCACAGCTCCGGCGCGAAGTCCGGCGTGCAGTGCGAGAAGATCAGGTACGACCCCGACGCCAGCGGCTCGAGCAGCTGCTTCACCAGGTCGTACGGCTTGAGCGCGTCGGGCAGGTAGTGGAAGACCCCGACGAGGCTGAGCGCGACCGGCTTGCTCAGGTCCAGCGTGTCCTTGACCTCCTGCGAGCCGATGATCGACCCCGGGTCGGTCACGTCCGCCTCGAGGTACGCCGTCCTGCCCTCGGGCCGGCTGGTCAGCAGCGCGCGCGAGTGCGCGAGCACGATCGGGTCGTTGTCGACGTAGACGACCCGGGCCTCGGGCACGACCTCCTGCACCACCTCGTGCAGGTTCGGGCTGGTCGGGATGCCGGTGCCGACGTCGAGGAACTGGGTGACGCCCTGCTCGGCGACGTACCGGGCCGAGCGGTGCATCCACATCCGGTTCGACAACGCGGCGGTGCGGAACCCGGGGAACGCCTGCAGCAGGTGCTCGGCCGCCTGCCGGTCGATCTCGAAGTTGTCCTTGCCGCCGAGGAAGTAGTCGTAGACCCGCGCGCCGTGCGGCCGGTCCAGCTTGAGTCGCTCGTACATGGCAGGTACTTCGTTGTCGGCCATCGGTGGCTGCTCCCTACTCCGTGCTGTCGGACGCGGCAGGGTGATCGTAGCTGATCTGCGACAGTACGTGACCAGCCCGGGACAACCTTTGCCTGAATCGAAGGTGCGCCGATCACTGAGCGAAACGAGGCATCGGCAGACCCGTAGCCGAAAGGCCCACGAACGACGGCTCCGACGTGAGAATCTCCAGCGCGTCCCACACCTCCAGCCCATGCGCCGCCGACACCGGAGCGGACAGTACGGCGCCGGCGAACAGCACCCGTGAACCGTCGACCAGCGTCGGCACCACCGGCGCGCCGGAAGTCAACGCAGACAGCGCAGCGTTGGAACTCTCGAGAGCGGCATCCCACCGTGGCTCGTCGGCGGCATCCGCCCAGGACGCATCCAACCCGGCCGCGGCAAGAGCTTCGAGCAGTACGGCGGGCGCCGGCGCCTGAGGTGGACCGGGAACGAACACCCGCGAACCCCACTCCAGGTAGAGCCGCTCGACCGCAGCCGCACGGCCGGCGTCACGCAAGGCTTCGAAGACGCGCTGCACCCGCACAGATTCCTTGCTCGCGGCAACAGCCACCGCGCGGACGAACTCGGGCACGCCTGGTGCCTGATCCGAGCCGTCGCGCATCCAGAGGCTGAACGAGCGGAACGTCAACTGCAGGTCCCGCTCCGGCGCCACCGCCGTGAGCCAGCGGACCGCCAGCCAGCTCCACGGGCAGGCCGGATCGGCGTAGAGCTCCAGTGTCTTCATCAGATCCCCCATCTGTTCATCAGAGTAAGACTATGATGAACAGAGTGATAGATTCATGACGTGGCTGTCAAGCAGGAATCCCACCGCGCCCGGCAGGCGCAGGCGACCAAGGAGCAGGTGGCGCGGGCGGCCCGCGAGCTGTTCGCGGATCAGGGGTACGTCGCCACGACGATCGCGGCGATCTCCGAGGCGGCCCGGATCCCGGCGCAGACCATCTACTCGGCGTTCGGCAACAAGGCCGCGATCCTCAAGGAGATCTCCCGGATCTGGATCGTCGAGGCGGAGACCCGGCGGCTGGCGCAGGAGTCGCTCGCCATCGCGGACGCCGGAGCGCGGTTGCGCGCCGCCGCGCACTGGCAGACCCGGCAGTTCGAGACCGGCGTCGACGTGATCCGGATCTACCAGGAAGCGGCCCGCGTCGACCAGCAGATCGCCGAGCAGTTCCAGCGCATGCTGAAGGCCCGCGAGCAAGAGCTCGAGATCTTCCTGAACTCCTTCAATGGCCGGCTCAAGCCCAAGGCGCTGGACCTCTTCATCGCCTGCACGGCGGCGGAGATCTACCGCACGCTGGTCCTCGACCGGCACTGGCCGGTCGAGGACTACGAGCGCTGGCTGGCCGACACGCTGGTCAGTCAGTTACTTCGGTGACCAGCGGGTTGTCGAGCGTCCCGACGAATTGCAGCGATCCGGCGATGTCCGTCAGGTCCACCATCTGCTGGTTGTTCTTCAGCTGCAGCCGGTTCAGGCACGACAACGCGAACGACGGCGCGAAGACGTCGTACTTGGCGAACGCGTCGGCGAGCTCCGGCGTCGCCGCCTGGTAGTCCCGCACCGCGGCCGCGACGACCGACCAGAACTCGGACGGCGTCAGCAGCCCCTCCCGGTCCAGCATCGGTGAGAGGAACCGGAAGATGCAGTCGAAGATGTCGGTGAAGACGCACAGCAGCTTCTCGTCGTCCGGTACGTCGGCCCGCACCCGCTCGGCGTCGGCCGGCAGCGGCGTGTCCGGGCTCATCACCGCGATCTCCTCGGCGATGTCCTTCATGATCACCCGGATCGGCACGGCGTCCCGCAGTACCAGGATCAGGTTCTCGCCGTGCGGCATGTACACGAGCTCGTAGGCGTAGAAGCAGTGCAGCAGCGGGATCAGGTACGCATCGATGTACGACCGCAGCCAGTCCGCCGGCGCCAGCCCGGACGCGCGGATCAGCTCGGCGGCGAGTGACGTCCCGTCCCGGTCGACGTGCAGCAGGCTCGCCATCGTCGCAAGCCGCTCACCCGGCTCGAGCGTCGGCACCGGGCTCTCCCGCCACAGCGCCGACAGCATCTTCCGGTACGGCGACGTCTTCTCGGTGGCGGCCTCGTAGTACCGGTTGTGGTACCCGGCAGCTGCGATCTCCCGCAGCACCGAGAAGCCGTACCGCTTCAGCACCAGGTCGTTCGAGACCAGGCCGAACACCCAGTCGTTGATCGCCGGCGTCGCGGACATGTACGTCGGCGACAGTCCACGCATGAACCCCATGTTCAGCACCGACAGCGCCGTCTTGACGTAGTGCCGCGACGGCTCCGACCGGTTGAAGAACGTCCGGATCGACTGCTGCGGCTGGTAGTCGTCGTCACTGGACCCGAGGTGGATGATGTGCCGCTGCGCGATGTCGGCCGCGAACGTGATCGACGTCTTGTTCTCCCACTGCCACGGGTGCACCGGCAGGTACACGTACTCCGCCGGATCGGCGCCCACGGCAACGATCCGCTGGCCGAACCGGCGCAGTACGTCGTCGCCCAGCTCGGAGCGCAGCAGGTCGTCGTACGTGATCGTCGTGCTGTGGGAGATCGTCGCGCGGTCCTTGCGGGCGGCGATCCAGGTCAACCGGACCGGCTGCCCGGTCTCCGGCGCGAAGGCGCGGTAGTCGGTGACGCCGAAGCCGAGCCGCCCGTTGTTCGCGACGAAGCACGGGTGTCCCTCGGTCATCGCGGACTCGATCACCTGGAAGTCCGCGCCGACCAGGTCGCCGGCGGTCAGCGCGGGCTTGGACAGCTTGTACGCCGTACTCGCGAGCGTGCTGCTGATCTCCTCGAGGTACACCGGCAGCATCGTGGCGCCGATGCCGAGCTGCTCGTGGAACTCGGTGATGAAGTCGAGTGCGTCGACCGGCCGGTCCCCGTCCCGCTGGATGGACTCGGCGTCCACCTCCCAGTGGTTCAACGGGTACAACCGGGCCGCGAAGGTGTACCGGCTGCGCGCGCTCGCCACTTCGTACAAGTTGCCGATGGCAACCGGCTCGAGGATCCGCTCGTGGCTGAACTCGGCCAGCGCCTTGCGGACCAGCGCGCGGTTCGCGACGGCCCACGCTTCCGGGGTGAGATGTTCGGTGGTCATGGTCAGCCGGCCTCGTTCATCCTGGTCGCCTCGGCGTACTGGTCGCGGGTGCAGAAGCTCAGCCAGGCCTGCTTGTCCGGGAGGTCCACGATGCTGTGCTTGCGGAATCCCATCCGCTCGTTCAGCGCCTGGATCTTGGCGTTGCGGACGTCCGGCTCGACCACGACCCGGTCGACCAGCGGGTCGCTGAACAGGCTGTCCAGGATGGTCTCGAAGATCGCGCCAGTGAAGCCCGGGATCCGGACCTGCGGCGGCGCGACCAGGACGTGCATCCCGATGTCGCCGGGTGCGACGTCGTACACCTTGCCGACCGCGTCGTACGACGGTTCGTAGCGCTCCATCAGGAACGCCGCGCGGCCGTTGTGCTCGCCGAGGAAGGCACGGTGGTGGCCGGTGCTCTCGATCCGGCGGTACTCCGCGCGCACGTCGTCGACTGAGGCGTTCAGCAGGCCCCAGTACCGCGCGTAGGGCTGCGTGACCCAGTCGTGCAGGGTGGGCACATCCTCGGTCAGGTCGAACGGCCGGAGGCTGAGGGCGCCGATGCCGGCGAAGAAGCGCCGGTACATCGGCTCGGGCAGTGCTCTGGTCATGGCGGTCTGCTTTCGAGGTGGGCGAACCTGTTAGCTAAGGCTTACCTTACTAGATAGTCAACGAGTCAGATTTCGGGGGTCCGCATCCCGGGCCTACTGAAGTCGTAGCCGGCAGGTAGTCCGCGAGGCTGATGTGCGCCCAACGCGCGTTTGCCTACGTTGGCCGCATGTTGATTGCCGAAGATCTCGGGTGAGGAGGTCAAGCAGGGCCGCCTCAAGGTGCTGGACGCCACCCCGACCGGTGACGCGATCCTGGACGAGCGGCTGGCCTACGTGGCCGACAAGCCCGGCAAACGACCCAAGGACCAGCTCGGCCGGCTGTCGAAGAAGCTCCGCGACCAGGTGCTTGCCAGGCTGGCGGAGCGCGGCGTGCTGGAGGCGGACCAGAACAAGGTGCTCGGCCTGTTCCCGGTGACCCGCTGGCCGGCCAAGGACGCACGGCACGAGGCAGAGGTGCGTACGGCGCTCGAGAGCGTGCTGAAGGTGGGTACGACGCCGGACGAGCGCACCGGTGCGCTGGTCGCGATGCTGAGCGCGCTGAACGTCGTACGGAAGATCGTCACCGACGGGGTCGACAAGCGGGCGCTCAAGCAGCGCGCGAAGGAGATCGCCGAATCGGACTGGGCTGCCGACGCTGTGAAGAAAGCCGTCTCGGAGATGCAGGCTGCGGTGACCACGGCGGTCGTCGTGAGTGCTGGGGCGGTGGCGGCCGGCAGCTAGGCCAGGCGCTCCTTGATCTCGGACTTGAGCACCTTTCCGACCTTGGACCGTGGCAGGTCGGGCCAGACCAGGACCTCCTTGGGTGCCTTCACGCTGCCGATGCGAGCCTTGACGAACGCGATCAGCTCGCCGGGGTCGACGTCGCCGCCGGCCAGCGGCTGGACGACCGCGACCACCCGCTCGCCCCACTTGTCGTCCGGGCGGCCGATCACCGCGCAGTCCTGGACGGCGGCGTGTGCCAGCACAGCCTGCTCGACCTCGGTGGAGTACACGTTGAAGCCGCCGGTGATGATCATGTCCTTGGCGCGGTCGACGATGTAGAGGTAGTTGTCAGCGTCCAGGAAGCCGATGTCGCCGGTGTGGTGCCAGCCGTGCCGTGACGCCTCCGCGGTGGCCTCGGGGTTGCGGTAGTACCCCTGCATCACCAGCGATCCGCGGACGACGATCTCACCACGGTCGCCGGGCGGCAGGAGGGATCCGTCCGGCGCCATGATCGCGGTGGTGACGAGTGGTGACGGGCGGCCGGCCGATGACAGCCGCGACCGCGCGATGTTGCCTTCAGCATCGAAATGGTCGGCCGGCGCCATGGTCGAGATCATCATCGGCGCCTCGGTCTGGCCGAACAGCTGGGCCATCACCGGGCCGATCCGGACCAGGGCCTCCTCGAGCCGGGCGACCGACATGGGCGCGGCGCCGTACCAGAAACAGCGCAGGGACGAGAGGTCGGTGCTGTCGAGCTCCTCGGCCGCGAGCACCATGTAGATCAGCGTCGGCGGCAGGAACGTGTGCGTGACGTGGTGCCGTGGGATGAGCTCCAGGAACGCGTGCACGTCCGGCGTTCGCATGATGACGATCTCGCCGCCGCAGGACAGCACGGGGAAGCACAGCACGCCGGCCGCGTGGGTCAGCGGCGCGAGCGCGAGGTAGACGGGCCGGTCGCCGAACGGGTAGCCGATCAGCGTCAGCGCCGTCATCGTCTCCAGGTTGCGGTTGCTGAGCATCACGCCCTTCGGGCGTCCTGTGGTCCCACCGGTACCGACGATCAACGCCAGATCGTCGGTACCGGTGAGATCGACGGCCGGCTGGGACACGCCCCCGCAGAACGCGCCCCAGCCGACCCTCCGGCCACGGAGGTGGGGGTCTCGGCCGGAGTCGGGATCGGCATCCAGGCAGACGAAGGTGTGGACCTTCGGCAAGGCCTCCCGGATCCGATCCACCAGGGGCGCGAAGGCCGCCTGGTAGATCAGCACTTCACAGTCGAACTGGTCGAGCAGCTCGCGGTTCTCGGTCGCCTCGTTGCGCGGGTTGATCGGGCACCAGACCGCGCCGGCCCGGCTGATGCCGAACACGCAGCTGAACGCGATCGGGTCGTTCGCCGACAGGATCGCGACCTTGCCACCCGGTCGTACGCCGGTCGCCGCGAGACCGGCCGCGATCCGGTACGACAGTTGCTGCACCTCGCCGTACGTGAGCGTCTCGCCGTCGGTGGTCAGGCACGGTGCGTCCGGACCGAGCGAGGCGCCCTTGTCGAGGTAGTCGACCAGTCTCACCGCAACCCCTTCAGTGCAGCACGGTCAGTTGCGGCTCGGAGACCAGCCCGAAGCTGCGCAGTACGCCGAGCAGCTCGCGATGACCGAACGCCTGGCAGCCGCTAGCGAACCCGACCCGCTTCGGCGCGGTCTGCAGCAGCGAGTACGCCGCATAGGCCTGCAGCAAGCCGGTCTGCTGGTAGTTGCTGTTGCCGTGGATGACACAGTGCGCCCGGCCGAGTGGACCGGAGGCGTGCACGGAGTCCAGCGTCTTGTTCACGCGTGGGTTCTCCCGGGGCGGCATCTGGTTCATCACCTGCCGGGCGGTCTCGGTGAGCGCCTCGTTGCGCTCGTCGGGAGCCATGTCCTTGGTGGCTTCCAGTGCAGCGGCGACGATCTGCGGCACGCCGTTCATCAGGGCGGCGTTGAAGACACCGCCCTGTGCCTTGCAGTTGGCCACGCGCGGGTCGCGCTTGAACCAGACCGGGTGCGACATGCCGCCCCAGGGCAGGGACAGTGCCAGTTCATGGTGACCGGGAACCACCAGTGGCACCAGTCCCTGCTCTGGGAACTCGGTGTACTCGTTGTGCTCGAGGTAGTGGGCCTTGGAGGTGGCCGCGTTGACCAAAATGGTGCGGGTCGAAGCGATGGTCGGGCTGCCGCCCCAGAAGACCGCGATGTCCAGCGTGTCCAGGCCGGGCTGCTCGAGACACAGCTGTGCCGCGATCTCGCTGGTCGTGTACATCTGCGCGATCCCGGGCGCGAGGAGCAGGCCGGCTGCGGCGAAGTCGGCGCCGTACTTCTCGTCGCAGGTCATCAGCCAGTCCTGCTCACCGGTCGTGTCGGTGTAGTGCGCACCCGCGGCGAGCGCCGCCTCCACGGCTGCGGGACCGAGCTCACTGAACGGACCGACGGTGTTGAGTACGACGGACGCGCCCTTGAACAGGTCCGTCAGCGCAGCCACGTCGTGGTCGACGACGGCGACCTCGTAGTCGGCCGTCTCGATGCCCGCCACGTGGGAGTCCATCGACTCCTTCAGCTTCTCCTCGCTGCGGCCGGCGGCCACGAACGGGACGTGGTACTGGCGGAGGTACTCACAGACCAGGCGGCCGGTGTAGCCGGAGGCGCCGTACACGACGACGGGTTTCGTGGCCATCTGCGCTCACATCCCCATGCCGCCGTCGACCGGCAGGCCGACGCCGGTGATGAACTTGGCCTCGTCGGAGGCGAGGAAGACGACCGCGTCGGCCACGTCGGTGACCTCACCGAGCCGGCCGGCCGGGGTCAGCCCGACCACTGCGGCAACGGCCGCCTCGGGGGACTCGAACAGTCCGAGCCGGGCCACGTCGTTGGCCAGTCCGGCGCCCATCGCGGTCGGCACCAGCCCGGGGTAGATGCAGTTGACGCGGACGCCGTACCCGAGCTTGCCGGACTCCATCGCGGCGACCCGGGTCAGCCGGTCGACCGCGGACTTGGTCGCCGAGTAGACCGCGATGCCGGGGAACGCGATGGTCGCGGCGACGGACGCGACGTTGATGATCGCGCCGCCCTGGCCGGCCAGTCCTTCCGGCCGCATCGTGCGCAGGCCCCACTTGATGCCGATCGTGGTGCCGAGGATGTTCACGTCGAGCATCCGGCGGATCTCGTCGGCGGTGACCTCGGTGAGCAGGCTGGTGATCTCGATCCCGGCGTTGTTCACCAGGATGTCCAGGCCGCCGAGGATGTCGGTGGCCGCGACCACCGCGTTCTCCCAGCTGCCCTCGTCGGTGACGTCGTGGGCGACGAAGCCGTGGCCGGCGCCGTACTCGCTGTCGAGGGCGTCGGCGACCGCCTCGCCGGTGTCCTTCTGGATGTCGCTGATCACCACTTTGGCGCCGGCCGCCGCGAGCGCCTTCGCCATCCCTTCGCCGAGCCCCTGGGCTCCGCCGGTGACGAGGGCCTTGCGGCCGGAGAGGTCGAGTCCGCCCATCTGAAGCTCCTTTGCTCGAAGCGTCCGCTTGCTTTTCACTCTGGAGATTTCTTTGACAGTCGTCAAGACTTTGTTTGACACTTGTCAAGAAATCTCCCACCGCGGACCGCGCCTGGGTCCGCGGCGGGTAGATTGACGCCCACGAACCCGAGCCAAGGGAGGTGCGCATGGCGTCGGCCTCGGTGGACCCCGTGGAGCCGGTCCGGCCCGCCCGCGTGTCAGGGATCGACAAGATCGAGCGCCGCCGGGTCGCGCTGGCCGAGTCGGCGCTGAAGACGCTCGGCGAGCTCGGGTACGCGCGGACCAGCCTGCGGGAGATCGCGAACAACTCCGAGTTCACCCACGGCGTCGTGCACTACTACTTCCGCGACAAGATCGACCTGATCAGCTACTGCGTGCGGCACTACAAGACCAAGTGCGCGCAGCGGTACGACGAGGTCGTCGAGACCGCGGAGTCGGCCGACGAGCTCGCGACCGGCTTCCTCGCCAAGATGACGCAGACGCTGGTCGAGGAGACCCCGATGCACCGGCTCTGGTACGACCTGCGGGCGCAGAGCATGTTCGAGGAGCAACTGCGCGACGACGTCACCGCGATCGACCAACTGCTCGAGCAGATGATCTGGCGCATCCTGACGAGGTACGCCGACCTGGTCGACGGCACGCCGACGGTCGACGCCCCCACCGCCTACGCCCTGATCGACGGCCTCTTCGAACAAGCGGTCGTCGCCTACGCCACCGCCCCCGACCGGGTCCCGGCCCAACTCACCGACCGGGTCACCCAAGTCCTCCCCAAACTGATCACGACCTGACCAGGCTGGGCTACTCGGCCTGACAGTTGGTCTTGCAGAGCTTGTCGGTGAGGGTGAGGTGTACGCCCGGTTCCTCGGTGTCGACCTCGGCTGAGACATCGACCAGCCAGTCGCCGAAGGACTGCTGGGCGACCGGCTTGCCCTTCTGCTGGTTGAACCAGGTGGCGATCTCCGGCTGGTTGATGTGGGCGAGCTCCAGGATTCGCGGCAGCGAGTTGGAGATCTCGGCCCACGCGACGTCGACCTGACCGGATGCCTGCACCGACACCACGGGTGGCCGCGGATGGTCTCCGGTGAGGACTCCGATCGAGGTCGCTCCCATCCGGCAGACGGCGTACGCCACGTCCGTCGAGCAGTTGTAACCATCGGTCTTCAGCGCGCTGACCACCTGGGTGGCAGTGAGGTCCGGCAACACGGTCGGCGTCGGTGTGGAGCTCGGAGACTCGGTTGCCGCCGGCTCGTCATTGCCGGAGCAGGCGGTCAGGAGCAGCAGGGCGGCCAGGGCGGTGGCTACCCGGTTCAGACCGGCACCTCGATCGCGGCGTCGAGGGCGATGGTGATCATCTCGGAGAAGGTCGTCTGCCGCTCCTCGGCGGTCGTCTCCTCCTTGGTGATCAGGTGGTCCGACACCGTCATGATGCCGAGCGCCCGGCGGCCGAACTTCGCCGCCAGCGTGTACAGCGCGGCGGCCTCCATCTCGATGCCCAGCACGCCGTACGCCGCCGTCTGCGAGACCAGCTCGGGGCGGTCGTTGTAGAACAGGTCGCCGGAGAACACCTGGCCGACGTGCACGTTCAGTCCGCCTGCCTCGGCGGCGTCCACCGCGGCCCGCAGCAGCTGGTAGTCGGCTGTCGGCGCGTAGTCGATGCCGTGGAAGCGCAGCCGGTTCATCTGCGAGTCGGTGCTCGCGGACATCGCCACGATCACGTCGCGGACCCGGACCGCCTCGGTCAGCGCGCCGCAGGTGCCGACCCGGATCAGGGTCTGGACGTCGTACTCCGCGAACAGCTCGTGCGCGTAGATGGAGGCGGACGCCTGGCCCATGCCGGAGCCCTGGACGGAGATCTGCTCACCCTTGTAGGTGCCGGTGAACCCGAACATGTTCCGGATCTCGGTGTAGCAGATCACGTCCGACAGGTAGGTCTCCGCGATCCACTTGGCTCGCAGTGGGTCCCCGGGGAACAGCACCCGCGGTGCGATCTGCCCCTTCTGGGCGGCGATGTGAATACTCATGCCGGGATGCTCTCACGGTGCCGGGATATGTTGAGGCATGTGGCCTACTCCATCGCTCGTGGTTCGCTAGCCCTGTCCCGGTCCGTGCTGGACCGCGCCGCCGATCGCAGGCGCGACCTCGACTGGCTGGAGAAGGCCTGGGGCGCTCCCGACACCCAGGTGGCGCTCGTCGCGGGTGACAAGCTCCAGGTGACCGCCGACCGGTCTGCGCTCAACCTGGTGCATCCGTCCGAAGCGCCGGAGGGTGTGCGGGTCTTCCTGGGCATCGACCGGGAGTCCGGTGCGGGCCAGACCGCAGAGGGTCGCGCTGTGTTCGCCGTACTGGTCGGGACCGAGGCGGATGAGTCGTACGGCGGGCTGCGCGAGATCGGCGCCGTACTGAACGATCGTGAGGCCGGTATGGCGGTCCACGTGGTCGGCCTGTCCAACTGGCACGGCGTGCACACGCACTGCGCGAACTGCGGTGAGCACACCGAGGTCGTCGAGGCAGGGCACGTCCGGCAGTGCCCGGCGTGCGGCCTGTCGCACTTCCCGCGCAGCGACCCGGCGATCATCGTGCTCGTCACCGACGACCAGGACCGGGCGCTGCTCGGCCGCAACGAGGCCTGGCCGGAGGGCCGCTACTCGACCCTCGCCGGCTTCGTCGAACCGGGTGAGTCGCTCGAGGCCGCCGTACGGCGGGAGGTGCTCGAGGAGACCGGTGTGCTGGTCGGCGACGAGATCGAGTACGCCGGCAGCCAGCCGTGGCCGCTGCCGTCCAGCCTGATGCTCGGCTTCTACGCCAAGGCGGTGAGCACCGACATCGAGGTGGACGCCGACGAGATCGCCGAGGCCCGCTGGTTCACCCGGGAGGACCTTCGTGCGCTGGTCGAAGCCGGCACGATGGCCCTCCCCGGCAACATCTCCATCTCCCGCCGCCTGATCGAAGGCTGGTACGGCGAGGAGCTCACCGGCAGCTGGTGATCAGGCAGCTGGGATGATGCGGCTGGTGATCAGCGGCCGACGTCGGAGCGGGCGGCGGCGATCCGGATCAGGAGTCCCTCCCAGCGTTCGATCGTCCCGGCGTTCTCCAGTTCCTTGGCCTT
This sequence comes from Kribbella sp. NPDC002412, assembly GCF_053592935.1. Taxonomy (NCBI): domain Bacteria; kingdom Bacillati; phylum Actinomycetota; class Actinomycetes; order Propionibacteriales; family Kribbellaceae; genus Kribbella; species Kribbella sp. NPDC002412. The sequence goes on from NZ_JBSFBL010000026.1 coordinate 101,170, forward strand.
CTTGTCGACCGCGATGACGTAGGCGGCGTGGCTGGGCCAGTCGGCCTTGGCGTCCGGCAGTACGTCGGTCAGCGTGCAGCCGTACTGCACGTGCCGGTTCGTCACGTGGCTGTTGACGTTTCCGGTCCACACGGTCGCCCGGAGGTCCGACTGCGGACACGGGTCCGCCGGTGGCGTGTAGGAGGCCAGGTTGGTCGGGTTGGTCCAGCCGTCCGGTCGCAGCAGCGTGTAGTACGCGCCGTCCGGGGTCTGGGTCAGCCGGTTGAGGCCGTGGTCGCGCAGCATGGTCGCTGCACCACCGAGGCTGTCCACGACGAACAGTCGCCCGGCGGTGACGCCGTACAGGTAGCCGTCACGCCACTTCAGGGCTCCGTCGTTCGCTCCGGCCCGGCCGCTGAAGACCGGGATCTGCCGCAGTACGGCGCCCGTCGTCGGGTTGGCGACGAACACGATGCCGTCCGCCAGGCCCCACAGGTTGCCGTCCGGACCAATGGTCAGCTCGTTGATGCTGGCCGCACCGGGCACGGGCACGACGTCCGTGAGTACGGCGCCTGTCGATGGGTCGACCTTGACCAGGTGGGCCTCAGTGGCGATCGGCTCAGTACCCTGGCCGCCCTCGATGCCGGACCCGGCCCACACCGTGGCGCCGACTGGCAGCAGCGAGGAGATGGTCTGGTCGGCCACCAGGTTGCGGTAGACGGTGAACGCTCCGGTCGGGACGTCGTACACCGTGAGGGCTCCGCCGTACTCGCCGTACGCCGGTGTGGTGCCGACGTAGACCTTGTCGCCCGCAGGGACTACAGCGACAGGCCGGTTCTGGTGGTGGCTGTCGACGAGGCTGAAGAGTTCCTTCGGGTTCGTCGGCGTGGCGGGTGCGTTCGGGTCCCACAGCGACAACCTGCCGTAGGGGTAGATGCCGACGTACATCTTGCCGTTGCCGTCCCAGGCCCAGTCCTCGACCTGGCCCTGGCGCGTCGTGACCGTGGACTTGCCGGTGGCCGGGTCGTAGACCGACGTCGACCCGTTCAGGTACGCGTTGACGAAGACCTTCCCGTTCGCCGGGTCCGCGAGCGCGTGCATGAGCGCCACCGGGACGTACTGGAACGGTGAGCTCCACTGGGCAAGCGTGCCGTCCTGCGGGTTGTACCGGAACGTTCCGCCGGAGTAGTTGCCCGCCAAGCCGTACAGCACCTGGCTGCCGTTCTCGGTGACCCAGCCGTAGCCGATCGAGGCGCCACGGGTCACCGTGCGAGGCGGTGACACCGGACCGACGGTGTTCGTGTCCAGGTCGTAGTGGGTGAGGGCGAGTGTGTTGTTGGTGAAGTACACGCCACCCGGACCGGCCGCGGACACACCACGTGCCGCGATCGGGTAGTCCATGACTTGGGTGCCCGTAGCGGCATCCGTGAACTTGACCTGCTCGCCGGTGACCGCGTCGACCACGACCAGCCGGCTGCTGGCGTTGGCGAAGACCCGTCCGCCCGCGTAGTCGAGGTCGATGAAGTCCTTGGCCGTCGTACCGGGCGGAGTGATGTCCTCGACCTGCCGGGTCTCCACGTCGATCCGGAGCAGCCTGGCGTTCGGGGTCGAGATGCCGACGAACAGCTTGTTGTGGTCCGGGTCGTAGACCGTCGACCGCGCGTACTGCTGCACCGGGTCGAGTGAGCCGTAGTCGGTCACCTGGCTGGTCGACGGGTCGTACTTGAAGGCGTGGGCCGTCGGGTACGTGCCTGCGTACACGTTGCCGTCCTGGTCGGCGGTGAGGCCGTAGATGACTGACTCACCTGGGATCGGCTGGCCCAGGTCGGTCACCGTGCCGGTGCCCGGGTCGTAGCGGTACAGGTGCGCGTTGGGGTAGGTGCCGACGTACAGCCGGCCGTCTGGCGCGACCACGATCGCCCACGCACCCGCCGCACCGGCAAGTGGCAGCGCATGGATCAACTGGCGGCTGTGCAGGTCGACGACGTTGAGCTGGGCGTTCTCACCGGCGGGTACGGCGTACACGACGTCGCGGCCGTCCGGCGTCCGGCCGACGGCGCCCTCCATCACGGTGAGCGAGCTGATCGGGGCGCCGAGATCGCGGACCGGGTCCTCGGCGGCGATGCCGATCCGGCTGTCGTCCTTGCGGATCGGGCCGGTCTCGGACGGGAACGGGTCAGGCCGCTTCGGGTCCGGGCCGGCGGAGGCGGAGAGGCCGCCGGCGGCGAGCAGGCCCAGCATCAGGGCGAAGGCCAGAGCGGCACGAATGAACACATGACGGACATGACGGCGCGGAATCATGGGCGGGCTCCCTGCGGCGTTGTTCCGAGGAAGGTATAACGGTCATGACCGTAATGTCCATAACTCGTGCCCTATGAGTGTGCGGGCAGCACGAAACGGCGCCACGCGGTTCCTGCGTGGCGCCGTCGGTGTGGCGTGAGCTAGGCGGCGAGCTTCTCGGCGACCTGGGCGAGCGACGGGTTCGTCATCGCGGTGCCGTCCGCGAAGACCACGGTCGGCACCGTCTGGTTGCCGTTGTTCAGCTTCTCGACGATCTTCGCGGCCTCCGGGACCTGCTCGATGTCGACCTCGGTGAACTCGATCCCGGCTCGCTTGAGCTGGCCCTTGAGGCGGTGGCAGTAGCCACACCAGGGGGTCGAGTACATCGTGAAAGCCGCCATCGGCTGACTCCTTCTGCGAGGGGCGAGGTTTCTGTCCGGCAGCCCGTCTAGGGTTGCTCTCGACGTATCCGAACCCAGGCGTTGGTGGTGCTGTTCCCGAATGTCCCCGTCCGTGAGCGATCTCACACGTTCCGCATCTGCGGATGACCTTCTCGAGGCGCTCGATCCTGAGCAGCGGGCGGTCGCGACCGCGCTGAACGGGCCGGTCGTGGTGATGGCGGGGGCGGGCACCGGCAAGACGCGGGCGATCACCCACCGGATCGCGTACGGCGTGCGCACCGCGACGTTCGACCCGCTCCGGGTGCTCGCGGTGACGTTCACCCAGCGGGCGGCGGGGGAGATGCGCGGCCGGCTCGCCCAGCTCGGCGTCGAGGGCGTGCAGGCGCGCACGTTCCACTCGGCCGCGCTGCGGCAGGCGAAGTGGTTCTGGCCGAAGGTGTACGGCGGGGAGCTGCCACCGATCGCGGACCGCAAGTTCCCGCTGCTGACCGAGGCGGCCTCGCGCTGCCGGGTCCGCGTGGACACGCCTGCGCTGCGTGACCTGGCCGGCGAGGTCGAGTGGGCCAAGGTCAGCAACGTCCGGCCGGACGACTACGCGAAGCTGGCGCCGCGCTCGGGCCGGACGCTGGCCGCGTTCGACCCGGCCACGATCGCCCGGGTGTTCGCGGCGTACGAGGACGTGAAGCTGGAGCGCGGCCGGATCGACCTGGAGGACGTGCTGCTCTGCGCGGTCGCGCTGCTCGCCGAGGACGAGCGGGTGGCGGCGGAGATCCGGCGGCAGTACCGGACGTTCGTCGTCGACGAGTACCAGGACGTCAGCCCGCTGCAGCAGAGCCTGCTCGACCTGTGGCTCGGCGGGCGGGAGGACGTCTGCGTGGTCGGCGACCCGGCGCAGACCATCTACTCCTGGGCCGGCGCCGAGCCGGAGAACCTGGTCCGCTTCGCGGCCCGGCATCCGTCCGCGACGGTGATCAAGCTGGTGCGTGACTACCGGTCCACCCCGCAGATCGTCGACGTGGCGAACAAGATCCTCGACGCGACCGGTCCGGCCGGGCTGCCAGGCCGGGTCACGCTCCGGTCGCAGCGTGAGGCGGGCCCGGCGCCGGTCTACCGCGAGTACTCCGACGAGGTCGCCGAGGCCGATGCGGTGGCACGGGCGGTCACGCGACTGCGGGACGAAGGCGTGCAGCTGCGGGACATCGCCGTACTGTTCCGGACGAACGCGCAGTCGGAGAACTTCGAGCAGGCGCTGGCCGAGCGGAAGATCCCGACCGTGCTGAAGGGGGCCGAGCGGTTCTTCGAGCGGGCCGAGATCCGGCAGGCCGCCGTACTGCTGCGGGGTCAGGCGAAGGCCGGTGACGTGTCCGACGACCTGGTCGAGGTGGTGACCGGGGTGCTGGGCGGAGCAGGCTGGACTCCGGAGCCGCCGACGGGCACGGGCGCTGTGCGGGATCGGTGGGAGTCGCTGAGCGCGCTGGTGACGATGACGTCCGACTTCGCCGCCGCCAACCCGTCTGCTCGGTTGCCGGACCTGATGGCGGAGCTGGACCGGCGGGCGTCGATCCAGCACGCGCCGCTGGCCGAGGGCGTCACGCTCGCGACGCTGCACGCGGCCAAGGGGTTGGAGTGGGACTGTGTCTTCATCGTGGGCGCGCACGAGGGGACGCTGCCGATCAGCTACGCCCAGACCCCTGCGCAGGTCGAGGAGGAGCGGCGGCTGTTCTACGTCGGCGTGACCCGGGCGAAGCAGCAGCTCTTCATCAGCTGGTCCACGTCACGCTCCCCGGGCGGCCGCGGTCAGCGCGGTCCGACGCGCTTCCTGGACCCGATCGGAGTGCGTACGCCGTCCCGGCCGACCACCTGGGAGCCGTCGGGCGAGCGGTCGTCCCGGGCCGCCAAGCCGATCCCGAAGTGCCGGGTCTGCGGGCGCGGCCTGCTCGATCCGGGCGCGCGGAAGCTCGGCCGCTGCGAGGACTGCCCGTCCTCGATCGACCAGGAGCTGTACGACGCCTTGGTCGCCTGGCGGACCGAGCAGGCGGCGAGCGAGCGCATGCCCGCCTTCGTCATCCTGACCGACGCCACGCTGACCGCGATCGCCGAGACCCGGCCCACCGACGAGCAGGCGCTGCGCCGGATCCCGGGCATCGGCCACACCAAGCTCACCAAGTACGGCGAGCGGATCCTGCTGCTCTGCACGCGCTGACTCAGGGCGCGGGCGCGAGCAGGCGGCCGGCGTCCTCGCTCGGCGGGACGCCGTACTGGCGGCGGTACTCACGGCTGAACTGGGACGGGCTGTCGTAGCCGACCTCGTGAGCGACGGTGGTGATGTCGCGCGGGTGGGACGCGAGCAGCAGGCGCGCCTGCTGCAGCCGGATCTGCTTCTGGAACTGGATCGGGCTCAGCGCGGTGACGGTCTGGAAGTGCCGGTAGAACCCGGACGGGCTCATGCCGGTGAGCCGGGCCAGGTCCTCGACGCGGAACGGCTCGGCGTAGTGGTCGCGGATCCAGCGGGCGGCGCGGGTGATGTGGCTGAGGTTACTGTCGGCCAGACCGAGCTGGCGGACGGCGGCGCCCTGCTCGCCGGTGATCAGTCGCCAGAGGATCTCCCGCTTGACCATCGGCGCCAGCACGGCCTGGTCCCGCGGGTGATCCAGGAGGCGGACGAGCCGGACCAGGCAGTCGACGAGGTCGTCGGTCAGCCCACCGACGGCGATGGCCGGTACGGCGCCCGCGCGCGGGCGGGGGAGGTCACCTGGAGCGGCGTGCAGGAGCAGGTCGGCGATCAGCGCCGGCTCGAGGGTGAGCGCGAGGCCCAGCGCCGGGTCCTGCGGGGTGGCGTCGACGAAGTGGCCGGTGACGGGCAGGTCGACCGACGCGACCAGGTAGTCGCCCGGCCGGTACAGGTGCACGCGATCGCCGACGACCAGGCGCTTCGCACCCTGGACCAGGACTGCGAGGACCACACCTGACATCGACGGGGCCGGTGGCCCCGACCGCTCGACCTGCGCGATGTAGAAGCCGTCGATGGCGGTGGTCTCGTGCGGCCGGACATGCCGGGCCAGCAGGCCGCGGAGCTCGTCGAGTGCCACCTGTGCAGGTTACTCGGGGACCGAGTCGGCCTTCACCGCGTTGCGCCGGCCGAGCGGCATCGGTTCACCTCTGGTGGTGTCGCGGGCCGTCTGCTGCTCGGCTTCCGCGTTGATCTCGGCTCCGAAGAGGACGGCGTACGCGGTCAGCCACAGCCAGAGCATCAGGATCACGACGGCGGCCAGGCTGCCGTAGGTCTTGGCGTAGTTGCCGAACGTCTCGACGTAGATCGAGAACCCGACCGAGGCGGCCAGCCAGATCACCATCGCCACGGCCGCGCCGATGGACACCCAGCGCATCCGCGGCGCGTCCCGCGACGGCGCGACCCGGTAGACGACCGCCAGCACGACGACGATCAGCACCACGGCCAGCGCGAACCGGGCGACCTGCAGGCCGATCCGGACCGGGCCCGGGACGTCGTCGCCGATCGCAGCGCCGGCGGCGAACAGCGCGACGGCCAGCAGGACGAAGACGATCGCTCCCAGGGTCATGCCGAGCGCAAGCAGTTTCCGGCGGACGAACCCCCGCGACTCCTCCTCGTCGTACGCCATGTTCACCGCGGTGACCAGGTAGCCGACGCCGCCGGAGGCGCTCCACAAGGCGATGAGGACCGCGACGGCCACGCCGATGCCGAGGCTCCGGCTGGGTGCCGCGGTCAGCGCGTCGATCTGCTGGAGGAGCAGGTCGCGGCCGGACGCAGGCATCGCCTTGCTCAGGTCCTCCGCCTGGGTGCGGATCTGGGCCGGGTCGGCGACCAGCCCGTAGGCGAGCACCGCGGCGACGATGGCCGGGAACAGCGACAGGAATCCGAAGAACGCCACTCCCGCCGCCAGCAACGGGACCTGATCGGCCTTGGCTTCCTTCCAGGCCCGCCTGATCACCTGCCACCAGCCTGCCGCCGGAATCTGTCCCGGGGTCTCCGCCTCGGCCCCCGGCACCGCGGCTGCTCGTCGTTCCGGCACGATCCCCGCCCTTCTCCCCAGGTCGTCCTGCAGGTATCCGCGCGGCTGCCGTGGAAACCTGCGGGACCGGCCTGCCCCTTCGGGCAGGTCGCGGGGAAATGTGTTGCCAGACCGGGTGGGTGACGCGCATGGTGGAGGACGTGCCGCGTTCTGCTCACGGCAGACGTGGCATTTAGGTGACAGAGGCAACGATCCCGGAGCGTGCGGATGGCGTCCCGGAGCGTGCTGGAAGTCTGTCGTGGCAGCCAGTTTCGGCCATCGCCGCGGCAACTTCCGGCCAACTTCGCGAACTGGCGTTAAATAGTTTGCGGGCTCCGCTGGGGACGGCGTACTGTTCTTTCTGCGGTCGAAGCCTGGCCGAAAACTTCAAACCACCATAGCGATCGAGCTAACCGCCCGCTTCGCCACAACGAGAGGAGGTGCCCTGGAAATGATCACCAACACGGTCAAGAAGCCGTTCAGCGACGCTGCCGCGCTGCCGTGCGCCCACATCCCGGGTGCCTCCGCGCGCCTGCACGTCGCGACCGTTGTGCTCATGGCTTCCGGCGCTGTCCAGATCAAGGGCGGAGCTGTCGGCGATGTGAAGTACGGCGGTTCGGGTTCTCGAGCATGGAGTCCACCGGTCTGACAGACGTCAGAGCCGGCACCTCCAAGGCCGCGGAACCCGAAAAAGGGTCCCGCGGCCCTTTTGTTTGTCAGCACAGTGTTTGTCCCTGATTTTGGCGGCCATCGACCGAAGGTCGTCACCGACGACAAGAGATCAGCACCAAGTCACTGGGAGGTGACCGGAATGAGCGTGAGCTTCCTCGATGTCTTCACCGAGGTGGCCTCGTCGCAGGACCTGCCCTGTCGGTCCTACGCGCCAGAACTCTTCTTCGCCGAATCGCCGGCGGACGTCGAGTACGCAAAGTCTCTTTGCACCACCTGCCCGCTGAAGGCCGAGTGCCTGGCCGGAGCGCTCGAGCGTTCCGAGCCGTGGGGAGTGTGGGGCGGCGAGCTGTTCGTCCAGGGAGTGGTGGTTCCGCGCAAGCGGCCCCGTGGGCGTCCCCGTAAGAGTGACACCGTGACCGCTGCCTGACGATCCCAGATCCGAATCGAGACTCCAGACCATGACGAACCAGACTTCACGCAGGAGAACTGAGATGCATTTACTCAATGAAGATCTAGCTCGTGCTCATTGTCGTTCCAAATTGAACGACGCAGAGCAGAACCGGCGCTTCTACCTCGCGCTCTCGATGGAGCGCGCGCAGAAGCGGGCCGAGCGGGCCAGCCGGCGAGCGGAGAGGGCCAGCGCACGCGCGCGCCTCGCGCTTGCCCGCCTGGTCTGATCCACCAGCACAACTGAACGCCGGCGGGCGGTCCGAAAGGGAGGACCGCCCAGCGGGCACCCAGCCTGACCAGCTGAACCACCGAGGGGCGGCATCCACTGGATGCCGC
>NZ_JBSFBL010000027.1:0-108191 GCF_053592935.1 Kribbella sp. NPDC002412
CTCGGAGGTCACGCAGGTTCGCGACTTCGACCGGTCGACGAAGGACCGGCCCGTGATGCTCAGGTTTCACGATCCGAGACGATAAATCAGTAATTGAGACAAACGATCACTTTCGATCATGGCACCGCGGCGGCCGGTTGTGGTCAGAGTGTTGAAACGGCGCCGGTCGGCTGCCTACCGTCCTCGGGGTGCCGAGACGAGCCTGAGGAGCCGCCTGATGCACGCACTGCCGGACGGATGGACGCCTGGTGGTCCACTGAGCGCCACAACGCTGAAGACCGAGTACGCCGTCCGGCCGCTCGGCACGGACGTGAGCCGGCCCCGGCTGAGCTGGATCGCCACCGCCCCTGGGTACGGCGCGACCCAGTCGGCGTACCAGGTCCGCGTCGGCTCCGAGCCCGGCCTCGGCGACGTCTGGGACTCCGGCAAGCTGCCGTCGTCCCGGAGCTTCGGCATCGAGTACGACGGCCCGCCGCTGACACCTCGCACTCGGTACCACTGGACCGTCCGGCTCTGGGACTCCCAAGACCGCGAAGGCACCTGGGCCGAGCCCGAGTGGTTCGAGACCGCGCTCCTCGACGAGGGCTTCGGCGCTGCCCGCTGGATCGGTGGCGCCAACCTGGTCCGGAAGTCGTTCACCGCGGACGGCACGGTCGGACGAGCCCGGCTGTACGCGAGCGGACTCGGGTACGCCGACCTGCGAGTCAACGGCCGACCTGTGAGCGACGCCGTACTCGATCCCGGCTTCACCAACTACGACCACACCGTCCTCTACGTCACCCACGACGTCACCGAACTGGTCCAGTCCGGCGACAACGTGCTCGGCGCCGAGCTCGGCCGTGGATTCTTTGGTCTGACCACGCCCAACGCCTGGCGTTGGCACCAGACGCCCTGGACCGCCGAGCCGCAGCTCCTTGCCCGGCTGGTGATCGAGTACGACGACGGCCGCAGCGTCGAGGTGGTGTCGGACGAATCCTGGCGCGTCACCGCCGGCCCGACCATCTCGGACGACCTCTACACCGGCGAGACGTACGACGCCCGTCGCGCCCTCCCCGGCTGGGACACCGCGGCCTTCGACGACTCCACCTGGTCGGCGGCCACGCTCGTCGATGCTCCGAAGGGCAAGCTCGTCGCTCAGGCCCACGAGCCGATCCGGGTGATCGAGACAGTCGAGCCGGTGGACGTCACCGAGGTCCGGCCCGGGGTGTGGATCGCCGACTTCGGCCGGACCACGGCCGGCTGGACCAAGCTCGCCGTCACCGCCGAGGCCGGCACCGTGATCACCCTGACCCATGGCGAGACGGTTGCCGATGGCAACGTGGTGGCCGTCAACGTGCACGTCGAGGGCGACCGGATCCAGCGCGACGAGTACATCGCGGCCGGCCACGGCGTCGAGGAGTGGGAACCGCGGTTCACCTACAAGGGCTTCCGCTACGTCCAGATCGAAGGCGTGCCGCAACGACCCGACGTGCTGATGCGGGAGGTGCACTCCGACGTGCGGACGGTGACCCGGTTCACCTCGGCACAGTCGTCGTACGAGCAGTTCGACCGGGCGATGCGGCGGACGATCCTGAACAACCTGCACGGCATCCCGACCGACACCCCGTTCATGGAGAAGAACGGGTGGACCGGTGACGCGCAGGTGGGCGGGCCGACGATGCTGGCCTCGCTCGACCTGGCGCGGTTCTTCACCAAGTGGCTGGGCGACATCCGCGACAGCCAGGCCGAGTCCGGGCAGTTGCCGGTGATCGTGCCGTCCAGCGGCTGGGGTTTCACCGACCTGTCCCCCGCGACCGAGTGGCCGACGGTCTACCCGTTCCTGCTCCGCGAGCTGTACCGCTCGTACGGCGACGAGCGGCTGCTGCGCGAGCACTGGGACTCGCTGACCCGCTACCTGTCCTGGGAGCTCGACCGGGTCGAGGACGGCCTGTCCGTCAGCGTGCTCGGCGACTGGCTCCCACCCGGCTTCGGCAGCGGCCCGGCCCCGGAGGACCGGCGGCTCACGGGTACGGCGTACCTCTACCGGGCGGTGATCGCGGCCGCGGAGATCGGCGACCTGATCAGTAAGCCACACGACTACCGCAAGGCCGCGACCGAGCTGAAGGACGGCCTCAACCGCACGTTCCTGGACCGTGAGGCCGCGGTCTACAAGTCAGGTGAGGACCCGGACTACAGGCAGACGTCCAACGCGGTCCCGCTGGCGTTCGGCATCGTGCCGGAGGAGCTGGCCGAGCGAGTCGCCGCCAACCTCGCCGCGGACGTCGAGGCGCGGGGCTTCCACCTCAACACCGGCTGCCTCGGCGTCGGTGTCCTGCTGCCGGTGCTGACGGCGCACGGGTACGGCGAGGCGGCCACGAAGGTCGCGCTGCAGCGGACGTACCCCAGCTGGGGTTACTGGTTCGACCTCGGCGCGGACACGATGTGGGAGAAGTGGGAGGAGGACTCGCGGTCGCGGAACCACTACTTCCAAGGCACCGTCGTGCAGTGGGTGTACGAGAACGTCGCCGGCCTTCGCAACCTCGACGCGGGCTGGCAGCGGATTCTGGTCCGGCCGGACGCGCGCAGCCAGGTCGACTCGGCGGCGATCCACACCGAAACGATCCGCGGCAGGGTGTCGGTGGCCTGGAAGCAGGTGAGCCGGGTGCTGTCACTGGACGTCCAGGTGCCGGTCGGGTCGACGGCCGAGGTCCATGTGCCGTCCGCGTCCGCTTCGGACGTCTCCGCCGTACCGGCTCCGTTCGTGGGTGAGCCGTCGTACGAGGACGGCTACACCGTCTACACGGTGCCGGCCGGGCTGTGGACGTTCACGAGCCGGTCGGCGTGACCTTGGTGTAGAGCAGATCCCGGCAAACCCGGCCCTCGGCCTGGGCGCGCGCCTCGAACTTCGTGATCGGGCGCCACTCGGGTCGCGGGGCCCAGCCGTCGTACTGGTTGCGCAGCAGCGGCTCCGCGTCGCACACCTCGCGCATGCGCTCCGCGTAGTCCGCCCAGTCCGTTGCCAGGTGCAACGTTCCGCCCGGCTGCAGCCGGGACGCGACCAGCGCGACGAACGGCGGGGTGACCAGGCGGCGCTTGTGGTGCCGCTTCTTCGGCCACGGGTCCGGGAAGTAGATCCGGACGCCGGCCAGCGCGCCGGGCGCGACGTGGTCACGGAGGAAGTCCAGCGCGTCACCCTGCAGCAGCCGGACGTTGTCGAGGTCGTACTTCTCCACCCACAGCATCAGTTGGCCCAGACCGGCCGGGTACACCTCGGCGGCCAGGTGGTTCACCTCCGGCGCCGCCACCGCGAGCCGCGCAGTCGCGTCGCCCATCCCGGAGCCGATCTCGAGCACGGTAGGCGCTTCCCGCCCGAACCAGCCGGCCAGGTCGACCGCTCCCGGCGGCAGGTCCTCGAGCTTCCGGCCCAGCGACGGCCAGTGCGTCTCCCAGACACGCTGCTGCCCAACCGTCATCCGGACACTTCGCCGGACGTGGCTGAAAACGCCCGCCTGCCTGACCTGATCCACCGTTTCCACCAGCAGAAGTCTATTAGTCGTCCCAGAACAGATGAGCAACGGTGTTGTGGGCCCGCCGGGTGATCCGGAGGTAGTCGTCGGAGAACCGGCTGGTCTCGCCGGGCGGGTAGCCGCAGATCTGGGCGACCGCGGCGAGGTCGCGGGGATCGCGGGGCAGCGAGTCGCCGGGGCGGGCCCGGACGAGCATGATCGCGTTGCGGATCCGGGTCGCCATCTCCCACGCGATCCGCAGGGTGTCGGCGTCCGTCGCCTGGAACAGGCCGGCCTCGACCGCTGTCCGCAGTGCGCCGAGCGTGCGCGTCGTACGCAGACCGGGGACGTTGCGCGCCTCGCGCAGCTGCAACAGTTGGACGGTCCACTCGATGTCGGCCAGACCGCCGCGGCCGAGCTTGGTGTGGGTGCTCCGGTCAGCGCCCCGCGGCAGCCGTTCGGCGTCGACGCGGGCCTTGATCCGGCGGATCTCCAGTACGTCGCGCTCGCTGACACCGTCTTCCGGGTAACGCAGCGGGTCGATCAGCGCACGGAACGACTCGCACAGGTCGGCGTCTCCGCAGAGCGGATCGGCCCGCAGCAAAGCCTGTGCCTCCCACACCGCGGACCAGCGGGCGTAGTAGGACGCGTACGACGCCAACGTCCGGACCAACGGGCCCTGACGCCCCTCGGGCCGCAGATCCGCGTCGACCTGAACGGCCGGATCGGCACCAGGCAGCGCCAACAGCCGACGCAGCTCGGTGGCGGCCTGGGTGGCGAAGTCGGTCGCGGCCTTCTCGTCGGCACCCGGGACCGGGTCGTGGACGAACATCACGTCCGCATCGCTGCCGTAGCCGAGCTCATGCCCGCCGAAGCGCCCCATCGCGACGATCGACATCCGGGTCGGCTCGGGCTCCCCCTTCGCGATCGCGCGCCGGGCCACCTCGAGCGCGGTGGTCAGCGTCCCGACCGAGATCGTGGTCAGCGCCTCGCCGACCGTCTCGACGTCGAGCAGGCCGGACAGATCGGCCGCGGCGACCCGGAAGAGCTCCCGCCGCCGGACCGCGCGGATCGCCGCCACCGCCGCCTCGGGCTGCTCCTGCCGGCCCGCGGCCGCGGACATCTCGGCCAGCAGACCTTCCTGCGTGCGCGGCACGAGTTCACGTTCGTCGGCGAGCATCGCGGTTGCTTCGGGTGCCCGCTGCAACAAGTCGACGGCGAACCGGCCGCTGGCCAGCAAGTGGGCGAGCCGCTCGGCCGACGCGCCCTCGTCACGCAGCTGACGCAGGTACCACGGCGTCGACCCGAGCGTGTCCGAGATGGTCCGGAACGCGAGCAGGCCGGCGTCCGGATCAGGCGACTCGGCGAACCAGCCGAGCATCGCGGGCAGCAACGCCTTCTGGATCGACGACCGGCGGGACACTCCTTCGGACAGCGCCTCGATGTGCCGCAGCGCCGACGACGGATCGGCGTACCCGAGCGCGGTCAGCCGCTGCTTCGCCGCCTCCGGCGTCAGCCGCACCTCGCCACCGGGGATCCGCGCGACGGCCGCGAGCAGTGGCCGGTAGAACAGCTTCTCGTGCAGGCGCCGTACCTCCAGCGCGTGCTTCTTCCAGGCCGCGGTCAGGTCCTTGACCGGGTTCTTGGTGAAGCCGAGCGACCGGCCGAGCCTGCGCAGGTCGGCTTCCTCGTCCGGGACCTGATGGGTACGGCGAAGCCGGTACAGCTGGATGCGATGCTCCATCGACCGCAGGAAGCGGTAGGCATCCGCGAGTACGGCGCCATCGGTGCGCCCGACGTACCCGTGCGTGGTGAGCTGCTCGAGCGCGACGAGCGTCGTACCGCTGCGCACCGCGTCGTCGCTCCGGCCGTGCACGAGTTGCAGCAGCTGTACGGCGAACTCCACGTCTCGCAGACCGCCGGGCCCGAGCTTGAGCTGGCGATCGACGTCCGCCGCCGGGATGTGGTCGATCACGCGCCGCCGCATCGCCTGCACGTCGTCGACGAACCCCTGCCGATCGGCCGCGGACCACACCAGCTCGGCCGTCTTCTCGGCGTACCGCTGACCGAGCTCCGCGTCACCCGCGACCGGGCGGGCCTTGAGCAGGGCCTGGAACTCCCACGTCTTGGCCCAGCGCTGGTAGTACGCGAGATGGCTCTCGAGGGTGCGGACCAGCGGACCCGACTTGCCTTCGGGACGCAGCGCGGCGTCGACCGGCCAGAGAGTGCCCTCGGCGGTGTGCGCCGAGCAGATCCGCATCGCGGCGGCGGCCAGCTGGGTCGCTGTCTTCAGCGCAGGCGCCTCGGGTTCACCGTCGTGTGGCTCGGCGACGAACAGGACGTCGACGTCGCTGACGTAGTTCAGCTCGCGGCCGCCGCACTTGCCCATGGCAATGATCGCGAGCCGGCACTCGGCGGCGCCCGGGTGCGCGGCGAAGTACTCGTTGCGCGCGATGTGCAGCGCGGTCTCCAGCGCTCCCCCGGCGAGATCGGCCAGTACGGCGGCCACCTCGTCGACGAGCAGCCCTTCGGCCAGATCCCGCGCGGCCAGCCGGAGCAGCAGCCTGCGGTACTCGACTCTCAACGCGTCGACCGGATTCGGTGCGTCGACCGCGGTGGCGAGCCTGGCCCGGACGTCGTCAGCGGACGGCCGGACGCCGGCCAGCGCAGGGTCGGCCAAGTCGTACCAGTGCCGCGGGTGCACGCCGAGATGCCGGCCGAGCGCCTCACTCGCGCCGAGCACCGACAGGAGCCGCCGGCGGAAGTCGTCGTCCACCTCCAACGTGCGGGCGAACGCGGCAACGTCGTACCGGTTGCGATGCAGCGCCTCGGCCAGGCCCAGAAGCCCGTGCAACGCGAGATCCGGGTCGGCGGACTCGGACAGCGCGGTGATCAGCTGCTCGCTGGCCATCGGGCTGGGCGACTCCAGCCGGTCCAACTGCTCCAGCATCACTCCGGCGCGCTGCGGATCCGCAAATCCCAGCCGAACGAGCCGGCCTTCCCACGAGCCCCTGCGCGCCTCAGCCACCCCCGCAGGCTACCCGCCCGCCAACCCGCCCTCCGCCCGCCCTCCGCCCACCCTCCGCCCGCCCTCTTGCCAGCCCGACTTTGTGCACCCACCCGGCATTCCTCGCGGCGGAATATGCTCACGTCGTGCACAAAGTCGGATCTCAGCCGGATCGCGGCCAGATTGCGATGAATACTCGGTGTCGTGTAGCGAATTCGCTCAGTAGTCGGCATGATGGCTGTCCATGGTCATGATGACGGGGTCGCTCGCTGTTCGGGGCACGGTGGTCTGGTTGACGCCCCAGCAGGGTGGGCGAGTGTCGGGTCCGCCTGAGCCGGACTACGACTACGACTACACAGCCACCGCCTACCTCCCACCACGGACGGCGGACGACGGCCAGGCCGGGATCGCGTTACGCGAGTTCGTTCCCGGCGCCTGGCGCACCGCGGCCGAGGGGATTCTCGTGCCCGCGAAGGGGAATCGCGCCCAGCAGGTGATCCCCGGCTGCCTGGTGGTGATCACCGAGGGCACCCGCCCGGTCGGGTTGCTCACGGTCGAGGAGGTGCACGCTCTGGCACCCGACGGCTCGCCGGTCCTTCCGCCGGTCGCGACCGAGTTCACCGTGCCCACACCGCCGGCGCCGATCGAGGCGCCGTACCGGCACTCGACCGCTGCCTCGCGCTGGACCTCGAAGCACGCCTCCGACGACCAACTCGTCGATCTCTGACACAATCTGTTGCATTCTGCCTACTCAGTGTTACCTTCAGAGACATGCGTCGCTGGAAACGGGTTGTCGCAGTCCTACTGGTCGCCGCCGTCGCGCTGATCCTGGAGGGCTGGGCCGCAAGCGCCCAGGCCGCACCGGCGTTGTTCAAGAAATGCACCTACACCCGTACGGCGGACGGCGCCGTCCGGCCGCCGTACTCCTTGGCTCCGCTGCTAGGCGTCGTCAAGGTCACCGTGCAGACCAACCACGGCACGCTGGTCCTGCGCCTCGACCGACGTGACGCCCCCTGCGCCGTCCACAGCTTCACCCACCTGGCGCTGACCCGGTTCTACAACGAGACCCCGTGCCCGCGCCCCACCCGGGCGATCCTCGAGTGCGGCGCGGGCCGGCCTGGCTACACCTTCACCCCGGAACTCACCGGCATGGAGTCCTACCACCGGGGGGTGGTTGCCCTACGCAACGACGACGGGAACGGGAGCGCGTTCTTCTTCGTCCTCGAGGACGGCGACCTCCCGAAGACGTCCACCATCCTCGGTGCCGTCAGCAACGGACTGCACGTCCTCGACCGAATCGCCGCGTCCCCCCAACAACCGGTCCAAATCCTCGGCCTTCTCGTCGGGTGAGGAACGCGGGGTACCTAACAACAGGAGGTCCCCGAGCTCTGCCCGACCGCTCGCACCTGCTTCCCGCCTGAACAGCTCAGCCTCACCACCCACCTCGGCCGCTACCTCCTGTCCGTAGGTACCCATCGAGGAGTGGTGCGCAGGGTTGGACCTACAGAACGGGCAGCAGCTTGTTGAGTTCGAACGGGGTGACCTGCCGCCGGTAGTCCTGCCACTCCGCACGCTTGTTGCGCAGGAAGAAGTCGAACACGTGCTCGCCAAGCGTCTCGGCGACCAGCTCGCTGTCCTCCATCGCGCTGATCGCCTCGGCCAGGCTGCTCGGCAGCGGCTTGATCCCGAGGGCCTTGCGCTCGCGCGACGTCAGCGACCAGACGTCGTCCTCGACCTCGCGCGGCAGCTCGTACCCCTCCTCGATCCCCTTCAGCCCGGCCGCGAGCATCAGCGCGAACGCAAGATAAGGGTTCGCCGCCGAGTCCAGGGACCGGAACTCGACCCGCGAAGACTGCCCCTTGTGCGGCTTGTACATCGGCACGCGGACGAGCGCGGACCGGTTGTTGTGGCCCCAGGAGATGAACGACGGCGCCTCGTCGCCGACGGCGAGCCGCTTGTAGGAGTTGACCCACTGGTTGGTCACCGCGGTGATCTCGGCCGCGTGCTGCAGCAGGCCGGCGATGAAGGCGCGGCCGGTCTTGGACAGCTGGTACTGCGCGCCGCCTTCGAAGAACGCGTTCCGGTCGCCCTCGAACAGCGACATGTGGGTGTGCATCCCGGACCCGGGCTGGTCGCTCAGCGGCTTGGGCATGAACGACGCGTAGATGCCCTGGCTCAGCGCCACCTCCTTCACGACCACCCGGAAGGTCATGATGTTGTCGGCGGTGGTGAGCGCGTCGGCGTACCGCAGGTCGATCTCCTGCTGGCCGGGGCCGCCCTCGTGGTGGCTGAACTCGACCGAGATGCCCATCGACTCGAGCATCGTGATCGCCTCGCGGCGGAAGTCGTTGCCGATGCCCTGCGGGGTGTGGTCGAAGTACCCGGACTGGTCCACCGGCTCCAGCTTCGAGCCCGGCTCACCGGTCAGCGACTTGAACAGGTAGAACTCGATCTCCGGGTGGGTGTAGAAGGTGAACCCGAGGTCGGCCGCCTTCGACAGCGTCCGCTTCAGCACGTACCGTGGGTCGGCGAAGGACGCGGAGCCGTCCGGCATGTTGATGTCGCAGAACATCCGCGCGGTGCCCATGGTCTCGCCGCGCCAGGGCAGGATCTGGAAGGTCGACGGGTCCGGCTTGGCCAGCATGTCCGCCTCGGTGACCCGGGCGAACCCCTCGATCGCGGAGCCGTCGAAGCCGATCCCCTCGGCGAACGCGCCCTCGAGCTCGGCCGGCGCCACCGCCACGGACTTCAGGAACCCGAGCACGTCGGTGAACCAGAGCCGCACGAACCGTACGTCGCGCTCCTCGAGCGCGCGCAGTACGAACTCCTGCTGCTTGTCCATCAGTCCACCTCTCGCCGGGTACTTCAGGGGCTCCTCACACAGTCTGCCCCGCGTCTGTTAAGCAGACGTTACGTGCTGGTGCGGACAACGCGCCGATCAGGGCCTACCGTTTCCCGGGTGCAGACAGTATTTCGCGCCGCACTGATCGTGGCCGCGATCCTCTGCGCCAGCGACCTGATCCTCGGTACGGCGCGTTTCGCCCAGTCGCTGCGCGGCCGGCGACCCGCCGAGCGGGACGTCCTGGGCCGGCGCTGGCTCCCGATCCCGGAGCTCGGGTTCGGCATGTGTGCGTTCTGCTGCACCGGCCTGGTCACGCTCGGCCTGACCCATCACGAGGCCGACAACCTGCCGACTCAGCAGATCCTGCTCGCCGCGCTGGTCTTCGGGTACGCCGGCGCCGTCCTGTCCCGCGTGGTCCGGACTCCCGGCCCGGGCGGCCGCCGGTTCCGGCTACGCGCCGGCCTGCTCCTTGGCCTGCCGGCCCTTTTCGGCCTGGTCTTCGGCCTCTCCGGCGTCGCCGTCTGACGTCTTCCGGTCCCGCCGGCGGCGGAACCAGGGCACGATCCGCTCCATCGGCGCGAACGCCAGCCAGCAGACCACGGTCGGCAGGAAGTGGATCAGCAGGATCGCCGTGTTCGCCGCGTGGAACCCGAGGAAGAACAGCGCCCCGAGCAGCTGCCACCGCCCCTTCAGCCACAGGATCACCGGCGACAGGAACTCCGCGATGATCCCGACCCACTGCATCACGTGCAGCATCCACGGGTGGTGCAGCAACCACTCTCCGACCGGGTGCGGCCGCCGGACGATCGCCCAGGTCAGGACGGCGCTGCCCGGCCAGGTCAGCGCCCACCCGGCACTGCGCAACTTCGCGACAGCCGACAGGAAGTACGTCGCGATCACGCAGATCTGCACGCACCGGACCGCCCAACCGGCCGCCTCCGACCTGGTCTGGTCGCCGTACGACGCGAGGCCGCGGCTGCCGGTCTTGACGGTCGGGAGGACCCAGAGCGCGATCACCAGGGCGAGGTGGTCGTGGTCGACCTTGCCGTCGCTCATCCCGATCAGCACCCACCAGGTGAACGCGGGCGCGACGATACAGCCGGCGATCCGCGGGAAGTAGTTCGTCGCGCCGACCAGGCAGGCCACGATCAGGACGACGTACAGGATGGTGGTGTTCGCGACCGACGGCTTGGGCAGGTCGAAGATCCGGGCCAGCAGCAACGGCTGGTACAGGCCGGGGTGCTCGCCCTTGAGCCGGGTGTCGCGGACGAACGCGTGCATGTCGAGGATGACGAACAGGTAGAGGACCGTCCGCAGCCAGGCCACCCGGGCCACCGCGATCTTCGGCGTGAACCAGTCGATGACCTTCATCGCCGTACCTCCCAGGTCGCCAGCACCTCGGACGTCGGCGGGCCTTCGACCCGGCCCTTGACCAGTTGGGTGGTGTCACGGATCAGCTCGAGCTTCACGTACTTCGGCTCGTCCGGGTGCTTGCGCGCCCACCCGTCCGCGACCTGCTGGAGCAGCGACGGGTCCTTGACGATCTCCCCGGTCCGAGCCTCGATCTCGGCCCGGGCCACGCCGGCGCCCTCGATGTTCAGCGGTACGTCGACCGTCGTGCCGGCGTCGGTCCGGGCGCTGATCCGGGTGTAGGTGATCGACGCGTCGTCGGGCACGGACATCGCATACTGCGACATCGGCCCGAACGGCCACGCGTCGTCCGTCGCCCGGACCGATCCGTTGATCAGCAACCCGATCCCGACCACGGCCACGAGCACTCGCAGCCCCTTGCCGACCCGTCCCAGCCGAACGTCCCCCGCCGGCTCCTGCCCACTCGTCACGCCCGCCATTACACACCACTCCCGGACCGCCCGGCGCGGTTTCACCGGCTCCTATGTAGGGGATTTTCTACAACATGACCGCCCCAGAAAGTTTCCAACGTGCCCGGACTTCCCGACGGACCCTCCTACGCGGCGCTGCCGCCGGAGGCGTGCTGCTCGGTGGCGTCGCCCTCCCGACGACTGCAGCGCAGGCGGCGCCCGCACCGCGCTGCTACACCCGCGCCGAGTGGTCCGCCCGGCCACCCCGGTCCGCCACCCAGGTGATCGGCAAACCCGACCACATCGTCATCCACCACACCGCCAGCGCGAACGTCACCGACTACTCGCTCGCCGCGGCGTACCGGGTCCAGCACTGGATCCAGGACCTGCACATGGACGACAACGGCTGGATCGACATCGGCAACCAGCTCACGATCAGCCGCGGCGGCTACCTGATGGAGGGTCGCAGCAAGTCGCTGTCGTCGATCAACAACGGCCAGAACGTCCTCGGCGCCCAGACCGCCAACCACAACAGCCACACCATCGGTATCGAGCACGAGGGCCTCTACACGAGTGCCGCCGTACCGGTCGCGCTGTTCGACATGTCCGTGCTGACGTGTGCCTGGCTGTGCACGAAGTACAACCTCGATCCGCACGTGGCGATCGTCGGCCACCGCGACTACAACGCGACCCAGTGCCCCGGCAACGTGTTCTACGCCCGGCTGCCCGAGTTGCGCGACCGGGTGGCCGCGGTCCTGGAGGGCTGATAGGTGAACCGCCGGATCAGGATCTCGAACGGTCCGCGGTAGCCGGACTGCCGCATCCGCTCGGCCAGCAGGACGGTCGCCAGCCAGGTCGCGACGGCGAGCAGCGCCGTCGTGGTCGTGCTGAGCGTCCGGGACAGATCGAGCAGGTACGGCGTGAACACGACAGCCCAGACCACGGACTGGGCCAGGTAGCACGTCAGTGAACGTCGACCGACCGCCGCGATCGCCAGGGTGAACCGGCCCTGGCGATCGCCCAACCGCAGTGCGATCAGGACGATCAGAGCGGCGTACCCGAACCCGCCCAGTACGCCGGACGTGTCGTGCAGCGGACCGACGATCGAGAGGGTGGCGTCGCTCGGCCGGTCGATCACCCCGCCGACGACGAACGACACCGGGAGGGCGCCGGCGATCGCGATGGCGATACCGGCGACGGCCGTCGGGCGAAGCAGCGTGAGGTGCTCGGCCGGGCGTTCGAGGATCCGCCGGCGGCCGGCCCACAGGCCGATCAGGAACGGCGCGACGAACCCGATCGGGCCGAGCAGCGCGATGAACGGCTGCACGACGATCCGGTCGGCGAACTGGTCCAGCAGGTTCAGCGGCAGCATCGATCCGTCGGCGGCGTCGGTCGCGGTCGAGAGCGAGTCGTCACTCGGCAGCGACGAGATCACCAGCACGACCGCGGACACGATGAACAGCCAGCGGTCCCTCCAGCGCAGCGCCCAGACGCCGAGGAAGAGGAGGACGCCGTACGCCGCGAGGATGTCGCCGATGTACAGCAGCATCGCGTGCAGGAAACCGAGTACGACCAGCACCAGGCTGCGCCGCCGGAGCAGCTTGCGGATCGGCCGCCACTCCTTCCCGGCCTCGCGCTGGCGGCGGACGATCTGCGCGACGCCGTACCCGAACAGCAGCCCGAACATCGGGAACGCGCGACCGTCGACCAAGGTCGAGATCAGGAACGCCACCACCCGGTCCACCGCCGAGCCGTCGGTCGGGAAGCCGCCGAAGACGGAGGCGCCGTGGACGAAGTAGTGCGAGTTCGCCAGCGCGATGAACAGCAGCATGAAGCCGCGAGCGAGATCGGGCCCCAGCGCCCGCTCGCTCAACCCCGTCGGCCCACCCTGAGCTGTCATGTCTCTCAGTGAATCGGTCACCGAGGTCCGTCACATCCACCGAAAGTCAGCGACGGGTCGAACCTTCGTCGCTACTGTCGTGGCATGAGCCGCGACTGGTGGGACCTCCCGTACGGAACGAGTGCCTGGTTCGGCGCGACGTCCCAGAGCGCCGGTGCTGCTCTGGTCGCCCGGATCCGTGTGCTGACCGGCGGACTGCCGGACGTGAACCTGCGGGACCGTGGGGTGCAGGTGCGGTTCCGGGATCGGGTCGAGGACGCGACGATTTCGGCGATCTCGGCGGCCGCTCAGGACCTCGGCCTCGCCGCTGATCCGAGTGGGCTCCAGGCGCTTCAGGTGCGGGTCGATGCTCACGACCATGCGGTGGTTGCTCTCTGGCGCGCCGTACTCGGGTATGACGCGCTCGGCGCGAATGGTCTCGTGGATCCGCTGCGTCGGGATCCGGCGTTCTCGTTCGGGCGGCTGGATGAGGCGCGACCGCTGCGCAACCGGGTGCACGTCGACGTCGTGCGTCCTTGGACGCTCGCGGGCGCCAGGGAGACGGCGAACGCGGCCGGTGGGCGGGAAGCGTTCGCCAGCGATCACCACAGCAGGGTTGCTGATGCGGAAGGCAACGAGGTGGACATCGTCGGGGGCAGGAACTTCGACGACGCCCCGGACTGGCGGCTGCTGTTCGGTGGGATGACGTTCTACCCGACCGCGTCGCCCGCGCAGGCCGTCGACCTGGTCACCGCCGTCGCCGGCCTGGTGGACGAGTCGGGGATGCCGCTCATGGTCGACGTACGACCCGACGGCGTCGCCCTCGACACCGGCAAGGACTTGTGGGAGGACGACCGGTTCGCCGACCTCGCCCGCCGTACCCAGGCCGCCGCGCACGACCTCGGGCTCACCGCGGACCCGAGCCGATTGCGTTTCGTGCAGTTCGGCATCGACGCGGTCGACGTTCCGGCGGTCCGGGCCTTCTGGCAGCAGTTGCTCGGGTACGACGCCGACACGCGCCAGCACCTCACCGACATCGACGACCCGCGGTGGCTCAACCCGCCGCTGTTCTTCCAGCAGCTGGATGCCGCCGACGAGGCCAGGCGCCGGCAACGCAACCGCATCCGCTTCGAACTCGTCGTCCCTGCGGACGGCTTCGAGGAGCGCCTCGAAGCGGTCATCGCCGGCGGTGGACGAGTGGTTCAGCAGGTCGCCGGCCGGTCGACGGTGACCGATCCGGAGAACAACGAACTCGACCTCGTGGCCGGCCAGGTTCGAGCTCGGGTTTGATCAACGAGCACATCGGGCGTGGGTTCGAGCCAACGAACCAGTAATGTGCTCCCGTGCCTCAGCTTCGGGTAGCCCTCGCTCAACTCAACGTGACCGTCGGTGACATCGACGGGAACGCCGAGAAGATCGTCGCGTGGACCCGTAACGCCGTCGAGCGCGGCGCCCATGTCGTGGCCTTCCCGGAGCTGGCGCTGACCGGCTACCCGGTCGAGGACCTGGCCCTGCGGGCGTCGTTCGTGGACGCGTCCCAGGCCCGCATCCACGACCTCGCCACCCGGCTCGCCGACGAGGGCCTCGGCGACATCGTGGTGGTCTGCGGCTACCTCGACCGCGCTACAGGTACGGCGATGGGCATCGACCGGCTCGGCCGGCCGAAGGGCTCGCCGACCAACTGCGCCGCGGTGATCCACCAGGGCCGCGTCGTCACCAGCGCGGTCAAGCACCACCTGCCGAACTACGGCGTCTTCGACGAGTTCCGGCACTTCGTCCCCGGCAACACCCTCCAGGTGGTCCGGGTGCACGGCGTCGACGTCGCCGTCGTCATCTGCGAGGACCTCTGGCAGGACGGGGGCCCGGTCGCGGTGACCAAGGCCGCCGGCGCCGGACTGCTGCTCGTCGTGAACAGCTCGCCGTACGAGGCCAACAAGGACGACGTCCGCGGCGCGCTGGTCAGCCGGCGGGCGCGCGAGGCCGGCTGCTCGCTCGCCTACGTCAACCTCGTCGGCGGGCAGGACGAGCTGGTCTTCGACGGCGACTCGCTGATCGCCGACGCCGAGGGCAAGGTGTTCGCCCGCGCCCCGCAGTTCGAGCAGGGCAGCATGGTCGTCGACCTCGACCTGCCAGCTCCGGCCGGGACGCCGTCCGGCACGCACGAGGGCATCGACATCGTGCACACCGTGCTCCACGAGGAGGCGCTGGAGGCGTACGAGCCGATTGCCTCCGCAGTTGCGCCCCGGCTGGCCGACGAGGCCGAGATGTACGGCGCCATCGTCACCGGACTGCGCGACTACGTGCAGAAGAACGGCTTCAAGTCCGTCCTGCTCGGGCTGTCCGGCGGCATCGACTCGTCGCTGGTCGCCGCGATCGCGTGTGACGCGGTCGGGCCCGAGCACGTGTTCGGCATCTCCAACCCGAGTGTGTACTCCAGCGAGCACTCCCGCGACGACGCCGCCGAGCTCGCCGCGCGGACCGGCCTGAACTACCGGGTGATCCCGATCCAGCCGATGGTCCAGCCGTTCATCGACACCCTCGGCCTGACCGGTCTGGCCGAGGAGAACCTGCAGGCGCGGGTCCGGGCGGTGATCTGGATGGGCCTGTCGAACGCCGACGGCCACCTGGTCCTTGCCTGCGGCAACAAGTCCGAGCTGTCCGTCGGCTACTCTACCATCTACGGCGACGCGGTCGGCGGGTACGCACCGCTCAAGGACGTCCCCAAGACGCTGGTCTGGCGGCTCGCGAAGTGGCGCAACGAGGACGCGAAGGCGCGCGGCCAGCAGCCGCCGATCCCGCAGAACTCGATCGTCAAGCCGCCCTCGGCCGAGCTCCGGCCCGGCCAGGTGGACACCGACTCGCTGCCGCCGTACGACCTCCTCGACGACATGCTGGACGACTACGTCGAGCAGGACCGCGGCAGCGCCGAGCTGGTCGCGGCCGGGTTCGAGACCGAGCTGGTGTCCAAGGTGATCCAGCTGGTCGACAAGGCGGAGTACAAGCGCCGGCAGTACCCGCCGGGCCCGAAGATCACCCACAAGGCATTCGGCCGGGACCGCCGGCTGCCGATCACGAACGCCTGGCGCGAGGACGCCAAGAAGGCGGCGCACGTGAGCGACGGCCAGCCCAAGCCCGGCACTGGTGAGGAGGCACGGAAGGTGGCGGAGAGCACTGAGTGATTCCTGGCGGTACCGCCCGACCTCCGAAACCCCGTGGGGAACTCCAGTGGAGCCCACGGACCGCTCCGACCTGCCCGCGGACGATGTGAGCGATCGCTCAGCCGCAGCCGGTAGCGCTCACCCTCCGCAACGGTGGGACGATGAAGGCATGGTTGACAACTTCCTGTCGGCCGGTACCCAGGACGACGACGAGTTGCCGTCGCCGTACGGGACCGGACCGAAGAACCGGACAACCGAGGAGCACCGCCGCTCGGACTACGGGGACGACTCCTGGCGGGACCGCGGCAACGGCCTCGGTCTCGACCCGTCGCCGTCGTTGCCGAACGCCCCCAGGGCCTATGAACGCGGGCCGGTGCCCCAGCAGCCGTACGTGCCGAAGCCGCCGTACCTGCCGGGTCCCCCGCCGCCACCGGCCGGGCAACCACAGCAGCAGCGCGGGTACGGCGAGCAGCCGCGACCACAGCAGCCTCCGTACGGCGAGCAGCCGCAGGGACGGCCGTACGGGGAGCAGCAGCGGCCGGAGTACTACGACTCGTCTCGCGGTGAGCCGTCGCGGGGTGAGCCCTCGCGGGGTGAAGCCTTGCGTGGTGAGCCCGGTCGGGGTGAGGCCTTGCGTGGTGAGCCCGGTCGGGGTGAGCCTTCGCGTGGTGACGCGGGTCGTGGTGAGCCTGGTCGTGGTGAGGAGTCGCCGTTCGGGCCGGCGTCGTACCAGGAGCAGAGCCCGTTCCGGCCGCAGCAGACCCCTGTCGGTCCGCCGCCGCAGCAGGGCCGTCCGAGCCCGTTCGGTCCGGGGAGCAACGGCGTACCGCCGAACCGGCAGGCACCCGCTGCACCGCAACAACAGCCGCAGCGCCCGCCCGCTCCCCCGCAGGCAGGTAGCAACGGCGTGACCCCGCACCCGCCCGCGCCGCACGGCTCGAACGGAACAGCGAACGGCACCTGGAGCGGTCCGGCACCGACGCCCGCCCAGAACGCCGGGCCACACAACAACGGCGTTACTCAGCAGCCGCCGAACCAGGCGCCGACACCACCGCCTGCTCCCGCGCAGCCGCAGAGCCAGCAACAGCAGTCGCCGGGCCAAGGGCCCGCACCGGCTCCGGCTCCGGCGAACCCACAGCAGGGGAACTACTCGCTGGACGCGCCGACCATCACGGCGTACCTGCCAGAGATGCTGGAGTCCGGCAAGCAGTCCGACAACGGCTACCCGTCCGACCCGAGCGCGGAGTACGAGAGCAACACACCGGTGAGTGAAGAACCCAAGCGAGTCGGCGCGCGACGGCGTGCGGACGTCCAGCAGGACGCCCCCAGCCAGGTGTCGAACGAGCACACCGGTTCGCACCGCGCCCGCCGGGCCCAGGCGGCCGCTGACGCCGGCTCGGCTGCGGCGCAGAGCCCGACTGAGGGTCAGAGTCCGGCTGCCGGTGCGGCTCAGGGCCCAGCCGGCCCGTCGTCAAGCTCGGCTTCGTCGTCCGGTTCGGCGCCGATGTCTGGTGCAGGACCGTTGACGGGTGCTGCTCCTGGATCGGGTCCGGCCTCCGGGTCCGCTGAGGGCTCGGGCCAGAGCAAGCGGCCGCGCCGGTACCGCATCCACCACCTTCGCGACATGAAGAACCGTGGCGAGAAGTGGGCGATGCTGACGGCGTACGACCAGTACACCGCCGAGATCTTCGACCAGGCCGGCATCCCCGTCCTGCTGGTCGGCGACTCCGCCGCCAACAACGTCTTCGGCTACGAGACGACCCTGCGCGTCACCGTCGACGAACTGATCCCGCTGGCCCGCGCCGTCGCCGGTGCGGTCGACCGGGCCCTCGTCGTCGCCGACCTGCCGTTCGGCTCGTACCAGGCGTCCCCCGAGCAGGCCTTCCACACCGCCGTACGCTTCATGAAGGAAGCCGGCGTGCACGCGGTCAAGCTCGAAGGCGGCCGCACCGTCGTGCCGATGGTCGAGAAACTGACCCAGTCCGGGATCCCGGTGATGGCGCACATCGGCTTCACGCCGCAAAGTGAGCACAGCATCGGCGGCTACCGGGTCCAGGGCCGCGGCGACCAAGCCGCCGGCCTCATCGACGACGCCATCGCCCTCGCCGAGGCCGGCGCGTTCTCCGTCGTCCTCGAAATGGTCCCCGGCGACGTCGCCGCCGAGATCACCAAACGAGTCACCATCCCCACCATCGGCATCGGCGCGGGCCGCGACACCGACGCCCAGGTCCTCGTCTGGCAAGACATGGCCGGCCTGCGCTCCGGCACCATGCCCCGCTTCGTCAAGCAATACGCCGACCTCCGAGGAATCCTCACCACCGCAGCCACCACCTACGCCGCCGAAGTAGCCACCGGCACCTTCCCGACCGACGAACACACCTTCTAACTGCTTACCCACGCGTGCTACGCGCTTATCGCGCGTGGTAGTTGCCGGGGTCGGCGTGCGTCCGCAGGACAACCGTCGTCACGCCCGCCCGCGGACGACCCCGCGCGTGCTAGGCAGCCAGCTCCTCCGTCGCGACTGCTTCAGGTGCGGATGCGTGAGCCGAACCGAGCCTTAGACAGGAACTGGTGGGCTAGCACTGGGTATTTCCTGTGCACGCGAACCACAGGGTGTTCAAGGTCCCGAGTTCCGGCAAGTTGGACGAGTGCGATCCGGGGTGCCTCGCACCGGACCGCTGGGACAGCAGTTGTCCGGCGGACAACACCGGCCCGGCAATCCAGCACGCGCGATAAGCGCGTAAACCGCACGCGTGGGTAGATCACGCGGGTCAGATCCAGGGCAAAGCCGACCGTTCGGTCCAGTACTCGTCGGGCTGCTGGGCGAACTCGTCGAGTGGGCCGGCCGTCCGATAGTCCAGGTTGCTCTCAAGCTGATCCGCCGTACTCGCGCCACTCAGCACAACATCAACCCACGGCTGACCAACAGCAGCCCCGATCGCGAGTGAGTCCGGCGCAACCCCATGCTGCCGAGCAAACGCGTTGAACGGCGTCTCGCCGGCCTTGGCCGTCAGCCGCCCGTTGGCAACCGCTTCCTTGACCACCACAAACCATCCAGCATCATGCGCCTCCTGCAGCGCCGGCCCGACCGAAGTCTCCAGCACATTCCACGTCGCCTGCACCGCAGTGAACGGCCCACCCAGCGCCAAAGCCGCACGCAACGCATCAGCCTGATGCGGTCCGCTCGTCGACAGTCCAACCCGTACGCCGTCGTCCGCAAGCGCCCGCAACCGATCGAGCAGCTTCGCATCACCCAGCGCCGGGCTGTCCGGCGTCAAGCTGTGGATCAGGTAGAAGTCCGGCGCCCCACCAAGCGCTTGAAGGGTCTCCGGCCACTGCCTTTCAAAGGTGCCGAGTGAGTGATCCTTCACCTCGTGCGTATCCACGTCGTGCCGCCAGTCCGCGACGTACGTGTAGCCCCACTTCGACCCGATGGTGAGTTGGTCGCGGCGCTCAGGAGTCAGCCACTCGCCGAGGAAGACTTCGGCAAGACCGTACGAACGCGCCGCGTCGAAATAGCGAACACCGGCGTCCCACGCCTGCTCGAGCAGTTGATGTGTGCGCTCTCTCAGATCCTCGACCGCGCGCCCCGGCGGTAGATCCTCGTCGTGCCCGAGGTTGATGTACCCGGGTCGCCCGAGTGCCGCCAGGCCCAGACCGATGCTCGCCGTCATGCTTTCGATCCTAGGTGTCCCCGGCAACCACTGTGAGACGCGCCGCATCAGCCGACGCGGGATGCCCTTCCTCGTCTAGCGTTTTGTTGTGTGAGCGAATCTCGTCTGCCACCACCTGGCACCGTCGTACGGCGTACGACGGCCCGCGTCCTGCCGGTCCGACCGGACGGCAAGGTGTTGCTGCTGCACGGCTGGGATCCGCTGAAGCCGCAGACGCCGTACTGGTTCACGATCGGCGGCGGCGTCGAAGCCGGTGAGACGGTCGTGCAGGCGGCGAGCCGGGAGCTGCGCGAGGAGGTCGGCATTCACCTGCCGATCGACGCGCTCGGCACACCGGTGGCGACGAACACGATCGAGTTCGAGTGGGGCGGGTGCCCGATCATCCAGCACCAGACGTTCTTCGCCGTGGCGGTGGACGGTGTCGACGTCACGTTCGCCAACCAGGAGCAGCTGGAGCTGGAGACGATCAGCGCGCACGGCTGGTGGTACGGCGACGATCTCGAGGCGACCGGTCAGGCCGCGCACGTCACGATCCCCGGCCTGCTCCGCCAGGCCGCCGACGCCATCACGCTGCGCCGCGCCTCCTGAGCGACCGCCGGATCAGCCGACGACCCGAAGGCCTCAGCGGCTGCGGGCCTCCTTGAGGACCTTCTTCTTGATCTTCCTGTCGACGACGTAGTGCACGCGGTCGAGGCGCTCCGCGCAGCCGGCATCAGCCAGCCGCTTGAGGACCACCGGGCACTTCTTGCACCTCGGCTTGTCCTTGCAGCACTTCTTCTTCGCGGTCATCGACGGCACGCAGCGAGTGTAGGTGAGGCATACCTAACCGTCTAGCTGACCAGGCAGTCATCGTGTCGCACGTCACTGCGGCCGTCCGCTCAAGGTCGCAATTGCCGGCTGAGCAGTTCGCGGGCCTCGACGAGCGATGGTCCGTACCAGGTGAGGTGCCGCCCGGAGACACACTTCGCCGGCCGCGTGAATGCCTCCGGCCCGTCGTCGGGTGAAAAGGCATAAGGCTCGTCCGGGAGTACGACGAGATCGTGATCGGGTAACGCATCCGGATCGATCCGCGGATAGCGTTCACCGGAATCACGCAGCACGTTGGCGACGCCGATCCGGGACAACAGATCACCCGCGAACGTGTCGCGTCCCAATGCCATCCACGGCCGCCGCCAGATCGGTACGACGGCCCGCCGGCGCATTCCGTCGTACGGCGTACTCCACACCTCACGTGCTTGCCGCAACCACTCCGGGACAGCGCCGGTGATCGCGGACAGCATGCGTTCGAGTGAGTCGAGTGATTCGTCGACAGTGGTCGGCGAGGTGGTCCAGACCGCGATTCCACTCGCGCGCAACGTGGCGAGATCGACGGCGCGATTCTCTTCCGCGTTCGCGACGACGACATCGGGCCGGAGTGCGCGGACGAGATCGAGATCGGGATTCTTCGTGCCGCGCACACGTGTCACGTCGAGGTGGTGTGGATGTGTGCACCAGTCCGTCGCACCGACCAGCAAGTGTTCGTGCGTCGCCGCGATCGACTCGGTCAACGACGGCACGATGCTCACTACGCGCGTCACGTCCGAACGCATCACGACGACGTTCCCGACGTCGTCGACGAGCTCTGTCATGACACCTTCCCAAGGTCGTCTGCATGCTCTCTCATCATGCGTCCGCGAGGTCGTCTCGAGCACTCTTCGCGGGTCCGCGGCACGTGCCGGTCGCAGGCCGTTGCCGAGGACAACACTCGCCGAATCGGCGGTTCGACACGAACTTTGTGCGCGTGTCGCCAAGAAATTCTTCGGGCGGTCAGGCATCCTCTTAGCGCGGCGGAATCCCTTCTGCACAAGGATTTTCGGCATTTTCGCGCCGACCGGCGGTCAGGACGCCTTAACCTGAAGACGTTTCGGGTGCTTTACGTAGGCACCAAGTGTTGTCATCATCATGACGACGAGGAATCCACCGTGGTTTTCCTCAGCCGCACCAAGGAGGCAGAGTGCCAGCCAAGAAGGCAGCCGCAGGGAAGGCGACAGCCAAAAAGGCTTCTCCCGCCAAGAAGACTGTCGCCAGGAAGACCAGCGCCGCGAAGACGACGTCCGCGCGCAAGGTCAGCGCAGCGAAGAAGACAGTGACGAAGAAGGTGAGTGCGGCAAAGAAGGCGGTCTCCAAGGCGCCCGCCAAGAAGACCGCAGCCAAGAAGACAACTGCTGCGAGGAAGACCACCGCCAAGAAGACCACGGCGGCGAAGAAGACGGTCGCGAAGAAGGCCCCGGCCAAGAAGACGACGGCGAAGAAGACCGTCGCCAAGAAGGCCCCGGCGAAGCGGACCACGGCCGCCAAGAAGACCGTGGCCAAGAAGACGACCGCGGCGAAGAAGACGGTCGCGAAGAAGGCGCCCGCCAAGAAGACCGCGGCGAAGAAGGCCCCGGCCAAGAAGACCGCCGCCAAGAAGGCGCCGGCGAAGCGCACCGCGGCGAAGAAGGCCCCGGTCCGCAAGGTCGCGGCCAAGAAGGCGCCGGCGCGCAAGGCTCCGGCCCGCAAGACCGCCGCCCGCCGGGTCGCTCGCTGAACCGGCCGTCTGCACCAGCCCGGACAAAGCCCGAGGGGCGCCACCGTCGACGGTGGCGCCCCTCGGCACGTTCAGGGTGAGGCCCTTCAGGATCAGGCTCTTCGGTATCAGGCGCTGTGGGATCAGGCGCTGTGGGATCAGGCGCTGTGGGATCAGGCTCTGGAGGATCAGGAAGGGGTGACGATCAGTCGTCGTTCCACTTGGGGTCGTTGTCCCATTCCTCGTTGCGTTCCTGGACCTTCTCCAGGGCGCGGGCCGCCTCTTCCGGGGAGTTGTACGGTCCGAGACGGTCGCCGGATTTACTGCCCTGGTAAGGCTCGACCTTGCCGGTTCTGGTGTTGTAGTACCACTCGTTGCTGTGATCGTCGCTCATCTGGATGACCGCCTCCCGGGAGTCTTGTCGCAGCTCACTACAATGTTCCCACCATGTCGCCTCTCACTCCCGGCATCATCTCGCCGCGCCGCGAAGTCCCCGCGTCCATCCCGCGTCCCGAATACGTCGGGAAGCCGGGCCCGACGCCGTACGACGGTTCCTACGTCACGGCGCCGGAGATCGTCGACCGGATGCGGGTCGCGAGCAAGCTGGCCGCGCAGGCCCTGCAGGCGGTCGGTGCGGCCGCGAAGCCCGGTGTCACCACCGACGAGCTCGACGCGGTCGGCCACGAGTACCTGGTCGAGCGCGGTGCCTACCCGTCCACGCTCGGCTACCGCGGCTACCCGAAGTCGCTGTGCACGTCGGTCAACGAGGTGATCTGCCACGGCATCCCCGACGACCGTCCGCTCGAGGACGGCGACATCGTCAACGTCGACATCACGGCGTACCTGGACGGTGTGCACGGTGACACCAACGCCACGTTCCTGGTCGGCAACGTCGACGAGGAGGTCCGGCTGCTCGTCGAGCGCACGCACGAGGCGCTCAACCGCGGCATCAAAGCGGTCAAGCCGGGGCGCCGGGTCAGCATCATCGGCCGCGTGATCGAGTCCTACGCCAAGCGGTTCGGGTACGGCGTCGTCCGCGACTTCACCGGCCACGGCATCGCGACGTCGTTCCACAGCGGCCTGATCATCCCGCACTACGACGACGAGCGGTTCGACGACGTGATCGAGCCCGGGATGACGTTCACCATCGAGCCGATGCTGACGCTCGGCACCTACGAGTACGACCTGTGGGACGACGGCTGGACCGCCACCACCAAGGACAAGTCCATCACCGCCCAGTTCGAGCACACCCTCGTAGTCACCGACACCGGCGCCGAAGTCCTCACCCTCCCGTGATCACGCAGTACGAGCACACCCACCTGCCGGGCGTGCTCGCACTGTGCGAGGCCGAGCAGTGGCCAAGCTTCCCCGCCGACCCCGACCGCGCGCACGCAGTCCTCACCGCCCCCGGCGTGACAACCGTCGTAGCTCTCGACGGTGAGGTCGTCGTAGGTTTCGCCTACCTGCAGAGCGACGGCCACCTCCAGGCCCACCTCTCCCTGATGGCAGTCAGCCGCACCCACCGGCGCAAAGGCATCGGCCGAGCATTGCTCGAGTACGCCGCCCCGCTCACCGGCGCCCAACGCATAGACCTGGTGACGGACACCGGCGAGGACTTCTACACGTCGCTCCCCCACCGGTCCTACTCCGGCTTTCGTCTGTACCTGAGCTAGCGCGCCAGAGTTGTTGTGCGGCGGCGGCGTGCTGACCTGCGGCGGTCTTGGAGATGATGTTGCCGGTAGCAAGCAGCGCGTGCAGCCGCGGGATGCCCAGGACGTACCAAGGGATGATCCACCCGTCGAGCACCTGATCGTCGGGCAGCTCACCCCGCGCTGCTCCAACCGGTCGAGCATCGGCACCCAGTACGACGTGAGGTTGTCGCGAGTGTTGTCGACCATCGCCGCGACGTCAGCCGGAACGGTCATCGGTTGGAGGCGGCGTTGATGAAGGCGGCCAGGTCCTCGGACTGCTGGATCCGGGACTCCTCGTGGATGTACATCATGTGGCCGGCCGGGTAGTACTTCGTCTCGATGTTGCCGACCAGCTCGCTCGGGATCTGCAACCGCGCCAGCGTGTGCTCGGTGGCGAAGTACGGCGTCGCGCCGTCGTAGTGCCCGGACGCGACATGCACCTTGAGGTGCGGGTTGACCCGCATCGCGTCGGCGAGCTTCTCGGCCACCGTGATCTGCTGGCCCTCGAACTCCTTGAACGACCAGTTCTTGGCCGCGTCCATGTTGAGGATCTCGTACGGCAGGTCGTTCTGGTACTCGAGCTCGACCCGCACGTAGTGGTTCAGCGCGGCCGTGTACGGCCCGATGATCGCGCTGAACGACGGGTCCTTGCCCGGCGTCTCACCGGCGTAGTCCGCGTCCCAGCCGGTGAAGCGGCCGTCCAGCCGGCCGATCACCTGGCGGCGCGACCGCAGCAGCTCGGCGAAGAACCGCATGTGCTCGATCCGCAGGTTCACCCGGTCCAGGTAGTCCTCGCTGAGCCCGGTCAGCGACGCCAGCCGGGTGACCACCTCGGCCCGGTAGTCGGCCGGGATCCGGTTGCCCTGGGCAAGCGCGTTCGGGTAGCGCCCGGCCGCGAACCGCTCGGCGTCGGCGAGCACCTCGTCGAGGGTCCGGCCCGGCACGAGACCGTGGTAGTGCGCGATGGCGGCGTACGACGGCAGGAAGAGCGTGTACGGCAGGTCGTTGCCCGGCGTGAAGTCGAGCGTGCCGAACTCGAGCGCGGCCGAGATCAGCATGACCCCGTTGAGGTACATGCCGTACCGCTCCTGCAGGTGCGCGGCCAGCCCGGCGGCGCGCGTCGTACCGTACGACTCGCCGGCCAGGAACTTCGGCGACATCCAGCGCCCGTTGCGCGACGTCCACAGCCGGATCACCTCACCGACGGACTCCAGGTCCCGGGTGAAGCCGTGGTAGTCGCCCGGCTTCTCGCCCTCGACGGCGCGCGAGTACCCCGTCGACACCGGGTCGATGAAGACCAGGTCACTGTGCTGCAGCAGCGACTCGGCGTTGTCCACCAAGCCGTACGGCGGGGGCGCCAGCTCACCGGCGTCGCCGGACACCACCCGGCGCGGGCCTAGCAGGCCGAGGTGCAGCCAGATGCTCGACGACCCCGGGCCGCCGTTGAACGCGAACGTCACCGGCCGGTTCGTCGCATCCGCGTCGTCCAGCGTGTAGGCGGTCAGGAACACCTCGGCCTTGGGCTTGTGCCCGTCGAACTTGCCCTCGGTCACCACCTCCTGCCGCAGCACGATCCGCCCGGTCGTCGCGGTGTACTTCAGCCTCTTCCGGCCGATCGGCAGCGTGTGCTGCGTCGACACCAGGTCGTCGGTGGGTGGCGCGGCCTTGGTCTCCTCGGCCGCTGCCTCGGACGTGGACTCGGTGCTCTCATCCTTCGCCATGTCGAGCACCCTAATCCAAGCGTTCAACCATTAGCGTGGGTGTTTATGGCGACGATTCTGCATATCGCGTTCCCGGAGCAGTGGGAGGCCGCCAAGGAGGCGGGCTGCTACCGATGGTCGACGCGGGGCAAGAGCCTCGACGACGGGGCGACGTTCATCCACGCCTCCCGGCCGGAGCAGGTAGCCATGGTGGCGAACTTCGTGTACGACGACGTCGAGGGGCCACTGAGCCTCCTGGTCATCGACACCGAGCGCCTGGTGTCCGCGCTGTGCGACGAGGACCTCGATGCGATCGGCGTCAGCTTCCCGCACATCTACGGGCCGCTGAACCTCGACGCGGTGGTCGACGTACGGCGCTACGAGCGCGGTCCGGACGGCCGATGGCCGGAAGTGACCGCGGACGCCGTATCCTGAGAAGTGGAACGGGTCGGTCGGGCGATCGCGTCGTCCTCCAGGGGGCGCCGAGGAAAGTCCGGACTCCACAGGGCAGCGTGGTGGGTAACACCCACCCGGGGCAACCCGCGGGACAGTGCCACAGAAAGCAGACCGCCAGCGGCTTCGATGAACCCCGTGGTTCACCGAAGTGCGGGTGAGGGTGAAAGGGTGGTGTAAGAGACCACCAGCTCCGCAGGTGACTGCGGAGGCTCGGTAAACCCCACGTGGAGCAAGGCCAAGAAGGACGATGGGCAACCACCGTCCGCGCGAGCGTCCGAGGGCTGCCCGCCCGAGCTCGCGGGTAGGCCGCTGGAGGTGCCCGGCAACGGTCACCGTAGATGGATGATCGCCACGACAGAATCCGGCTTACAGACCGACCCGTTCCCCCACCCCGGATCCGGCTGCCGCCCGCCGGGTGTGCGCCTGCACCCCCTCTCGCCATACTTACGGCAACTGCGTCACGATCCGACCGGTAGCTCGCACACGCTCTTCCCCAACCACACTGCGTTGTCCACAAGCTCCAAATTGCTTCGCGGATGCGGCACGGAAGTGGCTATGGTCTAGAGCAAGACAGACCTGGGTGGGCCGGAGTCAATCGGTTACCACTTCTCATGGGCGGGTCGCGGGTTCGAGTCCCGCCGTCGGGCTTCGGTCCGGCGTAGCTCAGGCGGCTAGAGCAGCTAAACGCCGGTCGGCACACCACGTCCGCCCAGGCCTGTCTTTTGTTTGCCCAGACGACAGGAGAAGGGAATGTCCAACGACCCGCTGGCTCTGATCAGCACCCGGCAGACGCCTCAGCACGAGCAGGCCGACCCACGGCAGCGGAAGAACCGCGCCGGCGGCTACGCGTTCGTGCTGGACGATCTTGCCCGGCTGCACCGGTTCCTCACGCTCGGCACCACCGGAGGAACGTACTACGCCTCCGAGCGCGAGCTGACCCGGGAGACGGCCGGACTGGTCGTCGAGCTGGCGACGATGCGTGCCACCGACGTCGTGGCCGCCGTACTGGACATCTCTTTGGCCGGCCGCGCGCCGAAGCAGAACCCTGCGCTGTTCGCCCTCGCCGCAGCCGCGAAGCTCGGTGACGACGAGGGGCGCCGGGCCGCCCTGGCCGCCGTACCGCTGGTCGCACGCACTGGGACGCACCTGTTCCTGTTCGCGGGCTACCTGCAGCAGTTCGGCGGCTGGGGTCGCGGGACGCGGCGGGCGATCGGCAACTGGTACGTCGACCCGGACCGCGACGTCGAATCCGTCGCGTATCAGGTGCTGAAGTACCGCCAGCGGGACGGCTGGTCGCATGCGGACCTGCTGCGGCTGTCGCACCCGAAGACAAGCGAGCCAGCACGGCGGGAGCTGTTCGACTGGATCCACGGTCGGCCGGCGGAGCTGTCCGGGCTGCCTCTGCTCGCCGCGTTCGAGCGCATCCAGGCGGCGACGGACGTCACCGAGGTGGCCGACGTCATCGCGCTCAACTGCGGTCTGTCGTGGGAGATGATCCCGGACCGGTTCCTCAACGAGCCGAAGGTCTGGGACGTGCTGCTAGCGAACGGTCTTCCGCAGACCGCGCTGCTGCGGCAGCTCCCACGCCTCACCCGGCTGGGACTGCTGGAGCCGATCGGTTCGTGGGCTCCGACCGTGGCCGCGCAGCTTTCCGACGCCGTGCGGCTGAAGAAGGCGCGTGTGCACCCGATCAACGTGCTCGTTGCTCAGCGCACCTACGCGTCCGGGCGCGGCGCGCGAGGCGATCAGTCGTGGACGCCGTCGCAGCCGATCGTGGACGCGCTCGACGCGGCGTTCTACGCGTCATACGACGCGGTCGAACCGACCGGGAAGCGGCTGATGCTGGCGCTGGACGTGTCGGGATCGATGGTGGCGTCCGTGTCGGGCCTGCCGATCAGTTGCCGGGAGGCGACGGCCGCGCTGGCGCTGGTCACGGCGGCCACCGAGTCGTCGTACGAGATCGTCGGCTTCACCAGCAAGGGCGACTACCGGCAGTCCGAGCTGATCCCCCTCACGATCAGCCCGCGCCAGCGATTGGACGACGCCATCCGCTCGGTCTCCAACCTACCCTTCGGCGGCACGGACTGCTCCCTGCCGATGCAGTACGCGCTGCGCCGGAAGATCGCGGTCGACGCATTCGTCATTTACACCGACAGCGAGACTTGGTACGGCGACATCCACCCGCACCAGGCGCTCCAGGAGTACCGCCGGACGATGGGGATCGACGCCCGCCTGATCGTCGTCGCCATGACGGCCACCGGCAGCACCATCGCCGACCCCACCGACCCCGGCATGCTGGACATCTCCGGCTTCGACTCCGCAGTCCCAGGCCTGATCACCAACTTCACCCAAGGCCGATAACCCCGCGGCCTGCGCGGCGCCTCACCGCGCAGGCCGCACCCAACTCCGAACCACACGCCCGGCGCACTCCCCGGCAGCACCCCACACACCCCACGTGCCCATGCACGCACAACACCCATGTGCGGGGGTGCCTATGGGTTAGTGGCAGTGGTCTTCGTGGGTTGATGGTTGGTGAATGGGGGTTCGGTTGGGTGGTTGTTCCCAGGGTTCTTGGCGGCCTAGAGCCGTCAGGTCCAGGGCTGTGGTGGTGAAAGTGAGGGCGTCGGTGCCTCGGCCGTAGGTGGAGTAGGTGTGGTGGACGGTCCCGGCGGTGCGAAGGAAGCAGCTGAGGCCATGGAGGTCGAAGGGCGGATCGGACTGGACGTGCTCGTTGTTCGGGAGCGCGTCCCACTCGGCCTTGGTGCGGTAGTTGTACTCGAACGGCGCCCACCGACTCGTCCAGCGTCACGTGGAAGTCGTAGTTGAAGTCACTCCCGTACGACGAGTACCACGGGAACGTCCACCCCCGCTCGGCCTCGTACCGCGCCAGCTTCTCGTACGGCGCCCGCGACACCGCGGCGAACGTCGTACTCAATTGGTTCAGGATCTCCAGCGACCCGATCTCGTCCGCGAGCCCGGTGCAGTTCGGGCACCCGGCGTCCCACTCCGGCTGGAACATGAAGTGGTACACGACCAGCTGCAGCCGCCCCTCGAAGAGATCCGCCAGGCCGACCTCACCGTCCGGCCCGGTGAACACGTACGGCTTGTCAACAACCACCATCGGCAACTCCCGCCGCCGCGTGTTCAGCTCGTCCCGTCGCCTGGTGAACTCCTTCTCCTCCGCGAGCAACGCTTTCCGCGCGACCAGCCACTCGTCCCGCGCCACGACATCCGGAAGATCCATCCCAGCTCCTCGATCGATCAGCACTGATATCGGGGACGTCGGAGCTGTGCTGCCGGATTCGACGCCGGGGCGGTGGCAGGCTTGGGGTATGGCGCGTAGAGGGGTTCGACGGGTCCGCACGGCGATTGTGATCGCTGTGCTGTTCGCCCTGCTCGCCGGGAGTGGGTACGTCGGCTGGATAGCGGTCAAGCGGGCTGAACCGGTGGCGCTGCCCGAGCCGACTGGGAACTACCAGGTCGGCCGGCGGACGTTCGAGTGGACCGACACGACCCGGAAGGATCCGTACGGCGACGGGCAGCGGAAGCTCTCGGTGTGGCTCTGGCACCCGGTCGCGAAGGGCGTCACCGGCCGCAAGGTGCAGTACGCGCCCGGCCTGTGGAGCGACCTGCACCTCAAAGCGCCGGCGTCGGTGTTCCAGGGACCGTTCGACACCCTCCAGGACCCGGCGTTCGACCGGGTTGCCGTCGCGCCCGGCCGGTTCCCGGTCGTCGTACTCATGCCGGGCCTCGGCCTGTCGGCGCCGATGTACGCCAGCCTCGCCGAGGACATCGCGAGTCACGGCTACCTGGTGGCCGGCGTGACGCCGACGTACAGCGCCGACCTCACCGTGCTCGGCGGCCAGAAGGTCGAGGCGAAGGAGGACGCTCAGCCGAAGGATCTGGACGAGCAGGGCGACCTCCTCGTCAACACCTGGGCCGCCGACGCCCGGTTCGCCGGCTCGATGGTCGCGAAGCAAGTTCCGAACAGCGCCGAGCCGAGCGTCGGCACGGCGTACGTCGGCCACTCGTTCGGCGGCGCGGCCGCGCTCGAGGCCTGCCGGACCACCGAGCGGTGCGCGGCCGCGGTCGACCTGGACGGCAGCCCGTACGGCGAGGCCGTCAGCAAGGGCGTGCACGCGCCGATCCTGCTGCTCGGCGCCGACGACTCCTGCATCACCGGCGTCTGCGGGCCGGACGCCCGGGGCGACGACGGCCGCG
The DNA here is from genome assembly GCF_053592935.1 of Kribbella sp. NPDC002412. Taxonomy (NCBI): domain Bacteria; kingdom Bacillati; phylum Actinomycetota; class Actinomycetes; order Propionibacteriales; family Kribbellaceae; genus Kribbella; species Kribbella sp. NPDC002412. The sequence goes on from NZ_JBSFBL010000027.1 coordinate 30,479, forward strand.
ACCGCGCCTTGTCGTTGCTCAAGGCAAGCACCGGTACGTCGTGGTGCGCAACGGTCCCGGGGACGCGGCACTACAACTTCACCGACTACGGCGCGTACTACCTCGCGCTGCCGCTGCGGAAGTACCTGCCGCTCGGCAGCGCCGGACCACGCCACGCGCTCCGCGTGCAGAACGGCTACGTCAGCACCTTCCTCGCCCACGCCATCTACAACGTCCCCGCACCAGGCGCCCCGGCCTGCAGCAGCTAGAGATCGATCTCGTACGTCTGCGCGATCAGCTCAGTACCCCACATGTTGTGCGGGTCGGAGCCGGTCAGCCGGAAGCCCCGCGACAGGTAGATGTGCCGCGCAGCGACCAGCGGATCGTTCGTCCACAGCACCATCCGCTTGTAGCCGGCCTCGCGGGCGAAGGCCAAGCAGGTGTCGACCAGCTCGACACCGAGGCGGAGCCCGCGAGCGTCCGGCGTCACCAGCAGCAGCCGAAGCTGCGCCGTGGCCTCGTCCGGACCGCGCACGCAGAAGATGCTCCCGGCCCGCTTCCCGTCCACCTCCGCGATCCACGCGGCCTCGCGCGCATCGTCGTGCTCGGTCGCGTACGCCGAGACGATCTGCGTGATCAACGCCTCGTAGGCGAACCCCCAGCCGTACTCCGCCGCGTAGATCTCGGCGTGTGACTGCACCACCCAGCCGAGATCGCCCGGCTCCCCCAGTTTCCTGATCAGCTTCGGCATCAACCCTACCCAATCCACTGACACGACTGTTTCAGTAAGAGATACTAGCGGGGTGCCGACCACGAAGCCAGCCCCGTCCGCGCGCCAGCAGGAACTGCTCGAGCGCGCCTACGCGTACTCGCTCAGCCACGGCCTGGCCGACCTGTCGCTGCGCCCGCTCGCGACCGCGATCGGCTCCAGCCCGCGGGTGCTGCTGTTCCTGTTCGACAGCAAGGACGGCCTGATCCGCGCTCTGCTCGCCCGTGCCCGCGTCGACGAGCTCGAGCTGCTCCGGCAGATCGACGAGCGGTACGACGAACCACCCGGGCTGACCGCGGTCGCCCGGGAGCTGTGGACCTGGCTGGCCGCGCCCGAACGGCGGCCGTTGATGAAGTTCTGGGTCGAGGCGTACGGGCGATCGCTGGTCGCGCCGAAGGGACCCTGGGCGGACTACGGCCGCTCGACCGTCGAGGACTGGCTCGAGCTGCTCAAGGCGAGTCAGCCCGATCCCGGCACCCCCGACGCCGAGGCGCGCCGTACCGCCGTACTGGCGATGCTCCGCGGCGCCCTGCTCGACCTGCTCGCGACCGGCGACCTCGAGCGGACGACCAAGGCGGTCGAGGACTACCTGAGCAGCTAGTCGAGGACTCCTAGGAAGCCAGCTCGAAGGAGACCGACCGCTTGGCGATGTCGGCCTCGACGAGCTTGACCCGAACCGCCTGACCGAGCGGCAGCGGCGCCGCGCCGGTGACCCGTCCCTCGATCGCGAGCTTGGACAGTACGACGATGCCGCGCGTGTTCTCGCGCTGGTCGACCTCGGTGATCACGCCGTCGAACACGGACCCGACCTGCTCGGCCACCAGCCCGGCCTCGACCATGCTGACGATCGACCGCTCGTACGCGTTCGCCCGGCGATCGGCGTCGTCCATGATCTTCGGGATCTCGTCCAGCGACTCGCGCGCCCACTCGGGGACGTCGGTCCCCGCGGACAGCGCGACGCAGATCTCGCCGGTCCAGCGGTCGACCAGCCGACGCAGCGGCGCGGTGACGTGCGCGTACTCGGCCTTCATCGCCGCGTGCTCCGGCCGATCCGGCGTCGAACCCGCGAACGCGGTGTACCCGGCGCCGCGGAACAGCACCGTGCAGGCGGCCAGCATCGCCGCGTGCGCCGGCACCTTCGGATCCAGGCCGTGGATGAACTCGGCGTACGACGTCCCGTCCGGCCAGGAGATGCCGAGCGCCTTGGCGGTGTTCCCGAGCTTGCGGCGCAGGTCCTCGTGCGACTCCGGCAGCGTGCGCAGGATGCCGATCTTGCCGCCGAGCATCAGGTCCGCCGCCGAGATGCCGGTGAGCAGCGAGATCTGCGCGTTCCAGCCTTCGACCGGGAGCGGCGCGCGGAACTCCAGTCCCCAGCCGTGGTTGGAGGTCACGACCTCCTGGTCCGGGATCGGCAGGTTGACGCCACCGCGCTCGAGTTCGAGCCGTTCACGCAGTTGGCCGACCTCGCGGAGCAGTTGCAGCGACTCCCGCGCCGTCCCTGCGTCGAGGTCCTTCTGGACGCCGGCGTAGTTCAGCTTGGCGCGCGACTTCACCAGCGCGCGCTCGCAGGTGACGCCGGTGCCCTCACCGGACGCGTCGACCTGGATCGTCCACAGCAGCGCAGGACGGACCTGGTCGGCGAGCAGCGAGGCCGCGCCCTCGGACAGCTCCGGCGGGTGCAGCGGGGTGCGCTTGTCCGGCGCGTAGAGGGTCTCGCCACGACGACGCGCCTCGACGTCGATCGGGTCGCCGGGCTGGACGAACGCGGCGACGTCGGCGATCGCGTAGTAGACCGTGTAGCCGTCGCCGTTCCGCTCGATGTGCAGCGCCTGGTCGAGGTCCATCGAGTCCGGCGGGTCGATCGTGACGAACTCGATGTCGGTCCGGTCCAGCTCCGGCAGCCGGGGGTTCTTCACCGCTTCGAGCGCCGCCGCCACCACCTCAGGCGGGAACTCGGCCGGTACGTCGAGCTCGCGCCGGATGTCCCGTAGCGACGCCCGGAACACCTCGGGCACGTCCTCGGCAAAGTGAACCCTCTGCAACGGCACGGGCGCTCTCCGTCCTACTCAGCTGTGCGTTGGACCTCAGACTAGCGAGGGTTGCACGTTGAAGGAGCGCAGTGACGCGAGGCCGTCGGCGTACCAGTGGATCTCGGTCACTGTTGCCGGACGCAACTCCATCCGGAACAGCGACGCCATCGGGGCCTGCAGCACCGACCGGACCATCAGCTTGATCGGCGTCACGTGGGTGACCACGACCACCGTCTTGCCCGGGTACCTGGCCAGCAGCCCGTCCCGCGCCGACCGGGCCCGCCGCGCGCACACGTCGAACGACTCACCGCCGGGCGGCGCGACCGCGGTCGAGTCCAGCCAGGCGTTCAGCGCGTCCGGCCACTTCTGCTGGATCTCGGCGAACGTGTGCCCGTCCCAGTCGCCGAACGAGACCTCGACCCAGCCCTCGTCGACGATCGGCTCGAGTCCGAGACCTGCGCCGACGATCTCCGCCGTCTGCCGCGTCCGCAGCATCGGCGACGTCACGAGCGCGTCCACGCCGCCGATCCGCGACAGGTACTCCGCGGCTGCATGTGCCTGGGCCCGGCCGGTGTCGCTCAGCCCGGGGTTGTCGCCGCCGGATCCGGAGAACTTCTTCTCCACGCTGTGCGGGGTCTCGCCGTGCCGCAGGAAGATCAGCTGCGTCGGCGGCTCGGCCTGCGCACCCCAGCCCTGCAACGCCTTCTGCAGGTCCGAGGGCTCTCTGGCCACGGCCGGCCCGGCAGCGGTCGCCTCGGGGGTCAGCGGGATCGGCACGCCGTCCAGCGCCATGTTCGCGAGCGCGTCCGCGGCCGCGTTCTGCGCGCGCGGGACCCAGGTCCACTCGGTGCCGAACGGGGCCAGCCCCTGCGCCTTGATCGCGAGCGGCTGCAGGTCCGGGTGCTTGATCTTCCAGCGGCCGGCCATCTGCTCGATCACCAGCTTGGAGTCCATCCGCACCTCGATCGAGGCGTTCGGCGCGTACTCCGCGGCCAGCTCCAGCCCGGCGACCAGGCCGGAGTACTCGGCGACGTTGTTGGTCGCGATCCCGAGCGTCTTCCCGACCTGCGCGATCACCTCGCCGGTCGCGGGATCGCGCACCAGAGCGCCGTACGCCGCTGGTCCGGGATTGCCGCGTGATCCGCCGTCCGCCTCCACGATGACGTGGTCGACGCTCATACGGCGCTCTCCGACGTCCGGACCAGGATCCGGCCGCACTCTTCACAGCGCAGTACGGCGTCCGGCGCGGCAGCCTTGATGCGGTTCAGGTCGGACGGCGCCAGCTCCATCCGGCAGCCCATGCAGCGCTTGCCGACCAGCGGCGCGGCGCCGATGCCGCCGTTGTGCTCGCGAAGCCGCTGGTACTGCGCGACGAGCGGGTCCGGGAGCTCGGCGGCGACCGTGGCCCTCTTGTCGCCGAGCTGGGCGCGCTGCTCGTCGAGCTCCTTGAGCGCGGCGTCCCGGGTGGTCTCCAGCTCGGCCTGCCGGCCGGCGAACGCCTCGGCCCGGGTGCGCAGGTCGGCCTGCACCGCCTCGGCGGCCTCCAGCTTCTCCATCACCTCGAGCTCGGCGTCCTCGAGGTCGGAGATCCGCCGGTCCAGCGAGCCGATCTCGTGCTGCAGGTTCTCCAGGTCCCGCGGCGAGGTGACCTGGCCGGAGTCGAGGCGCTGCTGGTTGCGGGCCTTGCGCTGCCGCACCTGCTCGACGTCGCTGTCGGCCTTCTTCTGCTCGCGCTGCAGGTCGCTGACCTCGGTGTCGGCGGTGACGAGGTCGCGGTCGACCACCGACTTCTCCGCGACCAGGTCGGCCAGGGCCTGGTGCTCCGGCAGCGACTTGCGTTTGTGGGCGACCTGATCCAGCTGCAGGTCGAGGTCCTGCAGGTCCAGCAACCGGCGTTGGACAGCGGGCTCGGCGTTCAGGGTCGGCTCCTTCGATCAACAGCTTTCAGTTGTGAGAGTCTCCACGCTACTGCCTTGGCGCCACAAGCCGGGGTGGTGGTCAGAAGGACTGTTCGAGGATTTGCTGGGCCAGCGGCTCGAGCTGGGACTCGCGGATGGTGTCCAGGTCGCCGCCGCCGCGCGGTCGTTCGAAGGTGAAGTGGACGGACAGCACCACACCAGTCATGTCGTCGGCCCGCAGGTAGACCAGCTTGCTGTCCTCATCCGACCGCAGCGTCGAGACAACCGCCTGCCGGCCGGCCAGCTCGACCTTGCGCGGCGCCACGCCCATCCCCACCCTCCGATCGCTCACCCCGACCCTGACCTCGAGCGCATGACTCGGCTCGACGAACACACAGGCCGAGCCCTCGACGACCGGACGGAACCCGGTGCCGAGCACACGCCGTACGGCGCCTTGGCTGATCGAGCACACGACGTTGCCGTCCTGGCTCCCCTGCCGGTACACCTCGACCGCACCCTTCGGCGGCGGCACCGGAACGTACGGCTCGCAGACCGGGAACTGCTTGGTGACCTCCAGATCGACACACGCACCCGGCTGCTTCGAGTCGTGGTCGCTGGGCTTCATCAGCAGCGGTGCCTGCGGCTTGGCGCCGGCCGGGACCGGACCTTCGAGGATCCCGATCAGCTTCACCGCGAGCCGCTTGCTGGTCCCGCAGTTCGGCGACCGCAGCACGATCTGCACCCACTGCTCGCGCGGATCCGGCTGCGCGGACGGTCCTTGGTTCCAGGTCAGCCAGCACTGCCCCTCGCCGTACGTGAGACCGGCCGTCCGACCACCGAGCCGAACGGTCCTGGAGAAGTTCGAGGGCACCAGGTCCGGCCCGTAGCCGAGGCTGACCTCGGTGCCCCTCCGCCCGTTGACCCAGTCGGTGCAGCCGTCCACGGTGAGCGTCGGGTAGCTGCCCACCTCGAAGCGGCCGGTGGTTCTCGAAGGACACCGGCAAGGTCACCTGGCAGGCGTCCTTGTCGCCTCTCACGTAGGCCTTGGCTCCGGCCAGCGTGCGCAGTTCGCTGTCGAACCGGAACGGATCGCCGAGGCCGAGCTCGGCCCGAACCCACGCGCTGCCGTGCTCGATCCGGCACTCGTGGGGATCCGTACGGCGAATCGTGTCGCCGACTGCAAATCCGGGAGCCTTGGCCGGGTTCAGCAGCGCACAGGCGTCGACCTGCGCGAGCGCGGCCAGCACCCGGGCCTGGTCGCGATCGACCGGCTTGGCCGCGGGCGGATGTACCGCTTTCGGCTGCGGAGACGGCAGCTGCGCCGGACTGGCGGAGCGATCCGGGTCACCGAGCCCGGCACAACCGGTCAGTGCGATAAGCAGAAGCGACAGCAGGCCGAGCCGGGAGAGCACCGGCTCAGCCTAGGGACGAGATGGCTCAGCTCGATGCGTCCTGGCCGACGCGGAGCGTCCAGGCGTCGGTGCAGATGGTGGAGATGTGCGTCTCGACGTCACCCTCCAACTGCTCGCGCAGCAGCCGGTCCGCGTCCCGCAGCCACGGCCACTCGCTCGCCCAGTGCGCGACGTCGACCAGCGCAGGCCCCACGTCGTACGCCCGGGCCTCGGTCGCCGGGTGGTGCCGGAGGTCCGCGGTGACGTAGGCGTCCACCCGGGCCGCGCGAACCCGGTCGAACTCCGAGTCGCCCGCTCCCCCGACCACCGCGACGGTCTCGATGATCCGGTCGGGGTCGCCAGACACCCGTACGCCGTGCTCCGTCCGCGGCAGGTTGTCCGCGACCAGCCGGGCGAAGTCCCGCAGCGGCATCGGCGCGCGGAGCACGCCGACCCGTCCGCCGCCACGCTCACTCGGCAGCGCGGCCAGTTCGTAGATGTCGAAGGCAGGCTCCTCGTAGGAATGGGCCGCCTTCAGCGCTTCCACCACGGCACGGCGGTTCCGGCGTGGGACGAGCATCTCCAGCCGGTTCTCCGCGACCACCTCGATGTCGCCGACCTGCCCGATCGTCGGGTTGGCGCCTTCGAGCGGCCGGAAGGTGCCCTCGCCGGTCCCGCTCCAGGCGGCGCGGTCGTAGTCCCCGATCCGGCCCGCGCCCGCCTTCGCCAGCGCGTCGAGCATGCCCTGCGTCTCCTCGACCGGGACGAACACGACGAGCTTGTCCGTCGGGTCCGCGGGCATCGCCTTGAGCGGGCGGGTGTCCTGCAGACCGAGGGCCGCGGCGAGCGCGTCGCTGACGCCGGGGTTCGCGTTGTCGGCGTTGGTGTGGCAGACGTGCAGGGCGGTATTGCTCTTGATCAGGTCGTGGACGACGCGACCCTTGGGCGTCGTCGCGGCGACGCTGTTCACCCCACGCAGCAGCAGCGGGTGGTGCGTGACGAGCAGGTCGAAGTCACCGGCGATCGCCTCGTCCACGACCGGACGCATCGGGTCGACGGCGAACAGGATCCGCCGTACCGGCTGGTCCGGGTCCCCGGTCACCAGCCCGACCGCATCCCAGCTCTCGGCCCAGGCCGGGTTGTAGAGCCGGTCGAGTACGGCGATCACGTCAGCAAGCCTCGGAGTCACGGGCCTATCTTTTCACCCGCAGGGATTGTGACGGGGGCAACCGTCCGGTGCCCCCGTCACAACCACACCCGCCGGTGCCGGCGCAGTGCGGCGACCGCCCCGCCGCCTTCACCACGATCCGTTCCGGCGGTCCGTCCCGGCCAAGCCACAGCCGCCAGGGGGACGACCGGGGATGACCGGGACGTGTCTAAATCAGCCAGGCGGTGGTGGCGCTCGGCAGCTTCTCGCCCTCGAGCGGGCCGCTGGACAGCACCACCGCAGCCTCGGGCAGCTCGATCGGAGCGGCGCCGAAGTTGGTGATGGACTGCCAGCCGCCGGGACGGACGAAGTGCAGGACGTCGTCGCCGCCTTCGACCCAGGTCAGCGAGTTGCCCGTCTGCAGCCCACGCCGTACGGCGAGAGCCTTCCGGTAGAGGCTGAGCGTCGACTCCGGGTCGCCCTCCTGCGCCTCGACCGAGTAGCCGCCGAACCACTTCGGCTGGACCAGGTGCGAACCACCCGAGCCGAAGCCGAACGACAGTCCGCCGACCGTCCACGGAATCGGCACCCGGCAACCGTCACGGCCCTTCTCGGCGCCCTTCGACCGGAAGTACGCCGGGTCCTGCAGGTTCGCGGCCGGCAATTCGCCGACCTCCTGCAACCCCAGCTCCTCACCCTGGTACAGGTACGCCGATCCCGGCAGCGCCAGCATCAGCAGCGTCGCCGCCCGCGCCCGCCGCAGGCCGAGCTCGACGTCGATCGTCGGCTCGGTCCCGTTGCTGAGCAGCCACGCCTTGCCGTCCTGCCAGCTGCCGGACGGGTCCTTCGGCAACCCGTACCGAGTCGCGTGCCGGACCACGTCGTGGTTGGAGAACACCCAGGTCGAGGACGAGCCGTTCAGCTCGGCCAGCGCGAGGTTGTCCTCGATCACCTGCCGGAACTTCGCGTACTCGAAGTCGGCCTGCAGCAGGTCGAAGTTGAACGCCTGCCCGAGCCCATCGGCACTCGCGTACCGGGCCCGGCGGGCGGCCGGCACGAACGCCTCGGCCACGGCCGACCGGGGCGGGTCGTACTCGTTCAGCACCGTGCGCCACTCGCGGTAGATCTCGTGGACGCCGTCCTGGTCCCAGAGCGGGTGCGCCCCGTTGGACTCCGACTGCCGGGGCAGCGTGGTCTTCGACGGGAACGGCTCGCTGAGGTTCTTCACCAGGGCGTGCGCGACGTCGACGCGGAATCCGTCGACCCCGCGGTCCGACCAGAACCTCAGCGTCTGCAGGAAGTCGGCCCGGACCTCCGGGTGCTCCCAGTTCAGGTCCGGCTGCTCGGCCGCGAACAGGTGCAGGTACCACTGCCCGTCCTCGACCTGCGCCCAGGCGGAACCGCCGAACACCGAGTCCCAGTCCGAAGGCGGCTCGTCGCCCTCGCCCTCCCGGAAGATGTACCGGTCCCGGGCCGGCGCGCCCTTGTCGGCGGCCAGCGCCTCGGTGAACCACTCGTGCCGGTTGGAGGTGTGGTTCGGGACGATGTCGACGATCAGCTTGATACCCGCGTCGTGCAGCGCCGAGACGAGGACATCGAAGTCCTCGAGGGTGCCGAGGCGCGGGTCCACGTTGCGGTAGTCGTCGACGTCGTACCCGCCGTCGGCCAGGGCCGACGGGTAGAACGGGCTCAGCCAGACCGCGTCGATACCTAGGGACGTGAGGTACGGAACGCGGCTGATGATGCCCTGCAGGTCACCCACGCCGTCGCCGTTGGAGTCGGCGAAGCTGCGCGGGTAGATCTGGTAGACGACGGCTTGGCGCCACCAGTCTCGGTCGGTCGGCGGCTGCGTGCTGGTCAAGAGAGCCTCACTTGGGTCGGAAGGCGCGGGTCCAGGGTTTCCAGGCGGTTGCGGGGATGTTGCCCACGTATTTATATATACTCTAAATTTAGATTCTGCAGTATTCTGCGCTTCAGTCCACGACAGGTCAAGGGGGTTTCATGGCGAAGCCATCGGCCACTCCGCCCACGGCGACGCCGCCGATGCTGCGCCGGGTCAACGCCGGGAAGCTACTCGGCGTGCTCTCCCGGGCCGGGGTGATGACAGGAACCGGCCTGATCGAGGCGACCGGTCTGACCCGGGCGACCGTGCACGCGGTCTGCAACGACCTGATCTCGATGGGCTGGGTGGTCGAGCACGACCCCGGCCGGGACGACAGCGCGGTCGGGCGGCCGTCGCGCCGGTTCGAGTTCAACAGCCGGGCCGGCTACGTGCTCGGGATCGACATCGGCGCGGGCAAGACCACCGTGCTGGTCGCCGACCTGCGCGGCGAGACGGTGGCCAAGGCGGTGCACTCGGTGGCCGGCGACTCGACCGCCGCCGACCGGACGGAGATTGTGCACGAGACGGTCGTCGAGGCGCTCGAGACCGCGCAGGTGCCGGACGCTCAGGTGCTGGCGGCCGGCGCCGGGGTTGCCGCACCGGTCGACCGGAGCGGCAACATCCTCGCCGACGACGAGTTCTGGCGGCGCTTCGACGCCGGGCTCGGCCGGAGGCTGACCGAGCTGCACGGCTGGCCGGTCCTGCTGGAGAACGACGCCAACCTGGCCGCGCTCGGCGAGCACTGGCGCGGCGAAGGCCGCAACGTCGACGACCTCGCCGTACTGCTGGCCAGTGAGCGGTTCGGCTCCGGACTGATGGACTCCGGCCGACTGCTGCACGGCTCGCGCGGAGGTGCCGGCGAGATGGTCTACCTCAAGCTGGTCGAGGGCGTCGGCGACACCCACGGCATCGCGCGGATCGCCCGCGAGGACGGCGCCGCGGCCGCCGCCGACCCCGCCGTGAAGACGGCGCTGCGCGCCCTGGCCGGCGACCGGCCGGTGACCGCGGAGCTGGTCTTCACGGCCGCCGACGCCGGTGACCAGGTCGCGCTGGAGATCCTGCAGCGCATCTCCGCCCGGACCGCCCGGGTGGTCGCCACGCTCTCCATCATGTTCAACCCCGAGCTGGTCGTGATCGGCGGCGCGGTCGCCGAGGCGGCCAAGTCGCTGCTGCCCGACATCGAGCAGCAACTGGCCGGCTTCACCTCGACCCCGCCGCGCGTCGCCGTGTCGTCACTCGGCGACGCGATCGTCTCCGTCGGCGCCGTCCGGCACGCCCTCAACTACGTGGAGCAGAACGCGCTCGACCTGAGTCTCAGCTGCCGTCCCGGGTGAGGGCCCTGGCGATCGCCTCGAGCACGATCACGTTGCGCCCGGACGTCGTACCGACGGCGATCCCTTCGGGCACGAGCTCGCGATCCTCGGGGATACCGGTGCACAGCACGACGGTGTTCTCGCCGCGACCCTGCAGCAACGCGGCCAGCGCCTCACGCATCCACGGCGTGCGTACGGCGTCCTGCACCGCGACCACCAGTGGACGGCCGGCCGCCGCTGCCGCAGCGCGGGCGATGGCGCCTTCGGACTCGGATCCGGCGCTGTCGAGGAGTCGATGCTCGCCGCGCAGGACCACTCCTTCCGAACCGGGCGCGATCCGGCTGAAGACCTCCGGAAGCCCGGTGAAGTAGGGGTTCCAGGCCGGGTGCAGGCCTTGGGTCAGGTCGACGACGTACGGCTGGGAGCCGAGCGCGGGCAGGGTCTGACTGGCCACGACGCGCGTGGCGACCTCGCGGACCGGGGCACCGTCGAGACCGGGCTGACGGGGACGAGCCTTCAGCTTCGCGGCGAGCGCGCGGACCCGGCCGGCGGCGTCGGCGAGCCGTCCGGCGTCGAGACTGCCGTTGCCGACGGCATCGACCAGGGCCTTGGTGAGCGTCCGCGGATCGGCCGCGGCGAGCGCGACCATGGCGAGGTCGGCGCCGGCCCGGACGGACGCGACGGTGGCGTCCTCGAGCGACTGGCTCTTGGTGATCGCCTGCATCTCGAGGGCGTCGGTGGTGATCACGCCGGTGAAGCCGAGCTCCTCGCGGAGCAGCCCGGTGAGGATGCGGTGCGAGAGGGTGGCCGGCTGGTCGTCGTACGCGGAGAAGACGATGTGGGCGCTCATGACCACGTCGGCGCCGGCCGCGATGGTCGCCTTGAACGGCGCGAGCTCGACGTCGGTCACCTCGGCGATCGAGCGGTCGACCCGGGGCAGGTCGAGGTGTGAGTCGACGGTGACGTCGCCATGGCCGGGGAAGTGCTTCGGGCAGGCGGCGATCCCGGCCTCGTGCACGCCCTCGACGAACGCGACCCCGTGCCGCGAGACGACGTCGGCGGTGGTGCCGAACGAGCGGGTCGAGATGATCGGGTTCGCCGGGTTGCTGTTCACGTCGACCGACGGCGCGAGCATCAGGTCGATGCCGAGGCTCGCGAGTGTGGCGGCGGCGTCCCGGGCCGAGGCGCGGGTCAGGTCGACGTCGTCGAGGTCGCCGAGGATCCGCGGCGAGGCCAGCGGCCACGGGTTCGCCGGGGCCAGATGGCTGAACTCGCCACCCTCGTGGTCGATCGAGATGACCAGGTCCGGCCGCTCCGACCGCAGTGCGGCGGTCAGGGCCTGGACCTGCTCGGCGTCGGAGACGTTGCGCGTCGACAGGATGACCGCGCCCAGCCCGCCCGCGACCGCGCGGCGCAGGTCGTCCGAGGCGGTGGTCCCGTCGAAGCCGACGACCAGCGCGCCGGCGGCATCACGTTCCAGGTGATCGCTCATCCAGACACCCTCTCGCTCCGACGGGGGCAGGCGCCACTCGAAACCGCTGTGGGTGCGCCGTCACGGACAGCTAGTGATTAGCGTCGCGTGACCAGATCAGGGCGAACGTTGTCAGATGGTTGTCAGGCCGATTTTGAGCGTGCCAGGACGGTTTCCGGACGGATTTCTGAGACTTACCCCTCGCTGTCCGGCCCGACTACAGATAACGTTGTCTCTCGACCTGACCGCTCTCGACGGAGCCCGACACCGTGACCGCTTGCCCAGCAGACAACCGCCACTGCCCCGGGGGGACGATGAGTGACGTTGCGGTGACCGCGCAGGACACGGTTCTCGGGATCGACATCGGCGGCACGAAGATGGCCGCCGCTCTCGTGTCCGCGGACGGCCGGATCCTGACCGGCGACCGGATCCTCACCCCGGCCGGCGACGCCGACCAGGTGTTCGCCGCGCTGGCCGAGCTGATCGACCGGGTCCGCGGCGACGCCGAGCCGCTGGCGGTCGGCATCGGTTCGGCCGGACCGCTCGACCAAGACCACGGGCTGGTGTCGCCGGTGAACATCACCGGCTGGCGGAACTTCCCCCTGGTCGGCCGGGTCCGCGAGCTGGTCGGCGACGTACCGGTGACCCTTGGGGTCGACGGGCACTGCTTCGCGCTCGGTGAGTTCTGGACCGGCGCCGGGCGGGAGGCCGACACGCTGCTCGGCATCGTGGTGTCGACCGGCGTCGGCGGCGGCCTGGTGGTCGACGGCAAGCCGATGATCGGGCAGTCGGGCAACGCCGCGCACATCGGTCACGTGGTGGTCGACCTGGACGGCGAGGCGTGCGCGTGCGGATCGTTCGGGTGCGTCGAGGCGTACGCGAGCGGGCCGCGGATGGTCGCCCGGGCCAAGCGGCGGGGCTGGCGAGCCGACGAGGTTGTCGACGCCGCCGTACTGGCCGCCGATGCGGCCGCCGGGGACGAGCTCGCGCTGGCGGCGTTCGACGACGGCGCGCAGGCGCTGGCCGCCGGCATCGTTGCGACCGCGGTCACCGTCGACCTCACCACCGTCGTCATCGGCGGCGGTGTCTCGAAGGCCGGCTCGGTCCTGTTCGACCCGGTCCAGGCCTGGGTCAAGCGGCTCGCCCAGTTGCCCTTCGTCACCGATCTCAGCGTCGAGCCCGCCCAGCTGGACAACGCCGGCCTGCTCGGGGCCGCCCACCAGGCCTGGTCCGCCGTTCGCTGACGCCTGGGAGCTTCCGCGCACACCTAACGCGTCCGGAAAAGGGCGTCGTGAGCAGCTTTGCGCAATTTTTACGAAGTTGCCCAGAAGTGTGTAACGACCGCCCCGTCGTCTCCGATGCAACGGGTGGATGGGGTGGGGGCACGTCATCCAGGGTCGGTCGAGGGGGGCTCGGACCGACCGGAACGGCCGATCAGGGGGGCCTGGACCGGCCAGAACGCGAGCGCGGCGGAGAGGAGACTCTCCGCCGCCATCGCGTGGTAGTGGAAGTGGATCAGGTGAGGTAGCAACGTCCGCCCGCGTTGTCTGAGGCAACGCTCGACCCCAAGGGACCAGTCCTGATGGACGTCGCGGTACTCCTGCTCTTCGCCGCCTTCCTCACCGCTGCGGTCGTCACCACCCTCTCGCGCCGCCAAGTCGTACGGCGGCCCAGGTTGTTCCAGTTCGCGGTCGTCGGCGCCGCCGCGGTCACCGTTCCGGTCGATTTGTACGCCGTGGTGCACGGCACGGTCGGTCCGGGTGGCGCACGGCTCGGTGATGTCGCCGACCGCCTGTTACTGCTGAACGTCGCCGCAGCGTGCGGCGTCGCCGCCCTGCACGGTTGCCTGCGCGGACGAGCCCTCGCCGGCTCGGATCCCGCCGCGACCGTCGCCGGCGCGGCCGCGGTCTGCTCACCGGAATCCGGTATTGGTCTGCGCTCGGGCTCGCCCCTGGGCTCCGGCTCGGGTTCCGGTGGGCAGGTCGACGACGGGCACGCGCTGCGGATGGGCGTGCTCGGCTGGGCCGGACCGCTGATCGCGCTCGTCGTGGTCACCGCGGTGGTGGCCCTCGGCTCCGGATCCAGCTCCACCGGGAGCGGGACCGGACCCGGGAGCGTCGGATTCGCGCTCGCGATCTACTCCCTGCTCGTCTGCGTGATCAGCGCCTCATCGCTGTTCAGAGGCAGACCGGCGCGGAGTGCGATCGATCCTCAGGAGGGATGAGGATCGTCGCGGGTTCTGCACCGTGAACGGTCGGCGGTGGTTGCGGGAGGGCTGCCACCGGCCCAACCCCCGTCCACGGTGCAGAACAAGCTTGCTGACTACGGCTTGAGCCACTCGGGTTCGGGGAGGCGGGCGCGGTCCAGGCGGCCGTTGTCGTCGAGCGGGAGTTCCTCGATCGGGATCAGATCGGCCGGCACCAGATAGATCGGCAGCTCCTTGCCCAGGTCGAGCATCAACCGGGCCAGGACCGCGGGATCGCTGTCCTCCAGGACGACGTACCCGAGCAGGCAGGTGTCACCGGCCGGGTCCGCGCAGGCGACCACGACCGCGTCGATCACGCCGGGCTGGTCCGCGAGCACGTGCTCGGTCTCCCCCGGCTCGACCCGGTGGCCGCGGATCTTCACCTGGTCGTCCGCGCGGCCTAGGTATTCCAGCGTCCCGTCCGCCCGCCAGCGACCGAGGTCGCGGCTGCGGTACAGCCGCCCACCCGGGTGACCCGGGTCCGGCACGAACGCGCGCTCGGTCTCGTCCGGCCGCCCGATGTAGCCCTGGGCAACAGCCGCGCCGCCGAGGTGGATCTCACCGACCGCGCCCACCGGCACCGGCCGCAGCGCCTGGTCCAGCAGCCGTACGACGACGCCCTCGACCGGCCGCCCGATCGACGGGCGGTCCTCGGCCGGGTCGACCTCGTGGATCGTGGTCACGATCGACGCCTCGACCGGGCCGTACTCGTTGAACAGCCGGCAGTCCGGGTGCGCGTCGAGAAAGTCCCGCACCTTGTGCGTCAGCACCATCGCTTCGCCGCCGGCGACGATCTCGCGCAACGCGGGCAGCTCCGGCAGCCGGCGCATCGTCGCGAGCAGCGCCGTCAACGGGCTGAACGCCATGAACAGCCGCTCGACCTGGTGGTCGCGCAGCGCCGCGATCACCGCGTCCGGGTCGTACCGGTCGTCCTCGCCGATCAGCACCAGCGGCGCACCGGACGCCAGCGCGGTGAACATCTCCTGCACGTGGACGTCGAAGCCGAACGACGTCCACTGCAGCGTCCGCAGCGAGCGCCGGGTGGCCAGGTAGTGCCGGATCAGGTTGACCGGACCGCGGTGCGGAACCAGCACGCCCTTCGGGTTGCCGTTCGAGCCGGACGTGTAGATGCAGTAGGCAACGTCATCGGCGGCCGACCGAACCGGCGGCGCCTGCTGCGACCGCGGGCCGCCGTCCGCCGCCGCGACCGGAACCAGCCGCAGCCCGAGCCGGTCCGCCAGCGCGGCGTCGTCACCGACCAGCGCGACCGCCGAGGAGTCGTCGACCATGAACGCCCACCGCGACTCCGGCACTCCGGGGTCCAGCGGCAGGTAGGCCGCGCCGGACTTGAGTACGGCGAGCACCGCGACCACGAGCTCGGTGCCTCGGGCAACACGTACGGCGACCAGCTGGCCGGGCTTGACGCCGAGGTCGACCAGTTGCCAGGCGACCGCGTTGGAGCGACGGTCCAGCTCGGCGTACGTGAGCTCGCGGCTGCCCTGGATCAGCGCGATCGCGTCGGGGGTGCGGGCGACCTGCTGCTCGAACAGCGTGTGCAGTCCGCTGAGCTCGCCGGCGACTACTGCGTTGCGCCGTACTCGGCCGATCGGGCTGGCGGGGTCGATATCGCCTTCCAGCTCGTGCAGCGTCTGCAGGTCGGAGTCGATCGGCAGCATCAGGTCGGGGAGGCGGAGGTGCGGTTGCGTGGTGGCGCGGCGCAGTACCGCTTCCAGGTAGGCGAGCAGGCGGTCGATGGTGGTCTGCTCGAACATGCCGGCGCGGTAGTCCGCCGTGCAGGTGATCCTTGACTCGTGGTGCGTCAGCCGCAGCCGCAGGTCGAGGTGCTTCGGCAGATCGGTGTCGCCGTCCTCGAACTCGACCAGGACCTGGAAGAGCGGGTCGCGTTCCAGTACGGCGAGGTCGGTGCCGGCGTGGTCGAACGCGCCGGTCGTGACGTCGCGGACCCGATGCGCCAGCACGCCGAGGTCGGGCTCGCCGGACAGGTCGACGCGGATCGGCAGGGCCCGCTGAGCCGTGGTCGAGGTGTCGCCCTGCGGGCGGGGCGGCGCGGTCCCGATCGTCACGTCGTCCTGCGCCGCGAACCGGCCGAGCACGGTGCCGACGGCCGCGAGCATCACCATCAGCGGGCTGACCTTGCGCTCCCGGCTGAACACGAAGATCGCGTCGCCGAGCTCCTCGGCCAACTCCTTCTTGACGGAGCCGACGCCCTGCTCCCCTACCGGCCGATCGCCCATCAACACCAGGGGCTCAGCCCCAGCCAGGGCCACGTCCCAGTACGCCAGATCCCGCCGCCGAGCCTCTCGCTCCTCGTCCGAAAGCTCCACTGTCTGCACCGCGGAACCGCCGAGGGCGGCCAGCTCTACCGCTCCAGTCTGCTCACCGTCGGCGTCGGCCTTCGCGCCTGCTTCGGTCTTCGCGCCTGCTTCGGTCTTCGCGCCTGCTTCGGGCTTGTTGTCCGTTTCGGCGGCCGGCTCAGGGTCCTCGTCGTCCGCCGACTCGTCGGGCTCCTGCGCTTCAGCCTTCGCGGACTCCTGCGAGGGCTCGAGCAGCGCAAGCTGCTCACGCATCAGCTTGGTGACTCCGTCGACCAGTTGCCCGGCAACGCGCAGCTGCTGCGACATCAGCGCCGCCATCCCCGACCCCGGCAACTCAGCCTCGCTCGTCGCAGCCGCGGCCTCGTCCACCTTCGCCGCCAACTCCGCCAGCCCAGTCCCCAGCACCGCCAACGCGGTCCGCGCATCGGTTTCCTCAACAACAGCAGGCGTCTCAGCCGATTCGTCGCCCTCAGCAACCACTTCTTCTGCGACCTGCTCCGGCTTCGGCGCCTGGATCGCCACGGCAGTCGCCAGCTTGTGCGGCGTATTGAAGCTGCCGAACAACTCCTCCGCCGTCAGACTGACCTCGAACCGCGCGTTGATCTCCTCGACCACCGGCGCCATCGACTCCGCACTCGCCCCCAGCTCGGCGAACGTGTGATCAACCGTGAGGTCGTACGGGTCAAGCGACAGTTCCTCGCAGGTCAGGTCCAGCACCACATCGAGCGACGCGCGATAGACCTCGGCCGACACCTCGTCACCCGACAACGAGCCAGCCTGCGCCAAGTAGTCCGCGTCCACCGAATGGGTCTCGGCCGGCAGCGCGAACACCGACTGATCCGCCGCGTCGGCCTCGGCCTCGATCTCGTCGGACTCGACCGCCTGGACGGGCTCCGCCTCCACCGGCGGATCCAACGGAATCTTCTTCACCGCAGGCCCCGTACCGCTGGCCGGCTCGAAGACCACGGTCTGCGCCCGCGCGGCCCGCTCGAACGGACTCAGCCGCCCAGCACTCTCCGCACTCTCCGCGACAGCAGCAGACGTGTCGATCGGGTGATGCACCCGCCGGAACGGGTACGTCGGCAACGGCACCCGGCCGCCATCGCCGTACACCTTGTTCCAAGCGATCTCGGTGCCCTGCTCGTACAGCTCGGCCAGGCCGTTCATCGTCGCCAGCACCGGGTCTTGCCCGAGCCGCTGCGCCGGGATCCACGTGCTGTTCGGCGCGATCCGGCGACCGGCCGGACTCAGTACGGCGTCCGGCCCGAGCTCGATGAAGCGCCGGCAGCCGGCCGCCGTCACCGCCTCGACCGCGTCACCGAACAGCACCGGTTGCCGCAGCTGGCCGACCAGGTAGTCGCTGTCCAGCACGGTCCCCGACTCCAGCAGCTCACCGGACCAGCTCGACACCATCGGCGTACGCAACGGCTTCAGCGTGATCTCACGGACGATCGCCGCGAAGTCCTTCAGGATCGGGTCCACCAACGAGCTGTGGAACGCCCGGTCCACGTCCAGCCGCTGCCACGCGACCTGCAACTGGTCCAGCTGCGCGGCCAGCTGCCCGACGATCACCTCGGACCCGGTCAGCACGAACGACTGCGGACCGTTGCCCGCGGCAATCTCCACACCCGGCGTCTGCGCCAGCTCGCGAACCCGGTCGGCATCCGCCCGTACGGCGACCATCGCGCCAGGGACCGTGCCCCGCTGCATGAGCTCGCCACGCTTGGCCGTCAGCCGTACGCCGTCGGCCAACGACAATGCACCGGCCACGCACAGAGCGGCGTACTCGCCGACGCTGTGACCGACCACGAGCGCCGGCTGCACCCCGAACGACTGCCACAACCGCGCCAACGCAAGCTCGAACGCGAACAGCGCCGGCTGCGCGGTCTCCGTCGGCCACACGCCCTCCGACGAGCCGGCCGGGGTCAGCAACAGGTCGAGCAGGCTGCCGCCGAACTCCTCGGCGTACACGCGGTCGCACTCGTCCAGCACCGACCGGAACACCGGGAAGCGCGCCGCAAGCCCAGCAGCCATGCCGCGACGTGCAGCACCCTGTCCGGTGAAGGCATAGCCCAGTGGCCCGGGTCCGCCGCGCGGCACCTCGGCAGCTTGAGCTGTGGCGAGCGCGTCGACCAACTCAGCCTCTGACGAGCCGGCGACGGCGATACGGTGCCGGTACGCCGGTCGGCCGAGCGCCGCCGTACCTGCGAGGTCGATGAGGCGGTGGCCGGTGCCGTGGCCGAGGTCGGTGCGGTACAGCTCGACCAGGTCGGCCAATGCGTCCAGGTCGGGTGCGGACAGCGGCAGCACGACCGGACCGTCGTCGCCACGGCGGATCTGGCGCGGCGCCTCCTCCAGGATCACGTGCGCATTGGTGCCGCCGGCATCGAGTGCGCTGACGCCGGCGCGCAACGTCGTACCGGCCTCCCAGTCGCGGGCCTCGGTGCCGATCACGAACGGGCTGCCGTCGAGGGCGAGCTGCGGGTTCGGCTCGGTGTAGTTGATCGTCGGGACCAGCATCCGGTGCTGCAGCATCAGGATGGTCTTGATCAGGCCCGCCATGCCCGCGGCGCTGTCGAGGTGGCCGATGTTCGGCTTCACCGAGCCGAGCGTGCAGAAGCCGACCTTGTCCGTTTGCCTGCGCAGCGCGGTCGTCAGCGCCTTCACCTCGGCCGAGTCGGCCGTCGTACTGCCGATCGCGTTGGCCTCGATGTAGCTCAGCGAGTCGGCCGCGAAACCGGCCCGCTCGAGCGCGCGCTCGATCAGGTCGACCTGGTTGCCGGCGGGGGCGTCGTCGCTGCTGACCGCCGTACCGCGGATGACGGCGTACACGGTGTCGCCGTCGGCGACCGCCTGGTCGAGGCGCTTGAGGAGGACCGCGGCGACGCCGTTGCCGGCGACCGTGCCGTCAGCGCTGGCGTCGAACGCGCGGACCTGACCGCTCGGCGACAGGATCGACTCCGGGGACGGGTGGTAACCCGTTGCCTGCGGCACCTGTACGGCGGCCGCGCCGGCGAGCGCGAGATCCGCGTCACCGGACCTCAAAGCCTGGCAGGCCAAATGTACGGCGACCAGCGACGACGACCACGCGGACTGGACACCGATCGCCGGTCCGGTGAGGCCGAGACGGTAGGCGACGCGGGCGGCGAGGGAGTCGCGGGACTGGTTCTGCTTGGCGTAGAGGTTCATGCCGGAGCCGGCGAAAACGCCGACGCGGCTGGAGGTCCCGGCGTACCCGCCGTGCTCCAGCGCCTGGTAACAAACCTCGAGGAACAACCGCAGAGCCGGATCCATCAGCTCCGCTTCACGATCCCCCAACCCGAAGAACCGCGCATCGAACGACTCGACATGGTCCAGCACCCCACTGACCGCAACCAGCCCGTCATCCGGATGCCCACCCGCCTGCCGCACCTCATCAGGCGTAAACCGCCGAACACTCTCGACCCCACCCACCAGGTTGTCCCAGAACTGCTCCAACCCCTCAGCCCCCGGAAACCGCCCAGCCAACCCCACCACAGCCACCGGCTCAACAACAGCCGCCTTGCCCTTCGCCCCAGCGGCCGGCGGCGCAACCTCCGCACGTACGCCGTCCTGCTCAGCATCCGGCGGCACCTCAACCAGCCCGCCGTCGCCCGACACCACTCGAGCCTGCGAACCGTCGCCTTCCGCGGCTGCTTCGGTGCCCACCTCGCGCCCGGTCTCCGGGCTGACCTCTGGCTCGATCTCCGCCGCAGCAGCCTGCTCGACGCCGTCTGCATCCGCGTCAAGCTCCGGCTCCGCGCCCTCAGCGTCCTCGCCAACCACGACACCGGCGTCCTCGGCTACCGGCTCCGAGGCGCCGTTCTGCTCAGAAGGCGACCCAACCTCGTCAGTCTCAGCAATCAGGTCCGCAGACTCATCGGCCGCCGCGTACCCCGCCACATGGGTGACCGCCTCGCCTTCCACGGCGCGCTCACCGACCACCGTCTCGTCCGACACGGCTTCGTCCGCGACTTCCGCGCCGCCCGCTGACTCGACTCCGGCAGCCTCTACAGCCTGCTCCGCAGACTCGTCGCTGGCCCCATGCCCCGGCCCGACGCTGCCAGCCTCGGACTCGCGACCCTCAGCCTCGCCGCTGGACTCGGACGCAGCGCTGAGCTCCGCCTCGACAGGCGACTCCACCTCACCAACCCGCGCAACCTGCTCCGCAGGCTCGGCGCTTGACCCGATCGTGCCGACCCGGGCCTCAGCGCCCGACTCGGCCTCCGCGGTGACGTCACCCTCCGCGGCCCGGCCATCCGCCGTTGCCGCCCCAGAGCCAACCTCCGACTCACCAGGCCCCTCGACCCCTGCGGCCTGTGCAGCAACCTGCTCGCTGGACCCATCGCTCGGATCTGCCGACGCCTGTACGCCGGCCGCGTCAGCTCCGGCCTCAGGCTCAACGCCAGGGTCCGCCGCGGCTGCCGACTCGACCCCACTGGATCGTGCAACCTGCTCCGCGGCCTCATCACCCAGCCCGGCGCCTTCCCCAGCACCGACCGACTCGCCTTCCGCGGCCACGTCGCCGTCGTCTCCCTCGGCGGCCACCGGCTCCTCGGTCTGACCGCCCGACTCAGATCCCGGCTCGACGGCGGCAGACTCCGCACCGGCCTCAGCCCCAACCGCCGCATCCTCCTCGACAGCGTCCGCTTCCACCGGCTCCACGGACTGAGCACCCGGCTCAGATCCCAGCTCCACGGCGGCGGATTCGGCGCTGGCATCAGCCTCAGCAGCTGCCTCCTCCGCGGCTACCTCTGCTGCCCCCGGCTCCACGGACTGACCGCCCGGCTCGGATCCCAGCTCCGCGGCGGCAGACTCCGCACTGGCCTCGCGCTCAGCACCAGCCTCATCCCCGGCGGCCTCTGCTGCCACCGGCTCCGCGGACTGAGCGCCCGGCTTGGCGGCGGCGGCCTCGGCGCTGGCGTCAGCCTCAGCACCCGCCTCCTCCTCGACTGCCTCGGCGGCCACCGGCTCCACGGACTGAGCGCCCAGCTCAGATCCCGGCTCGACGGCGGCAGACTCCGCACTGGCCTCAGCCTCAGTAGCAGCCTCATCCCCCGCGGCCCCTGCTACCACCGGCTCCACGGACCGAACGTCCGCCTCAGACCCCGGCTCGGCGGCGGGCTCGGCGCTGGCCTCAGCCTCACCAACCGCCTCGTCCGCGGCGGACTCTGCTACCACCGGCTCCACGGACTGAACGCCCGGCTCAGATCCCGGCACGGCGGCGGCGGGCTCGGCGCTGGCCTCAGCCCCACCAACCGCCTCGTCCGCGGCGGCCTCTGCTGCTACCTGCTGCACGGAGTGGGCACCCGGATCGAGTCGCGGCTCGACGGGGGCGGAGTCGGCGTCGGAGTCAGACTCAGCGGCTGCCTCGTGCTCGGCGGACTCTGCTGCCACCGGCTCGGCGGCGGACTCGGCGTTGGGGTGAGAGTGAGCGGCTGCCTCATTCTCGGCGGACTCTGCTGCTGCCGGATCAGCGGTCGGCGCAGGCGTCGTCGCCGTACGCTCGGCGCTCGGCACTGCAGACTGCTCGGCGTCCGCGGTGACCGCGCTGGCCGTCGTGCCTGTGTCCTCCGACTCGGGCTCGGAGGCGTCCTTCGCCTCAGCAGGTGACCCAGCCTCCGCGGTCTGTGCTGCGACCTGGTCGGTGGAGTCGTCATTAGGCTCAGCCGGCGCCTGGGCCGCGGCTGGGTCCGATCCGGCCTCGTGCTCGGCGCTCAGGTCCGCGTCGGAAGGCGACTCAATCTCGGCAGCCTGGGTAGCCGACTCCGAGGGTTGATCGCTCGGCTCGGTGTCTTGCTCGGTGGCGACCGACTCGGCGTCCTCTGTGGCCTCGCCGTCCTTGGCATTGGTCTCCTCCGGCGCGGGTTCGGAGGTGGCTTCCGGCTCAGCAGCCGGCTGGGTCTCGGCGGTCTGGCGTGCTGCCTGCTCCGCGGGCTGATCGCTCCGCTCGGGTTCCGGCTCGACGGGGGCCAACTCGGTGTTGGCGTCGGGGTCAGCAGGTGCGCCGGCCTTGGCGGCTTGCGCGTCGGTGTTTGTTCCAGGCGTGACAGCTCCGGCCGCCACTGACACGGCCTCGGGGCCGAAGGCGGCCTCGGGCGTCGGGTCAGGCTGCGGTTGGGTGCCTGGCTGCACATCTGCGGTGGGGCCGGCGTCAGGGGTGGGCTCGACCCCGGGGGCGGGCTCGACACCCCGGGTCGGCTCGACGCCGGATGTGTGCTCGACGCCCCGGGTCGACTCGACCCCGGAGGTGGGCTCGACGCCCGAGCTGGGCTGGGCCTCGGTGGTGAGCTCTGCGCCGGCGATGGGCGCGACGATGCGGCGGAGTTCTGTGGTGGCTTCGGGGTCCGCGGACTTGCGGGAGAAGGCGGTGCTGACGAAGTACCCGTCGGGCTCGTCGTCGCCGTTCTCGTTCGCGTCGGTCTGACGGCTGGTCTCCGCGACGGAGGCGCTGTTGGACGCGGGGTCGGGGACGGACGACGTCGTACCGGGGACGGAGTTGGCATCGGCGGCGGCGGACCCGGCCTGGGGCGCACGGTCGGTGTAAGCCTCGCCTCCGACGGTCGAAGCTGGCTCGCGTACGTCGGCGGAGCCGGGCCCGGCTGCAGCGGCAGGAGCAGGCTCGCCTGCGGTGGCGGCGGGGGCTGGCTCGGCGGCTGCGGACTCGGATTGGGGTGCGCGGTCGAGGGCAGGCTCACCTGCGGCGGCGGGAGCCGAATCGCCCACGGTTGGAGTTGGCTCAGCTGCGTTGGGAGCTGGCTCGCGTGCGGCGTTGGGAGCCTCCTCTCCTCCGGTGGCGGGCCCAGGCTCGCCCGCGGTCGGAGCTGGCTCGTCTGTGGCGGTGGGGGTCGCGTCCGGGGTGGGGGTGCGGTTGGCGCCTAGGGTGGGGCGTTGGGGTGGGGTGGGGATGGATTGCTGGAGGGTGCGTTTCCAGGCCAGGCGGACTACCGGGAGTTCCTGGGTGCGTTCGGCGGGGTCTTCCTCGAGGGAGATGGGGGTGCCGGGGGTGGTCGCGTGGGGGCCTTCGCCGGTGGGGCCGGAGTGGGCGTTGGCGCCGGCTGGTTCGACGTACGGATGGGCGGGGGTTTCCAGGGTGCCGTCGAGCCAGCGCTGGCGCAGGAGCGGGCGGAGGATCTTGCCGCCGGGGGTGGTCGGGAAGTCGCGGCGCGGTACGCCGACGACCTCTGCCTCCAGGCCGAGCCGGCCCTGGACGAGGCTGCGGATCGCCTGGTCCATGCCAGGCACCGACTCCGGCGTCAGCGCGTAGAAGACGACCAGCCGGTCGGTCCCGCGTTCCGGGTCGGCGACCCCGCAGGCCGCGATCAGGCCGTGCTCGGCGCCGACCACCGAGGACGCGACGGTCTCGATGTCGTGGGCGTAGTACAGCTTCCCGGACATGATGATGCGTTCGCTGTCCCGGCCGGTGATGACGACCTGCCCGCCGGTGATGAAGCCCTGGTCACCGGTCGCGAGCCACTTGCGGGCCGGCCAGTTGCCGATCGGGAACGCGGCCCGGTCGGCCTCCAGGTTGCCCAGGTACCCGGGCGTCACCCGCGCGGACGCGACCTGCAGCTGCCCGATCCGGCCCTCCGGCAGCACCGCGCCGTTCGGCGCGACGATCCGCACGGTCGTCCCCGGCGCGGGCGCACCGACCGACACCAGGCTGAGCACACCCGGCGCCTCGGCCCGCGTCTTGCCCGGCCGCGCCACCGCGACCTTGCCGCTCGACGGCCGCTGGTCGACCCACTCGACGACGCCGGTCGGTGGGATCCGGACGCGGTGCACGTTCGGCGTCAGCCCCGGTCGCGCGAACGTGATCCCGGTGACGGTCTCGGTCATCCCCCAGGCCGCGACGAAGGTCTCCGGTACGACGCCGAAGCGATTCGTCAGCCGCAGGAACTCACTCATCACCGGCACGGTGATCTGCTCACCACCGCTGACCAGGCTGCGCAGCGCGGACAGGTCCCAGTGCCGGTCCGGCTCGCCGGCGATCGCCTGCGTGGCGAGCCGGTAGCCGAAGTTCGGCGACCAGGAGTGGTTGACCCGGTGCTGGTCCATCAGGTCGAGCCAGCGCAGCGGGTTGGCGAGCACCCAGTCGGTGTTGACGTGGATGTTCGTGCACCCGGTGAACACGGGCAGCAGGTGGTACAGCAGGAACGCGCCGCTACGGTCCAGCGGCAGCCAGTTGAGCGTGGTCTGTCCAGGCCGCACCGGCAGCATGGCCGGCGTACCGGCGGCGAACTCGACCAGGCCGCGGTGCGTCAGCTGCACGATCTTCGGCGCACCCGTGCTGGTCCCCGACGACGTCATCAGTACGGCGACGTCGTCGGCAGCCGGCCGGTGGAACTCCGATGTCGGCTCGTGGCCGGCCAGCGCGTCCGGGTCGAGGACGGGCAGGCCGAGGTCGTTCGGCAGGTCGGACGGGCGGCCGATCAGCACGGTCCAGCCGAGCAGGTCGGTGACCTTGCGGAGCCGCTCGCGGCCCTCCTCGGTCCGGTCGCCGCCGGCGCTCGGCGCCATCAGCAGCGGGCGGATGCCGCCCAGCGTGCAGGCCCAGAACGCGGCGAAGAAGCCGACCGGCTCGGTGACGTGCACGACGGCCGGGTCGCCCGCGCGTACGCCGTTCGCCCGCAGGCCGGCCAGGATGCGCGCGGCCAGCTCGAGCAGGGTCGGGAAGTCGAGCTTGGTCTCGCGGCCGTCCGGCCCGATCTCGACCACGCCGGCGCCGCCGAAGTCGCGGGCGGCGCGCAGCAGCGCGCTGGGCAGATCGCGCGGGTACCCGGCCGGAATCATCAGGGCCGGTCCGGTGCTGATCGCCGGCCGGTCCACACCGCTCCTCACCACGCCGATGCCACCACCGGAGGGAGGACCGGTACGGCGTCACGCGGGAACGCGGGCCGGATCGTCACCGGGACGGTGGCGCCAGCCAGTTGGCGACCCACGGACACGCGCCTCCCCAACTGGACGGAGCCGGGCTCAGGGCAGACCCGCCTCGCTCTCACCGACAGAAGCCCCGTTTTCCGCCTGCCGGAACGATGCCGTGACCGGGTGGACCCGGTGCGTCATCGCGCCGACCGACAGCCGTGAACCCTACCAGCCGGGACCCGCCCTGGAGGAGTCCGATCTCGGCAGCCGACGGTTAAGAATTCCCACACCCGCCGACACCCATCCCAACGACCACGCCCCCACCCCCGATACGCCCCCACCCCACATCGTCCGCTCACCGGAACCATCCGGGGAAACCACGACACCCCATCCCAGAAGGCGAGAAGTCGGAGCCCGGCGGGTGGGGTCCAGGGGTGGCGCCCCGGCAGGCCAGGGTCAGCGGGTGGCGCGCACGGCTGGGCGCCAGGGGCGGAGCCCCGCCGGGCGGGTCCGGGGTGGCGGGTCTCAGGTGGGGTCCGGAGGTGGCGGGCCTGGGGTGGCGCCCCGGTGGCGGGGTCTGCGGTTGGTGCGCCACGGCAGCGGTCCGAGGGGCGGAGCGCCGTCGGGCGGGGGCCGGCGGTGGCCAGGTACAGGGGTGGCGCCCCGGCAGGACGGGTCTGCGGGTGGCGCGCGACGGCGGGGGTCCGGGGGCGGAGCCCGCCGGGCGGGTTCTGGGGGTTGCACCCCTAGAAAGCACGACGACCGAGACCCGGCGCGCGCACTGTGCGCGCAGGACTCGGCCATCTCGGTCGTGGGCGAAGAGGGGATCGAACCCCCGACATCTTCCTTGTAAGGGAAGCGCTCTACCGCTGAGCTATTCGCCCGATTCAGCGACCGGCGCAGTCTACCCGAGGTCGAGGCCCAGGCTTGCCAGGGCCGCCGCGTAGTCGTCGGGGTCGCGGGCCTCGGGGATCGGGTTGACGACGGACCACCGGATCACACCGGTCCGGTCCACCACGAAGGTGCCGCGGAGGGCGCAACCGCGGTCGGAGTCGAAGACGCCGTACGAGGTCGCGATCGCCCCGTGCGGCCAGAAGTCGGTGAGCAGGCCGAACTCGAGTTTCTGGGCGTCCGCGTAGGCGCGCAACGTGAACATGGGGTCGCAGGAGATGGCGAGGAACTCGGCCGCCGCGAGCAGGTCGGGCCGGTCCCGCAGCGTGGTCAGCTCACTCGTGCACACCCCGCTGAACGCGTACGGGTAGAACACCAGCACGACGTCGCGCCGGCCGCGGAAGTCGGCCAGCCGGACCTGTTCGCCGTGCTGGTTCCGGGCGGTGAAGTCCGGTGCCCGGCTGCCGGCGGCAGGGGTCACCGGACGGTCACCGGCTGCCGCGGGCCGACTTGGGCACCACCAGCTTGGTCGCCGACCAGTCGTCGGTGACGGTCAGGCTGCTCGTGGTGGCGAGCCCGGCCGTCGGGGCGGCCTCGGCGATGTCGCTGGCGTCGACGTACCCGTCGCGGCCCACCTTCGGGGTCAGCAGCCACACCACTCCGCCGGCCTTCAGGTCGGTCAGGATGTCGAAGAACGCGTCGACCAGGTCGCCGTCGTCCTCCCGGAACCAGAGCAGAACTGCGTCCACGACCTCGTCGGTGTCCTCGTCGACGAACTCCTCTCCGGTGATCTCCCGGATCGCGTCGCGGAACTCGTCGTCGCAGTCGTCGTCGTAGCCGATCTCCTGCACGATCCAGCCGGTCTCCAGGCCGAGCCGGGAGGCCGTGCTCGGCCCGCCGCTCTTGCCGTCCGCGTGGTCCGCGGTCGCGCTCACGTGTCCTCCTCCGTGGTCCCCGCTTGCCCGGGGGTAGGCGTCAGTAGCGATAGTCCATCGTGGCCTACCGCGTCGCGCAAGTATGCACGAGGGTTCCGTGACGTGTCCGGTATCCGCGTGGTGGGTACGGCGCGTGTCCGGTGGGAACACGCCCGGACGGCCAGAATCGGGCCCCTGTGGAAGGCGAAGTAGAACGCATTCCGAACAGGTGACAGGATTGCAGGGAAGAGCAACCAGAGAGAACGGCAGGACACCGTGGCTTCCGGACACGAACCACCAGCCATCATCACCGAGGGGATGCCCACCCAGCTCCCCGACATCGACCCCGACGAGACACGGGAGTGGGTCGAATCGCTCGACGCGGTCCTGGACGAACGGGGCAAGGCGCGAGCGCGCTACCTGATGCTCAAGCTGATCGAGCGAGCCCGGGAGCGACAGGTCGGGGTGCCCGCGCTGCGGAGCACCGACTACATCAACTCGATCCCGCCCGAGCGGGAGCCGTGGTTCCCCGGCGACGAGCACATCGAGCGGCGGATCCGCGCCTTCATCCGGTGGAACGCCGCGGTGATGGTGAGCAAGGCCAACCGCAAGGGCCTGGAGGTCGGCGGCCACATCGCCACCTACCAGTCCGCGGCCAGCCTGTACGAGGTCGGTTTCAACCACTTCTTCCGCGGCAAGGACCACCCCGGCGGCGGCGACCAGGTCTTCATCCAGGGCCACGCCTCCCCCGGTATGTACGCGCGTGCCTTCCTCGAGGGCCGGCTGTCCGCGGACCAGCTGGACGGTTTCCGCCAGGAGGTGTCCCGCGGCCCGCACAACGGGCTGTCGTCGTACCCGCACCCGCGGTTGATGCCGGACTTCTGGGAGTTCCCGACCGTCTCGATGGGACTGGCGGCGCTGAACTCGATCTACCAGGCCCGGTTCAACCGGTACCTGCACCACCGCGGCATCAAGGACACCAGCCAGCAGCACGTCTGGGCGTTCCTCGGCGACGGTGAGATGGGTGAGCCGGAGTCGCTCGGCGCGATCGGCCTGGCCGCCCGCGAGGAGCTGGACAACCTCACCTTCGTGATCAACTGCAACCTGCAGCAGCTGGACGGACCGGTCCGCGGCAACGGCAAGGTGATCCAGGAACTGGAGGCCTACTTCCGCGGCGCCGGCTGGAACGTCATCAAGGTGATCTGGGGCCGGGAGTGGGACAACCTGCTGGCGCAGGACCACGACGGCGTGCTGGTGCACAAGATGAACACCACCCCGGACGGCCAGTTCCAGACCTACTCCGTCGAGTCCGGCGAGTACATCCGGAACAACTTCTTCGGCGGCGACCAGCGGCTGCAGGCGATGGTCCGCAACCTGTCCGACGAGGACCTGCGCAAGCTGCCGCGCGGCGGTCACGACTACCGCAAGGTGTACGCGGCGTTCAAGAGCGCGACCGAGCACGTCGGGCAGCCGACGGTGATCCTGGCCCAGACCATCAAGGGCTGGACGATCGAGGCGCTGGAGGGCCGCAACGCGACCCACCAGATGAAGAAGCTGACCTCGGACGACCTGAAGGCGTTCCGGGACCGGCTCTACCTGCCGATCGAGGACAAGGACCTCGAGGACGCCTACAACCCGCCGTACTTCCACCCCGGCACGGACTCGCCGGAGTACCAGTACATGATGGAGCGGCGCAAGCAGCTCGGTGGTTCGCTGCCGGAGCGCCGGGTGACGCCGAAGACCTCGTTGAAGCTGCCTGGTGACGACGTCTACAAGCCGCTCAGCAAGGGCAGCAACGCGCCGGTCGCGACCACGATGGCGCTGGTCCGGCTGTTCCGGGACCTGATGAAGGACCCGGAGGTCGGTCCCCGGATCGTCCCGATCGCCCCGGACGAGTACCGCACGTTCGGTATGGACTCGATGTTCCCGACGGCGAAGATCTACTCGCCGCACGGCCAGCAGTACGAGGCGGTCGACCGCAACCTGCTGCTGTCGTACAAGGAGTCCGAGCAGGGCCAGCTGCTGCACGAGGGCATCAGCGAGGCCGGTGCGATGGGCTCGATGATCGCGGCCGGCACGGCGTACGCGACGCACGGCGAGCCGATGATCCCGTTCTACATCTTCTACTCGATGTTCGGGTTCCAGCGGACAGGTGACTCGCTCTGGGCGTTCGGCGACCAGCTCGGCCGGGGCTTCCTGGTCGGCGCGACCGCGGGGCGGACGACGCTGACCGGTGAGGGCCTGCAGCACGCCGACGGCCACTCGCCGCTGCTTGCCTCGAGCAACCCGGCCGCGGTGCACTACGACCCGGGCTTCGCCTACGAGGTCGCGTACATCGTGAAGGACGGCCTGCGCCGGATGTACGGATACGGCCTGGACAAGGACCGTCCGTACGGCGAGGACGTCTTCTACTACCTGACCGTGTACAACGAGCCCGTTCCGCAGCCCGCCGAGCCGGAGAACCTCGACGTCGAGGCGCTGCTGAAGGGTATGTACCGGTTCAGCGAGTACGAGACGGCCGAGGGCGACGACGTGCCGCGGGTGCAGCTGCTCGCGTCCGGTGTCGCGCTGCCGTGGGTCCGCAAGGCCCAGCAGATCCTCGCCGAGGAGTACTCGGTGGCCGCCGACATCTGGTCGGTGACCTCGTGGAACGAGCTGCGCCGGGACGCGGTCGCCGCCGAGGAGCACAACCTGCTGCACCCGGAGGAGCCGGAGCAGGTGCCGTTCGTGACCGAGCAGCTGAAGGACACGAAGGGCCCGGTCGTCGCGGTGAGCGACTTCATGCGCTCGGTGCAGGACCAGATCTCCCGCTGGGTGCCGAACGACTACACCTCGCTCGGGACCGACGGCTGGGGCCTGGCCGACACCCGGGCGGCGGCCCGGCGGCACTTCCACGTGGACGCCGAGTCGGTCGTGGTCGCCACGCTGGAGATCCTGGCCAAGCGCGGTGACGTGAAGCCGGAGGTCGCCGCCGAGGCGGCCCGCAAGTACCGCATCGACGACCCGACCGCGGTCGCCGGCGTGAAGCAGGAGGGCGCCGGCGCCTGACGCCGCCGTCCCGGAAAGCCGCTCACCGCGAGGTGGGCGGCTTTCCTGTGTCCTGCTGCTCTACCTGACCGACTAGGCGCACGGTCTCGGGGGCTGGGCCAGTCGCTCGGCGAGGCGGTCGTCTCGATCTACGGCGCCTCGGTCTACCTGGTGTCCGTGCTCGGCGCAGCTGGTGCAGGCGAGCGAGGGCGGGTCGGACACGGCGTACTTCGGCGGCCTGGCCGTTGTCACGATCGCCTTTTGCGCTGATCCTCTACTTCCTGTCGCCGTGGATCCGGCGGCACACCGACGTACGACAAACCTCGTAGCCGGCCGCCTGCGCAGGTTGCGCATTCCGTCCGACGCGCCGGACGGCCCCCGGTTCCTACCGTCAGTGACATGACTGGCGTAAGCGTTGCTCTTCTCGCGGGGACGGTGTCCACCATCCTCTTCGCGTCGAGTGCGATGCCGATGGTGATCAAGGCGGTCCGGACCCGCGACCTGAAGTCGTACAGCCCGGCCAACCTGGTCCTCGCCAACGTCGGCAACGCCGTCCACTGCATCTACGTGGTGCACCTGCCGCCGGGCCCGATCTGGGCCCTGCACGGCTTCTACGTCGTGACGTCCGCGGTGATGCTGCTGTGGTGGCTGCGCTACCACACCGCGCAACGCGGCGTCTCACGAGACGAGCGGAGGCTCGCGTGATGAACACCGAAAGTGTCGAGACCGTCATCATCGGCGGCGGCCAGGCCGGGCTGTCCACCGGCTACCACCTGCGCAAGCGGAACCGGGAGTTCCTGATCCTGGACGGCAACGCCCGGGTCGGCGACCAGTGGCGGGCGCAGTGGGACACGCTGCGGCTCTACACCCCGCGCAAGTACG
Source organism: Kribbella sp. NPDC002412 (assembly GCF_053592935.1). Taxonomy (NCBI): domain Bacteria; kingdom Bacillati; phylum Actinomycetota; class Actinomycetes; order Propionibacteriales; family Kribbellaceae; genus Kribbella; species Kribbella sp. NPDC002412. The sequence goes on from NZ_JBSFBL010000027.1 coordinate 61,537, forward strand.
ACGGGCTGGCCGGGATGCCGTTCCCCGGCACGCCGTGGTCGTACCCGACCAAGGACGAGGTCGCCGACTACCTGGCGTCGTACGCCGCCACCTTCGACCTCCCGGTCCGCGGCAGCACCCGGGTCGAGAAGCTCGAGGCGTACGGCGACCGGTACGCCGTCACCACGAGCTCCGGCACCATCCACGCCGACAACGTGGTCGTTGCCACCGGCACCTTCGGCAGGACGCCGTACCTGCCGGACTTCGCCGTCGACCTGGACCCGGGGATCCGGCAGCTGCACTCCAGCGAGTACCGCCGGTCCGAGCAGCTGAAGGACGGCCCGGTGCTGGTCGTCGGCGGCTCGCACTCGGGGACGGACATCGCCTACGAGGTCGCGACCAGCCACCCGACCGTCCTGTGCGGCCGTGACCCGGGCCAGATCCCGGTCCGGCTGGACAGCCGCGGCGCGCACGTGTTCTTCCCGGTCTTCCTGTTCGTCGGCAAGCACGTGGTCACCCGGCGGACCCCGATCGGGCGGAAGGCGAAGGACGAGATCCGCTTCCACGGCGGTCCGATGCTCCGGGTGAAGCGCACGGACCTGCTCGCGCGCGGGGTCGAGCGGGTCCACGACCGGGTCACCGGGGTCCGGGACGGGCTGCCGGTGCTCGGCGACGACCGGGTGCTGGACGTGGCGAACGTGGTCTGGGCGACCGGGTTCAAGCAGGTCTTCGACTGGATCCGGCTGCCGATCTTCGGCGCGGACGGCTGGCCGGTCGAGGAGCGCGGGGTGGTCACCGACGCGCCGGGGCTGTTCTTCTGCGGGCTGTCCTTCCAGTTCGCCTTCAGCTCGATGGTGCTGCCGGGGGTCGGGCGGGACGCAGCGTACGTCGCCAAGCGGATCGCGGCCCGATCCGGGCGGAGTCTTGCCGCGGCCTGATTCGGCGCGCATGCTCGCGAGTGGGAGCCGTGTGATGGGGATTGTCGACGATCTCGAGAGGGCCCGGGCGGCGTTCGAGCGACGCGACTGGGCGGTGGCCTACGACCGGCTGTCGGCCGGCGGCGCGGACACCGCGCTGGGCCCGGACGACCTGTTGGCGCTCGGCACCGCGGCGTACCTGGTCGGCGACAACGACGCCTGCGTCCGGGCCTTGCAGCGCGGCTTCCGGCTGCAGGTCGACCGCGGTGAGATCCCGGGCGCGGTCCGGTTCGCCTTCTGGCTCTCGCTGGTGCTCAGCCTCCGGGGCGAGATGGCGGTCGCCGGCGGTTGGGCCGCCCGAGCCGAGCGGCTGCTGGCCGAGTACCCCGAGGACGTCGTGGAGCGGGGCTACCTGCGTCTGACCGCGTTCTTCCGGAGTCTGGGGCAGGGTGACTTCGCCGAGGCGGACCGCGCCGCCGCTGAGGTCACCGAGGCGGCGCGCAGGTTCGGGGAGCCGGACTTGCTCGCGCTGGGCCTGATCGCTCAGGGCCGGCTGCTGCTGTACACGGGCCGGGTGCCGGAGGGGCTTGCCCAGATGGACGAGGCGATGGTCGGCGTCGCCGCCGGAGAGGTGTCGCCGATCGTCTCCGGCAACGTGTACTGCGCGATGATCGAGGGCTGCCAGGAGGTGCTGGACTTCGACCGCGCGTCCGAGTGGACGACTGCGCTGACGCGGTGGTGCGACAGCCAGCCGGATCTCGTCCCGTACACCGGACAGTGCGCCGTACACCGTGGTCAGATCCTGCGGCTGCGCGGAGCCTTCGGGCCGGCGCTCGACGAGTTCGACCGGGCCTGCAAGCGCTATGCGGACACCGGGGCGCTCGGGGCCGCGGGTCTCGCGCTGAGCGAAGCCGGCGACGTGCTGCGGATCCGGGGCGACTACGCGGCGGCCGAGACTGCCTACGAGAAAGCCGCGAGCTACGGGTATGAGCCCCAGCCGGGTCGTGCGCTGTTGCTGCTCGCTCGCGGCCGAACGCCGGGAGCCGTCGCCACCGTACGGCGGTTGTTGTCCGAGGCCGGTGATCCGGTCCACCGAGCACGGCTGCTGCCGGCGGCGGTGGAGGTGTTCCTGGTGGGCGGGCATCTCGAGGAGGCGGTGGCGGTCGCAGCCGAGTTGAGTGATGTCGCAAGCCGCTTCGGATGTTCGGGGCTGCGCGCCATGGCGGCGTACTGCGAGAGCCTGGTGGCGCTCGCGGCCGACGAGTCCGAGCGGGCGTTGCCGCATGCCCGATCGGCGACACAGCTGTGGAGTGGCCTGCAGGCGCCGTACGACGTCGCGCGGTCGAAGGTGCTGGTCGGACGGGCGTTCCGGCTGCTCGGCGACGAGGACTCGGCGTCGGCCGAGCTGGTTGCGGCGATGCGGTCGTTCGAGGAGCTCGGCACCGCGCCGGCCCGGCAGGAGGTCGAGAAGCTGCTGCACCGCGAGACGGCCGGCGGGCTGACCGGACGCGAGCTCGAGGTGCTCCGCCTGGTTGCTTCGGGCAACAGCAATACCGAGATCGCGCAGCGCCTGGTGCTGAGCGACAAGACGGTCGCCCGGCACCTGACCAACATCTTCACCAAGCTCGAGGTGCCGTCGCGGACCGCGGCGGCCGCGTACGCGCGCGACCACGACCTGCTCTGAAACGCTCTCCGGAGGGAATCGATTCACTCTCACGGGTGAGGTTTACGCGCGGCCCGCGGTGGATGCTCGGCTGAGTGAACACGACTGAGCGCCCCGTCCCCCGGTGGGCCTACCGGCTCGCCCACGCGATCCCGCTGATGACGCTGCCGTCCGGCGTGTGGCGGCTGGGGCTGGTCGCCGGGTCGTCGATGGGCGTCCTCGACGACGCCGGCCATCCGATGTACGTGGTCGACACCGCCGAGAAGGTCTACATCGTCTTCCTGTCGATCTTCTCCGAGGCGGTCGCCCTGATCGCCTTCGGCCTGGTCAAGCCGTGGGGTGAGGTCGCGCCGCGCCGGATCCCGTGGATCGGCGGCCGCCGGGTGAACCCGTGGGCCGCCATCGTCCCGGCGGTCCTGGGTTCGCTGGCCCTGATCGCGATCTGGACGTACGGCTTCCGCGACGTCTTCAGCGACGAGTTCATCCCGTTCGCCACCCCGGCCTGGGCCACGCTGATGATCGCCTGCTACGCCCCGCTCCAGCTCTGGGGCCCGTCCCTCCTCGTCCTCACCTGGGCGTACTACCGCCGCCGGGTCAGCGCGCCCGTGGCCGTGGTTTCAGCACGGTAGCCGGCAACGCCGGGGCCGGCAGCGCAGCGCCGTCGTACCCGGGCACCATCGGGAAGCGGTCGGTGCCGCCGGCGGCGATCGCCTCCTGCCAGGCGTCGCGGGCGGCGACGATCTCGTCGTGGGTGCGGCCGATGAAGTTCCACCACATCACCAGCTGCTCCTCGAACGGCTCGCCGCCGAGCAGCAGGAACCGGACACCGTTGTCGGAGGCAACCAGGTCGACGGATTCCCGCTCGGAGCCGAGGTAGGCCATCTCCCCGAACGACGGCGTCAGCTCCCCGACCGTGAGCGATCCGTCGACGACCAGTACGGCGTACTCGTTCGACGGCGTCAGCGGGAGCGTCAAGGTGCGCCCCGGGTCGATGGTGATGTCTGCGCCGACGAGCGGGGTGTACGCCGGCGCCGGTGAGGTCACCCCGGCCACGGTGCCGACCATCACGGTGGCGCGGGCGCCGTCGAAGTCGATCGACGGCAGGTCGGCGTACGCGTTGAAGGCGGGCGGGGTCGTCGTACGAACGGAGTCCGGCAGCGCGACCCACAGTTGCGCGCCGTGCAGCATCGGCGGAGCGTCCGGGGTGGAGACCTCGGAGTGGGCGATGCCGTTGCCGGCGGTCATGATGTTGAGCTCGCCTGGGCGGACCATCGCGTGCGACCCGACGCTGTCGCGGTGCTCGATCTCGCCCTCGAACAGCCAGCTCACCGTCTGCAGGCTGGTGTGCGGGTGCGGCGGGACCTGCATCCCGCGGTCCCCCGGCACGTCGTACGAGTCGACGCGCTGGCTGATGTCGTCCGGACCGTAGTGGTCGACGAAGCACCACGCGCCGACCATCCGGCGGTTCTTGTTCGGCAGCAACCGCCGCACCTTCGTCGTCCGGCCGAGGATCACCTCACGCGGCTCGAGGAACTCCAGCACGGGTCCACCGTCGCCACAGACACTCACGATCTCCGCCGGGTCCTTCTCCAGATCGCTCATGGAGAAAATCTAGTCCCGTGCACCAGAGTCAGAAACAACTACCTACGGGTCCGGCACAGCCGCACTACCCGGGTGGAAAGTCGTCGTCAGCCGTCCGTCCGCGGCGATCTGGTGCAGGGCAAGGCCGGGCGGGACGTCGCCGAGGGTGCGGGGGCGCCGGTCCGGGTCGATCGCGAGCGTGGACGCGATGCCCGGGGCGCGCCGAGCACGGGGATGCCGTCGAGGGAGGACGCGACCGCGGTGTGCACGTGTCCGCAGAGGATCGCGACCACGGGCGGCACGCGACGGGTGAGCTCGACCAGTGCGTCCGGGTTGGTCAGCGGCATCGTGTCGGCGTACGCGTGCCCGATCGGCACCGGCGGCTGATGGAACGCGAGCACGACTCGCTCCGCGCCCGCGGCGGCGGCCACGACAAGGTCAGCGGTCTCGGGGCGGAGGAAGCCGTGGTCCTCGCCAGGGACGATGACGTCGAGCCCGATCACCCGCACCGGCCCCACGTCGAGGACCGGGCACTCGTCCTGCCCGAGCACCTTGCGCAGCGTCTCCGGATCGTCGTGGTTCCCCGGTACGGCGAGCCACGGCGGCTGCCCGGTCATCGCGGCGGCGAAGACGTCGTACTCCTCCGGCAGGCCGTGATCGGCGATATCGCCGGTCACGACGACCGCATCCGGCCGGCGCGATGCGGGAAGGTCCAGGACCTGCCGCAGCCGCTCGCTCGATCCGGGGTCCGCGGTCAGATGGGGGTCGCTGAGGTGAAGAACTGTGAGAGTCATGACCGGGAGGCTAATGCATAACCAAGATTATCCGTTAGGGTATGTCCATGATCCTGGACAGCGGCGCCGACGGCGAACTCGCCCTGGCGTTCGTCAGCACGATCCGGCACGACGGCGACGGCGGCGTGGCGGACGACCTCGAGACCGACGAGCAACTCGCGGCCTGGATCGCGGAACGCTGGCCGAGGGCGCGCGTCGATGCGACGCGGGTGAGAGAGCTTCGCCGGGCGGCCCGCGCAGCTTTCGCCGCGACCGTGTCCCCTGCTCCGCCGAGCCGCGCGGACGCCGCGAACCTGATGACCGCATCCAAGGCCGGCGGGCTGCTGACGGAGGCGATCGCCGGTCTGCAGCTGTCCAGCGAGGTCGACCTGACCAGCGGCTCACTAGAGGTACGCCGTACCACCACAAGCCGAGGTGACGCGCTCGTCCTCGGCTGTCTCGCGCTCGCGGTGACCGACTTCCTCACCGGTCCGCTGGGCAGGCGCCTCCGCAGTTGCCAGGCTCCCCGCTGCGTCCGCTACTTCGTCCAGAGCCACGGTAAGCAGCAGTGGTGCAAGCAGTCCTGCGGCAACCGTGCTCGAGTCGCGCGCCACGCAGCGCGCCACCGCTAGTTGACCCAGCCGCGCAGCTTCTCCTGGTCCCAGGTGTTGATGACGCGGTCGGGGGTGACGCCGCAGTCCTCGGCGCGCTCGCAGCCGTAGACCTGCCAGTCGAGCTGGCCCGGCGCGTGGGCGTCGGTGTCGATCGAGAAGACGCAGTCCATCTCGACCGCGAGGGACAGCAGTCGCTTGGGCGGGTCCAACCGCTCCGGGCGGGAGTTGATCTCCACCGCCGTACCGAATTGGCGGCAGGCCTCGAACACCACCTCGGCGTCGAACTCGGACTCGGGTCGCGTCCCCCGGCCACCAGTGATCAGCCGGCCGGTGCAGTGGCCGAGGATGTCGACGTGCCGGTTCGCGATCGCCCGGACCATCCGCTCGGTCATCGGCCCGGCGGCCATCCGCAGCTTCGAGTGCACGCTGGCGACCACGAGGTCGAGCCGGGCCAGGATCTCGCTGTCGCAGTCGAGCGAGCCGTCCTCCAGGATGTCGACCTCGATGCCGTTCAGGATCGTGAACCCGTTGAGCTCGTCGGCCAGCCTCTTGTTCAGCTCGGCGACCACCTCGAGCTGCTGCAGCCGGCGTTCGCGAGACAGTCCGTTGGCGACCTGGAGCCGCGCCGAGTGGTCGGTCAGGGCGATGTACTTGTGCCCCAGGCGGTACGCCGTACGCGCCATCTCCTCGATCGGGCTGCCGCCGTCGGACCACTCCGAGTGCAGGTGCAGGTCGGCCTGCAGCGCCTCGCGCATCCGCTTGCCGGCCGCGGTCAGCTCACCGGCCGCCTCCTCCAGCTTGACCAGGTACGCCGGAGTGCTGCCGTCCATCGCCTCGACGATGACGGCCTCGGTCTTCGGCCCGATCCCGGGCAGCTCGGTCAGCGTCCCGGCCCGGCGCCGGGCCCGCACCTCGGTCGCCGGCAGCGCCGCGATCGTGTCGGCCGCCCGCCGGTACGCCTTCACTCGGTGGGTCGGCTGCCGGTCACGCTCGAGGTAGTACCCGATCGCCCGCAGCGCCGCGATCGCATCCGCCACGCCTGCCTTGTCCGTCATCTGCCCATCATGTCAGCGCGGACCCCCAGGCCATCGCAATCGCGCGGCCGGCGATCGGCCACGCCGGGATCGGCGGATGTGGCGCCGTTGTGATGGCCTGGCGGTCCGCCACTACAGTCGAGGGGTGGCGAAGAAGGGGCATCTCGCGCGAGCCGAGCGGCTGCAGGGCGCGACCGGTGCGCTGGCCACCGCCGCGATGGCCGCGATGGACGAGCAGCTGCCCTGGTTCCGCAAGCTGTCCGCGCAGGACCGGTCCTGGATCGGCCTGGTCGCCCAGTCCGGTATCACCGCGTTCGTCGACTGGTTCCGCGATCCCGAGGCGCACTCGTCGATGCCGACCCGGATGTTCGGCTCGGCGCCGCGGGAGTTCACCCGGGTGATCTCGCTGCACCAGACCGTCGAGCTGCTGCGCACCACGATCGAGATGATCGAGAACACCATCGGCGACCTGCTCCCGGCCGAGGACGTGCCGGTGGTCCGCGAGGCGATGCAGCGCTACGCCCGCGAGGTCGCGTTCGCCGCCGCCACCGTCTACGCCCAGGCCGCGGAGATGCGCGGCGCCTGGGACGCCCGGCTCGAAGCGCTCGTCGTCGACTCGGTGATCCGCGGCGAGGCCGACGAGTCGGTCCGCTCCCGCGCGTCCGCCCTCGGCTGGACCGGAGCCGGTACGACGGGATCCTCCGAGGTGGCCGTGGTCGTCGGCCGGGCGCCGGAGTCGGAGCCGGGCAGCGCCAACGTCGCCGACCTGGTCCGGCACGCGGCGCGGGAGGCCGGCGCTGACGCTCTGTGCGCGATGCAGGGCGACCGCCTGGTGGTGGTACTCGGTGGTACGAGTAAACCTGTCGAGATCGTACAAAACCTGGCCCAATGGTTTGGACCGGGCCCGATCGTCGTCGGACCGGTGGTGAAAGACCTGATGGCGGCCGTGACGTCCGCCCGGGCGGCCGTAGCCGGTCTCCGCGCGGCGCCGGCCTGGCCGGCAGCCCCGCGACCTGTGCAGGCCGACGAGCTACTCCCGGAGCGGTCACTCTCCGGAGACGGCCACGCCCGCCGGCAACTAGCTTCCGACGTCTACGGCCCGCTCACAATAGGCGGTGGGGTGCTGCTCGACACAGTGTCGGCGTACCTGGACTCTGGTGGATCGATCGAGGCGACCGCTCGCGTGCTGTTCATCCACCCGAATACTGTCCGGTACCGCCTGAAGCGTGTGGGCGAGATCACGGGCTACTCGCCGCTCAATCCCCGCGACGCTTTCACGTTGCGTGTCGCACTGGCCTTGGGCCGCCTGCTCAACCCGGAGCCCGGAAGCACCGTTTTGTAGGATACCTACAAAGACGGGCCGGTAGAATTCGTGCTGCATTCCGGCCCACGGACGGCCCGGCTCAGGGAGAGTTGTCACGTGCTCGTCATCGTCGCGCCCGGTCAGGGTGCCCAGACCCCAGGTTTCCTCGAGCCGTGGCTGGCGGATCCCGCGTTCGAGAGCCGGCTGAACTGGCTCTCCGCGGTGGCCGGCCTCGACCTCGCCCACTACGGCACCAAGGCCGACGCGGACACCATCCGGGACACCGCGGTCGCGCAGCCGCTGCTGGTCGCCTCCAGCATGCTGGCCGCCCTGGCGGTCTTCCCGCACCCGTCCGACGCGTTCACCAAGGTGGGCGCCGTCGCCGGGCACAGCGTCGGTGAGATCGCGGCCGCGGCCGGCACCGGCGTGCTCAGCGCCGAGCAGGCGATGGTGCTGGTCCGCGAGCGCGGCAAGGCGATGGCCGCCGCGTCGGCGCTGACCGCCACCTCGATGACCGCCGTCCTCGGCGGCGACCGGGACGAGATCCTGGCCAAGCTGGCCGAGCACGGCCTGACCCCCGCGAACGACAACGGCCCCGGCCAGATCGTCGCCGCCGGCACGGTCGAGGAGCTGGCCGCGTTCGCCGAGGACCCGCCGGCCAAGGCCCGGCTGATCCCGCTGTCGGTGGCCGGCGCGTTCCACACCAAGCACATGGAGCCGGCCGTCCAGACGCTGGCGAAGTACGCGACCGCGATCAGCACCCACGACCCGCGGACCCGGCTGATCTCGAACCGCGACGGCCAGGTCGTGCACGACGGCCGCGAGGCGCTGAACCGGCTCGTCACCCAGGTCAACTCGCCGGTCCGCTGGGACCTGTGCATGCAGACGATGGCCGACCTGCAGGTGACCGGCATCCTGGAGTTGCCGCCGGCCGGCACGCTGACCGGGATCGCGAAGCGCGCGCTCAAGGGCGTGGAAACCTTCGCGCTCAAGACTCCGGACCAGCTGGACGACGCCCGCGCGTTCGTCGACAAGCACGGCAGCCCGTCCGAGATCGACGCCTCGCCGACCTGGCGGCTGCTGGTCGCGCCGATGAAGGGCACCTTCACCCGCGCCGGGCAGACCCCGCGCGAGGCCGGTGACTCGGTCGAGGCCGGCGAGGTGGTCGCGAAGGTACAGAGCCTGCGCGACGAGCTCGACGTCCAGGCGCCGCACGGCGGCATCGTCGTCGAGTGGCTGGTCGAGGAAGGCGACCCGGTCTCCCCCGGGCAGCCGCTGGTCCGCCTGCACCCCAACGGAGGCAACTGATGAGTGCCACGATCACCCCCTCGACGGGTACGACGTACGCCGCCGTCCTCGGGATCGGGTCGTACCGGCCGCGCCGGGTCGTGCCGAACTCGGAGATCCTGGAGCACATCGACTCCAGTGACGAGTGGATCCAGACCCGCTCCGGGATCAAGGAGCGGCGCTGGGCCAGCGCCGACGAGACCGTCCTGATGATGTCGGTGAACGCCGCCAAGGACGCGCTGAAGGAGTCCGGGATCGACCCGGCCCAGATCGGCTGCGTCATCGTCTCCACCGTCACGCACCTGTACCAGACCCCGGCGATCGCGACCCGGGTCGCCGTCGAGGTCGGTGCGCCGACCGCGGCCGCGTTCGACGTCTCCGCCGCCTGCGCGGGCTTCTGCTACGGCATCGCGCTGGGCAACGACATGGTTCGGGGCGGCTCCGCGAAGTACGTGCTGGCGATCGGCGTCGAGCGGCTCAGCGACCTCACCGACCGGACCGACCGCGGGACGGCGTTCATCTTCGCCGACGGCGCCGGCGCCGCGGTGGTCGGACCGGCCGACGAGCCGGGGATCGGCCCGGTCGTGTGGGGTTCCGACGGGACCCAGCACGAGGTGATCAGCCAGAAGGAGTCCTGGCAGGAGGCGGTCGGCAGCTCCAACTGGCCGCACCTGGAGATGGACGGCAACCCGGTGTTCCGGTGGGCGTCGTTCGAGATGGCGAAGACCGCGCAGCAGGCGCTCGACGTGGCGGGCGTGAAGGCCGAGGACCTCGACCTGTTCGTGCCGCACCAGGCCAACATGCGGATCACCGACGCGATGCGGCGGACGCTGAAACTGCCCGAGCAGGTCAAGGTGGCGCGCGACATCGAGCGGCAGGGCAACACCTCGGCCGCGTCGATCCCGCTCGCGATCACCGCGATGCGCGAGGCCGGCGAGGCCAAGAGCGGCGATCTCGCCCTCATCATCGGCTTCGGCGCCGGGTTGGTGTACGCCGCCCAGGTCATCCGGCTGCCGTAGTACTCCCCCATAGTTGTCCGGGCCGGCTCAGGTGGCCGGCCCGGCTGTAGCAAGCCAGAGAAACTCCGAAAGGGAAACCAAGAACATGGCCAGCACCGAAGAGATCCGTTCCAGCCTCGCCGAGATCGTGAACGAGATCGCCGGCATCCCGGTCGAGGACGTCCAGCTGGACAAGTCCTTCACCGACGACCTCGACGTCGACTCGCTCTCCATGGTGGAGGTCGTGGTGGCCGCCGAGGAGAAGTTCGACGTGAAGATCCCCGACGACGAGGTGAAGAACCTGAAGACCGTCGGCGACGCGGTCGCGTTCATCGAGCGCGCCCAGAACGGCTGACAGACCCCGCTTTGCGCTGGCCGATGCTCGCCGGGCCTGGTCCGGCGAGCACCAGCAACACCCCTCGTTGACCGGATCCCCGAACTCTGAAGGATGAGGTAACCATGTCGAAGACCCGAGTCGTCATCACCGGGCTCGGAGCCACGACCCCGCTCGGGGGTGACGTCTCCAGCACCTGGGAAGGGTTGCTGGCCGGGCGCTCCGGCGCGCGGCGGCTGACCGACGAGTGGGTGCAGAACCTGGCGGTCCAGATCGCGGCCCCGGCCGCGGTCGAGCCGACCGAGGTGATCGAGCGGGTCAAGGCCCGGCGGCTCGACCGCAACGCGCAGCTGGCCGTCGTGGCCGCTCGTGAGGCCTGGGCCGACGCCGGCCTGGAGGACTCCGGGCTGGACAAGGAGCGCCTGGGTGTCGCCTGCGCCTCCGGTATCGGCGGCCTGCACACCACGCTGGCCAACTACGACGCGCTGAAGTCCAACCCGCGCCGGGTGTCGCCGCTGGCGATCCCGATGCTGATGCCGAACTCGTCCGCCGCGTACGTGAGCCTGGAGTTCGGCGCCAAGGCCGGCGTGCACACCCCGGTCTCGGCCTGTGCCTCCGGCAACGAGGCGATCGCGCTCGGCCTCGACCAGATCCGGCTCGGCCGCGCGGACGTCGTACTGGCCGGTGGGACCGAGGGCGCGATCATGGCGCTGCCGCTGGCGGCGTTCGGCATGATGCAGGCGCTGAGCAAGCGCAACGACGACCCGGAGAAGGCGTCGCGGCCGTGGGACGTGGACCGGGACGGCTTCCTGCTGGGTGAGGGCGCCGGAATCCTGGTGCTGGAGTCGTACGAGCACGCCAAGGCGCGTGGCGCGAAGATCTACGCGGAGCTGGCCGGTGCCGGCATTTCCGCCGACGGTCACGACATCGCGCAGCCCGACCCGACCGGGTCCGGAGCGCGGCGGGCGATGGAGCGGGCGCTGGCCGAGGGCGACCTGACCCCGGCCGACATCTTCCACATCAACGCGCACGCCACCTCGACCCCGCAGGGCGACATCGCGGAGTCGCTGGCGATCCGGCAGGCGCTCGGCAAGGAGGCCGACCACGCGGTCGCCACCGCGCCGAAGTCGATGATCGGGCACCTGCTCGGCGCGGCCGGCGCGGTCGAGTCGATCGCGACCGTGCTCGCGCTGCACCACCGGGTGTCGCCGCCGACCATCAACGTGGACAAGCTCGACGACCAGATCGAGCTGGACGTCGCGACGGAGCAGCGCAAGCTGGCCGACGGGGACATCGCGGCACTGAACAACTCCTTCGGCTTCGGCGGCCACAACGCCGCCATCGCCTTCAAAACGGTGTAATTCCAACACCCGGAGGCTCCATGACTCTCTTGATGCCACGCCTCCGGCGCGGCGGGTCATGGGGCTGTGACTCCCGGCCTTCCCTCGTCGCTCCGCTCCTCAGTCCAGGCCGGGAGGCCCCATGACCAGCGCTGCCCCGCCCAAACCCGCCAAACTCCCCCGCGAGGACGACCCGCGGAACCCGGTCGCCCGGCTGACTGAACTGCTCGATGAGGGCGGTCTGGAGTTGATCACGCCGGACAACCTGTGCGGGATGCTCGCGGCGCGCGGGACCATCGAGGGCGCGGCGGTCATCGCCTTCTGCTCGGACGCCACCGTGATGGGTGGCGCGATGGGCGACGAGGGCTGCGAGGTCGTGGTCCAGGCCTACGAGGTGGCCCGCCGCGAGGAGTTGCCGATCATCGGGCTCTGGCACTCCGGCGGCGCCCGCCTGGCCGAAGGTGTGCTGAGCCTGCACGCGGTCGGCAAGATCTTCTACACGATGACGCAGGCCTCGGGGAAGATCCCGCAGATCTCCGTCGTCCTCGGCCCGGCCGCAGGTGGCGCGGCGTACGGTCCGGCGCTGACCGACATCGTCGTCCTCGGCCCGGAGGGACGGATCTTCGTCACCGGTCCGGACGTGGTTCGGTCCGTGACCGGTGAGGACGTCGACATGCTGCGCCTCGGCGGCCCCGAGCCGCACGGACGGCGCTCCGGGGTCGTCCACATCACCACCGACTCCGAGGCGGCCGCCCTGCACGAGGCCCGCCGGCTCGCGGACCTGCTCGCGAACCAGGGGTCGGTCGCGACCGACGTACCGGACACCGATCTGTCCGGTTTCCTGCCGGAGTCGGCCAAGCGTGCGTACGACGTCCATCCGCTGGTCGGAGGGGTGCTCGACGAGGACACCTCCGTCGAACTGCACCGGCGGTGGGCGCCGAACATCGTCACCACGCTCGGCCGGCTCGGCGGGCGGACCGTCGGTGTGATCGCGAACAACCCGCTCCGGCTGGGTGGTTGCCTCGACGCTCTATCCGCTGAGAAGGCATCGCGGTTCGTGCGGATGTGCGACGCCTTCGGGGTCCCGATCGTGGTGCTGGTCGACGTACCCGGGTACCTGCCCGGTGTCGGTCAGGAGTGGGACGGCGTCGTACGGCGAGGCGCGAAGCTGCTGCACGCGTTCGCGGAGAGCGTCGTGCCGCGGGTGACGCTGGTGACCCGGAAGACGTACGGCGGCGCCTACATCGCGATGAACGCCCGGTCGCTCGGCGCGACCCGGGTGTTCGCGTGGCCGCGGGCCGAGGTCGCGGTGATGGGCGCGGTCGCGGCGATCCGGGTGCTGCACCGGCGCAAGCTCGCCGAGGTCGAACCCGAGCTCCGGCCCCAGGTCGAGGCCGAGCTGGCCGCCGAGCACGAGAAAATTGCCGGTGGCATCGAACGCGCCCGCGAGATCGGCGTCGTCGACGAGGTCGTCGACCCCGCCAAGACCCGCTCCGCGCTGGCCGCCGCCATCCTCGACGCCGAGGCAGCCGGCCGGGTCCGCGGCCGGCACGGCAACATCCCGCTCTGACGTGTCCGGTGGCCGGATCCGGGCCGCGACACGACAGTGATGTGGTTGACACGGCGAGGTTACTGGTGTTGGTGGGGGCCGTGGTGCAAGATGTACGAGTAGTCCGCCGGGATCGACGAGCGGGTGTTCGAGAACGCTGGGGAAGGCGCCCCTCGAGCACAGGAGGTCCCGGTGGCGACGACTCGTGGCGTTCTTTACGTCCACACGGTGCCGTCAGCGTTGTGCCCGCATGTCGAGTGGGCCGCGGGCGGCGTACTTGGCGTGCCCGTGAAACTGGACTGGACGCCCCAGCCCGCGGCTCAGGGCACCTACCGGGCCGAGCTGTCCTGGCAGGCCGAGGCCGGGACCGCGGCGAAGCTGGCGTCCGCGCTGCGCGGGTGGCAGAAGCTCCGGTTCGAGGTGACCGAGGAGCCGAGCAACGGTGTCGAGGGTGAGCGGTACTCGTTCACGCCCACGCTCGGCGTCTTCCACGCGACCACCGGGGTGCACGGCGACATCATGGTGCCGGAGGAGCGGCTGAAGGCAGCGATGCTGAAGGCGGCCACCGGCGAGGCGGACCTGGCCGAGGAGGTCGAACGTTTGCTGGGCCGGCCGTGGGACGACGAGCTCGAGCCGTTCCGCTACGCCGGCGACGGCGCGCCGGTGCGCTGGCTGCACCAGGTCGTCTGAGCTCTCATGGCTGAGCGGAACCTGAGAACTTCAGAAGAAAGCCGTGAAAGGTAAGGACTTCCTCGAACTTTTCGCCAAGACTGAGCATCAGACATCTCACCAGGGTGGGAGGGGCCGTGGCCGCTGGGCCACCGGGTGTCGGGACACCCCCGGTTGTCGCAAACAGCGGCCGCACCACGTGGAGGGCGCGAACCTCAGGGTTCGCGCCCTTCGTGCGTCCTACGTGGACGCGCGCGATCAGCCAACCGCTCGGCGGCCCTGGAGTCACTCGACTACCTGCTCGGCCGGAACGCGGTCGGCACGTGCTACGTCACCGGCTACGGCGAGCGGTCCAGCCACAACCAGCACCACCGCTTCCGGGCGCACTCGCTGAACCCGGGCCCCGTCGCCGTACCTGGCTCACCGCCGACAACCAGGCCTGAAACGCAAAACGCCCGCGCGACGAGTCGCGCGGGCGTTCTCAGGTTCAGAAGGTCACGGGAAGCGGGAGGCCAGGGCGATGCAGGCGCCGGCGGCGGCCAGGGTGAAGAGCATCGCGATGCCGGCGAAGCGGGCGGTGACTTCCTTGTCCACCTCGTCGTAACCGACCGAGGAGCCGATGTCCTTGTAGACGTCCTCGAGCTCGCCGGCCGACTCCGCCGTGTACGCCTCGCCGCCGCTGATCTCGGCGACGCTGCGCAGCTCGGCGCGGTCCGGTGGCACCCGCTGCCGGATGCCGTCCATCTCGATGAAGCCGGAGTCGGTGCCGAAGCAGATCGTGTAGACCGGCGTGTTCCTCGCCTTCGCGGCCTGCGCGCCCTCCTGGGCGGTCCGGCCGACCGTCCGCTTGCCGTCCGAGAGCAGCACGATGCGCGCCGGGGCCGGGTCGTTCGGGTGGTCCGGGTCCGGTGGGACCTGGGTGAGCGCCTGCAGCGAGGTGAAGATGCCCTCACCGGTGGCGGTCGACTCGGCCAGCTCCAGCCCGTCCACCGAGCGCAGTACCGTGGCCCGGTCGGTGGTCGGCGGCACGATGATCGACGCCGTACCGGCGAAGTTGACCAGGGCCACGTTGAACTTGCCCGGCAGCTGGTTGATGAAGTTCTTCGCCGACTTCTTCGCCGCCTCCAGCCGGTTCGGCTCGATGTCGGTGGCCATCATCGACAGTGACACGTCGATCGCGACCACGATGGTGGCCCGCTCGCGCGGCACCTTCACCTCGTCCTTGGGCTGCGCGAACGCCACGATGCACGAGAACGCCGCCAGCAGCGCCAGTACGACGGCCAGGTGCCGCCGCCACTGCGGGCGCCGCGGCGCGACCCGGTCGAGCAGCGCGATGTTGGTGAACCGCAGCGCGTACTGCGCCCGGCGGTGCTGCAGGAAGATGTAGCCCGCGACCACGACCGGGATGATCAGCAGGAACCACAGCCGCCCGGGAGACAGGAACTCCATCAGCGAGCCACTCCCTTCGGCGGTTGGTGCAGGCGGGGCGCGACCCGCCGGTAGGCCAGCACGAACCGCACCGTGTCGGCGACCCAGTCCCGGTCGGTCCTGAGGACGAGGTGCCCCGCACCTACCCTACGCAAAGCGGTCCTGGTTCGTTCCCGTTGCGCCAGGGCCGCGGTCGCGAACGCCTCCCGCACCTTGCGCCGCCGGGTGTCGATCTCGCGCACCGCACCGGTCTCGGGGTCGCCGACCAGCACGACGCCGATGTTCGGCATCTCCAGCTCGCGCGGGTCCACGATCTCGACCGCGAGCACCTGGTGCTGCGCGGTCAGCTTGCGCATCGCCCGCTCCCAGGACGGCTCCATGCGGGGGTCGATCTCGCTGTCCTCCGGGGTCAGGAAGTCGGACACGATCACCCGGAGCCCACGCTTGCGCTGCGTGCGGGCCATCGACTCCAGCGCCGCCGCCAGGTCGCTGCGGTGCGCCTCCTGATCGCCGTTCACCTGCTCGGCCAGCAGCGCCCGGAGCAGCCCGTACAGCGCCAGCCGCCCGGACCGCGCCGGCCAACGCCGCAGCGCCGAGTCACGCAGCATCAGCCCGCCGAACCGGTCGCCCAGCCGATGGGTGAGGAACCCGACCGTCGCCACAGCTGCGACTGCCAGCTCCCGCTTCTCGAGCTGCGACGTACCGAAGTCCATCGAGGCCGACAGGTCGACCAGGGCCCACGTCTCCAGCTCACGGTCCGCGATCAGGTCCCGCACGTGCGGCACCGTCGTACGCGCGGTCACCGCCCAGTCCATCCGCCGTACGTCGTCGCCGACCTGGTACTCGCGGGCTTCGGCCAGCTCGGTGCCGGGACCGGGCAGCAGGCCGAGGTGCTCACCGTGCAGGTACCCCTCCAGGCGCCGTACGACGGTCAGCTCGAGCCGCCGCAGTGCGCGCTCGGGAGCGAGCTGCGAGATCGTCATCGCAGCCCGCGGGTCTGGTCGGTTGGGCACTACACAAACTCCGGACGGCCGGAGCCGTCGGTGCCGTCGCGCCAGACCGGCTGGGGCGGCGGGACGGTGGCGAGGATCCGCTCGATCACGGCGCGCGGGTCGATGTTGTCGGCCACCGCGTCGAAGGTCAGGCCGAGCCGGTGACCCATCACGTCCAGCGCGACGGTCTGGATGTCGCTCGGCAGCAGGTAGTCGCGGCCGTGGATCAGCGCCAGCGCCCGGCCGGCCGAGATCAGGCCGAGGGTGGCGCGCGGGCTGACGCCGAGCTCGATGATCGGCTCCAGGTCGGGCAGGTGGAAGTCGGACGGCGTCCGGGTCGCCATCACCAGGCGGACCGCGTACTCAGCGACCAGGTTGTGGACGAAGACCTGCTCGGCCGACCGCTGCAGCTCGAGGATCGTCTCCGGCTTCAGCACCTGCCGCGGCTCCGGCGGGTCCACGCTCATCCGGCGCAGGATCTCGAACTCCTCGTGCCCGCGCGGGTGCGGCACGTCGATCTTCACCAGGAACCGGTCCCGCTGCGCCTCCGGCAGCGGGTAGACGCCCTCGGACTCGATCGGGTTCTGGGTGGCGATCACGATGAACGGCTTCGGCATCGGGAAGGTCTGGCCGCCGATCGACACCTGCCGCTCGGCCATCAGCTCCAGCATCGCCGACTGCACCTTGGCCGGGGCCCGGTTCACCTCGTCGGCGAGGACGAAGTTCACGAAGGTCGGGCCGAGCTCGATGTCGAACGTCTCCCGGGTCTGCCGGTAGATCCGGGTGCCGACGATGTCGGAGGGGACCAGGTCGGGGGTGAACTGGATCCGGGCGAAGGTGCCGCCGACCACCGAGGCGAAGGTCCGCACCGCGAGCGTCTTGGCGACGCCGGGGACACCCTCGAGCAGGCAGTGACCCTTCGCGAGCAGTGAGACCATCAGCGTCTCCACCATGTGCTCCTGGCCGACGATCACCCGCTTGACCTCGCTGATCGCCTCGCCGATCAGCCGGGACTGCTGGGCCACCGATCCAGCCGGCACAGTGGTTTCGGTCATGCCTGTCCTTCCGGGGTCCGCCTCGGACCTTGTCAACGCCGCGCCGTCTCCCGGCGCACTCACAACACCGGCCATTCCATCAGATCCCCGGGTCCCCCGGGCGCACGGCCCACCAGGTCCATCCCTATCCTCCCCGCCCACTCAAGTCCGCACGCACCGAGCGGCCTGTCGTCACGCCCGGTGACTACGGCGGCTCGTGGGATGCCCGTCCGGAATCCGGGTGTGGCGACAGTGCTACCGGGGATGTGGTGGGATTGGGGGTGATGACTGCGACCGAATCCCCCACCGAGGTGCGGCCGGCGGATGCGCCGGAGCAGGCACCTGCCCGGGCGATTCCGGACGCGCTGCCGCTGCTGCCGGAGGACCCGCCCCGGGTGGGCGCGTTCTGGCTGCGCGGACGGCTCGGCGCCAACGCAGCCGGTTACCTGTACGCCGCCAGCGACGAGACCGGCGTGGACGCGGTCGTGGCGATGATGACCGAGGGTTCGGCCGACGACGCCGCGGCCCGGGACCGGTTCGTCACCGCGGTCGACGACCTGCCGGACGAGGCCGTCCTGGCGCACAACGACGGTGACGACGACGACCTGGCGCTGTGGGTGGCGATCGGGCCGATCCGGGCCGACGACGGGTCCAGCGCGGCCTCGGACGAGCGGCTGATCGCCGAGCGACGCGGTGAGGACGTGCTGTCCGCCGTACTGATGGACCGGATTCCGCACATCGGGCGGTTCCGGGGCCCCGACTTCCTGCACTACTGGGAGGGCCGACGGCGTCCGGGCCTGTTCCGGATCTGGCCGTTGCCGTGGCCGAGCGCGCTGCGGGCGGCGTCGCGGTGGGCGCTCATCCTGTCCCTGGTCGCGATGGCGGTCGTGATGGCGCTGGCCGTGCTGCTGGCCTGGCTGCTGTTCCGGAACGCGGAGCCGCTCGAGCCGGAGCCGGTCATCCCGACCCCGACCAACACCTCGACGGTCACGGTCACCCCGACCACGCCGCCGCCGGCGCCGACCACCGGGCCGACGCCGACCACCGGTCCCAGCCCGACACCGGGGAGCCCGACCAGCGGCATCCCGACGACGCTGCCCAGCACGAGCGGCAGCCCCGGCACCGGCGATCCAGGCGACAAGTTCTAGCTCGTCGACTCCCGCGCGCGGGTCAGGCTGAGCAGGCCGATCAGGCTGATCACGGCCCAGGTGCCTTCCAGCAGCAGGAAGCCCCAGGACGACTCGACCGCGGCGATCACCGCGAGGACAGCCGAACCCACCAGGTTCAGCAGCTGGTACGACGTGGTGCGCTGCCGCAACCATCCGGCCTGGGCGGCCGCGAAGGCGGTCAGGATGGTGAGCGCACCGGCGATCTCGACGATGTCAATGGCATGCATCGGAGTACCCCCTCCTGGGGGTGGGCGCCGTCTTGTCGTGGACCGGGTACGACGCCACTCGTCCGGGGAGCCGCAGATCGCGGCTCCTCCCTTTCAGGATACCAATCGCGCCAAGTCCGGATCGCGCCACAGATTGACGGGCACCGGCTGCCGGACAAGCGCCGCGTCGGCTCGGATCTCGGCCGCGCTGGCTGCCGCGATGAGCACCGACGTGACCGCGGAATGCCTGGTGGGAAAGGCGAGTGCGGCCTGTGGCAGCGAGACGCCGTACCGCTCGCAGACCGCGGAGATCCGGCGCGCGCGGATCGTTGCCGGGTCACTCGACTGCTCGGTCTGCAGGACCTGCGGCGTGAGGATGCCGGACACGATCACCGACACCCGGCGCGCCAGGCAACGATCGAGCAGCGGCCGCGCGGACTGGTCGAGCAGCGAGTACTGCCCGGCCAGCAGAACCGCATCCAGCTCGACGTCGCGAACGATCTCGTCGAGCAGTCGCCAGTCGCCCGACGCGACACCGATCGCCTTGATCACACCGTCGCGCCGCAGTTCGTCCAGCTCCGGGTACGTCGTCTCGACCGCAGCCGGATCCTGGATGAACACCAGGTCGACGGCGAGCCCGAGCCGCTCCATGCTCGCCTTCACCGACTCTCGCGCGTCGCCGACCACCTTCGTCGACACCAGAAACTGACCACGAGGCCGCCGCTGCAGCGCCGTACCGAGTCGTTGCTCGGCGACGCCGTACGCCGGTGAGGTGTCGAAGAACCGAATACCGGCCTGGTACGCCGCGTCGACGGTGGCGACCGCCTTCGCGTCCCCGTCCGGGCCCAGTGGCTCGCCGAGTCGCGAACCACCGAGCCCGAACCGGGGTGGCCGGAACTTGCTCGCCGCAAGGGGCGTGAGAGCGTGACTGGGAGCAGCCATCGCACTGTCACCTCCCCTGGGCCGGCAAGTCCCTACCAGGATCGGGGTTGGGGACCGAACTCGCATCCCGAACCCTCGCGTTGGGTCAGCGACCGGACTCGTAGAGGGTTCGCACCTCCGCATCGGTCAGCGCGCGGTCGTAGACGTGGACCTGGTCGACGGTCCCGTCCAGGTGGTCGACCTGGTTGCCGCCGAACTTGGCCCGCCCGATCACCGTGTTCCCGGTCGACGTCGCGTCCAGGCTGCACGCGGACTTCGTGGCCACGAGCCGGCCGGCCAGGTAGAGCTTCAGCTCACCCTTCACCACATCCCGTACGCCGGTCAGGTGGTACCACTGATCCGGGTTCGGCTTCGTCGGGGAGAGTGCGCGCACCCCCGGGAAGCTCATCGCGAACCGCTGGTCCTGGCCGGAGTACTGCAGGAAGAAGGCGCTGTCGCGTGTGCCGTCCTGGCTGACCACGGTCTGGAACGCGCCGTCGGCCTTGTTCAGTTTCACCCACGCGGCGGCCGAGTAGTTGCCGTTGGTGTCGAGCAGCGCGGCGCCGGTGTCGACGTACTGGCCGGATCCGTGCAGCGCAACGCCTTCGCCATTCTTGCCGGGGGCAAAGATTGCTCCACCCACCAGAGTTGCGTCGTTGTTGCCGACGGCATCTTCGGTGGTTCCGTCGAGTGGGTAGAAGTGGATGCCGTCGGGTCCTGGGGTGCCCGGGCCCGGGTTCGGGCCGCCGGTCCCAGTGCCGTCGGCGCCAGTGATGATGGCCTGGTTGACGGCCCGCACCTGGGCGAAGTCCATCTTCGGGACCTGCCGGTCGTAGGTGAAGAAGCCGTTCAGCTCGCCTTCGACGTCGGTGATCTGGGTGTAGACCGAGCCGCCGATGCCACAGGTGTTCGCCGATCGCAGGACGCGTCGCGCTGGTTCTCGACATACCGGCGGGTAAGGGTGGCAGAGTCCGGTGTCATCTCGTAGGCGAAGCCGTCGCCGAACCACATGTGGTCGGCGACCTTCAGACCGAAGCCACCGTGCTCGCCGTCCACGGCGCCGCGCTCACCGGCCGGCGAAGGCGTGGCCGGGCCGAGGTAGGCGTGGTGGTCGATCAGGTCGCCGCGGCCCGAGTCGCCCTTGGAGTTGCAGCAGTTGACGCCGCTGTGCGCGTTGACCAGGCGGGACGGGTCCTGCGCCTTGACCGAGTCGGCGATCCGCCCGGTCTCGGCCTGCTCCCACTCACCCCAGCCTTCGTTGAACGGCACCCAGACGGTGATGGAGGTGAAGCTCTTGTGTTCCTCGATCAGCTCGTGGAGCTCCGCCTTGAACTGCGTCCGCCAGGGTTCGGGCATCGCGTCCGTCTTCGACGACGGCATGTCCTGCCACACCATCAGCCCGAGCTTGTCGGCCCAGTAGTACCAGCGGTCCGGCTCGACCTTGATGTGCTTGCGCGGGTGAGGGTCATGACGCCACCGGGATGGTGATCGAGGACGGGTCGCCGGCCGGGGAGCTGAAGGTGACGGTCTTGCCGATCACACTGCGACCGAGGTAACGAGGATCGACCGTGTCGACCACCAGTACCAGGTGATGACCGGCCGGCACCTCCCAGCTGGTCGCTTCCAGCCGGATGTCGAGCGGCACCGCCTTGCCGGGTGTCGCCCCGCGCAACGTGATCGGCTTGTGCGCGATCAACGAGCCGACGCCGAGCGCGTCAACGTCGTACAGATAGGCGAACAGCGAGGTGTCCGGACCGGACGGCTGCACGGTCAGATGCAGCTTCGGCGCACCGTTGATGACGGCGCCACTGGTGTAGACCGGGCCGGACCAGACGCCCGCGAACGACCGGTCCACCAACGGCGTCACGACTCCGGTCGGAATCGACAGCAACCCTTGCAGAGCGCCGGAAACGAGCGCCACACCGCTGTCGGCGATCGTCGGCACACCCGTGCCGATCCCGTTGTTCCATCCCGTCGACGCCTGCGCCTGCAGCACCCCGGTCCGCGACAACCCGATCGGCTTGGTGAGGTACGACGTACGCGACTGCCCGACGGCCGCCCAACTCGAGTAGCCCCGCCAGACTCCGCGCTGCGACATCAGCTGGACCGGAGCCTCGTCGTCGGCGCCGTTGTCCGCGCCCGTCAGGTAGTGGTGCAGCCAGGCGGCGAGCTCGTCCCAGGTTTCGTTCGGCAGGCCGATCGCACCCGACGCCTCGGGCGTCGCGTGGTCGCCGTGGGCGAGGAGCAACCGCTTCGGCCCGGTCAACCGGGTGAAGAAGTCGGTGTACTGCGTCGGCGGGAAGATCGAGTCCTCGAACGCGTTGGCCAGCAACACGGCCGGACGGTTGGCGTTGATCCGGTCGACCACGGTCGCCGCGGACCGGACGGGGGCCAACTGCTTCGCCTCGGCGATCGCGCCGTCGAAGTTCCCGCTGACGAACTTCGCCTGCAGCGACGCCATCTCCGGGCCCGGCCGGCCGGTGACGTTGCCCAGGGCAAGCAGACCGGCGACGGACTGGAGCGCGACGGTCTCGTTGGGATCGAGCGAGGCGATCAGGTCCGCCCAGCCGCTCATCGCGCCGACCGCCTTGATCCGTGGGTCCTGCGCACTCGCGAGCAATGACGTGCCGGCGCCGTACGAGATCCCGACCGCCGCGACCCGGCTCGTGTCGGCCGGCGTGTGCTCGTCGGCCCAATCGATCACCTCGCTGACGTCGGCGACGGTCGGCGGACCGGCGATGTCGATCCCGCCGCCGGTGTCCCAGAAGCCGCGACTCGAGTACGAGATGACCTGGAACCCGGACTTGGCCAGCTTTGCGCCCTGGCCGACGTACTCAACGTTCGGGACGCCCCAGCTGGACGGCATCACGACCAGCGGGAACGGGCCGGCCCCCTGCCCGGTCGGCGTGAGCACGACCGCGCCGATCTCGATCCCGCCCGCGCCCGGGATGCGCTGGTACGACGTGCTGAACCCGGCCTGATCCGCCTCGGCGCCGACGGCCGGGCCGATCGAGACCAGGGCAGTTGTCAGGGCCGTGGTCAGGGCCGTTGTCAGGGCAAGGACGACCGCCAGAGCGGCTGCGATTCTGCGCACGAGGACGACCTCCGGCTCGGGATTACCGGAGAGTAGCCACAAATCTGCCGCTGTGTCACTACCTCGGCACGGTGAGTACCGGATCCACCCCGGTCGCCTCGACCGACCAGGTCCACAGCCGCTCGGCCAGCGCCGGGTCCTGCGCGGTCCGGGTCGGCAGCACGATCGCCGGCTTACCGCGGTACTCGAAGAAGCCGGGCCCGACATAGGAGCCCGGCCGCAGATCCGGGTTGGTGGCGGCGTAGAGACTCGGCCAGGCGCCGGCGGCCGCCGACTGCGCGACCAGCTTGTTGATGCCGGTCCACACCCTGGCCTCGAGGGACCGCCCGGCCAGCTCCGGTCCGTGCGTCTGGAGATGCGTCGAGGCGTAGCCGGGGTGCGCACCGGCGCTGAGCAGGTTGGTCCCGGCCGCCCGCGCCCGCCGGTCGAGCTCGAGCATGAACAGCAGGTTGGCGAGCTTGGACTTCCCGTACGCGACCCACTTCGAGTACCCCCGCTCGGGCCGCCGGAGGTCGGACTCGCGGATGGTTCGCGCCGTCCGGTGCATCATCGAACTGACGGTCACCACCCGGCTGGAAGGTGCCTTGAGCAACAACGGCAGCAGCCGCCCGGTGAGGGCGAAGTGACCGAGATGGTTGGTGCCGAGCTGCAGCTCGAACCCGTCCGCGGTCTGCCGGTACGGCGTCGCCATCACGCCGGCGTTGTTGACCAGCAGATCGAGCCTGTCGTAGGTCTTCGTGACCTGGTCGGCCGCCTTCTCGACACTCGTCAGATCGGCCAGATCGAGCTCGACGACGATCGGCTCCCGGCCGGATGCCTGCTCGAGGTCGCTGGCGCTTCGCGCCGCCTTCTCCGGGTTGCGGGCCGCGATCAGCACCTCGGCGCCGTGCCGGAGCAACTCGAGCGCCGTCTCGTAGCCGAGTCCGCTGGTGGCGCCGGTGACGAGCGCGCGCCGTCCGGTCAGGTCGGGGATGTCCGCCGTACTCCAGGTCATGCGCCCACAGTATCCGTGGGCGCACGACCTGAATTGTCAGAGGATCTTGCGGGCCTGGAAGGCTTCGGTCACCTTCGCGGCCGTGGCCTTGCCGTAGAGCAGCCGGGCGGCCTGGACGGTGACCCGGGCGGCGTCGGCGAACGAGGTGTCCGGCGCGTAGAAGAACGTGCCCTCGAGGATCACCTTGTTGGCCTTGGTCCGGCCGAGCGCCTTGTGGATGTCCCACAGCGCGTTCGACCAGATCTCACCGTCGTCGTGCACCTGGCCGACGATGTCGTCGGTGGTCTTGCCGGTGTCGGTACGGCGCAGGCAGTGCGGCTCGGTGGTCGTGTACGACGTGGCGTCCCAGTCCATCACGCACGGCAGGTCGAAGTTCCGGCTCACCGGCACCGACATCGTGACGGCCCAGTAGTCGCCGAAGCCCTCGCCGATCGCGCCGGCCTGCAGCGACTCGCCGTACCCGGGAACGACGTCGTCCTGGATCGCGTGGCCGTACTCGTGCCAGATCACCTCGGCGTCCTCGCCGTCGTCGACGCCGCCCTCGCCCATCGTGATGACGTCCTTCGACGGGTCGTAGAACGAGTTGTCGCCGTTGTAGGTGTTGATCTCGAAGTCCTGCGACTCGTTGTTCACCTCGGTGAAGCCCAGGCTGTGGATGTACTCCTGGGTCTGGTTGACCTGGTAGTACGCCATCACCTGCTCGAACCGGTCGTCGTCGCGGTAGTACAGGAACCGGTTGTCCGTGCTCTCGGCCAGCCCGCCCTTCGCCTTGACGATGTTGACGTAGGTGCCCTCGAGCTTGCCGGTGCCGGCCAGGTTGCGCAGGATCACGCTCTTGTGGGCGGGGAACAGCTCGTCGGTGTTCGCGTCGTCCTGGTCGGTCAGCTTCTCGTTCCGCTCGCTGACCACCGGGTTCGGGTCGAACACGATGCCGCGGCCGTCGGCGTGGTCGCTGATCACCTTCGACTCGACCACGTCACCGGACTTGGCGTCGACGAGAGAGCGGGTGACGCCCTGGGCCGACCGGCTGGTGACGTTCCAGACGAGTCGCGCGTCGGGGCCGCCGAGGACGGCGAGCTGCGCGGCGCCGTCGGTCGCGGTCGGCGCCGGCGTGACGTCCTTCTCCGGCCCGGCGATCCGGGCCCGGGCGGCGCGGGCGCTGACCGCCGCGTTGGCCGACTTGGTCGCTGTTGCCGACGGCACCTTGGCGGTCACGTCCAGGTTCGCCGGTACGGCGTCGCGCCCGTCGGCGATCTGGACACCGCCGGATGTGGTCACATGCTTGGCGTAATACCCGTTGATGACCGGCAGGCCCTTGAACGTCTGCTGGTACCAGTAGTGCTTGCCGAGCAACGAGGTCTTGGTCTTGATCAGCTTCAGGCCGGACGGATCAGCCGCGGATCTGTCCGGCGCCGCCCCCGCGGCGCTGGTGAACGACATCCCCATCGACACGGTGGCCAGACCGGCGGTGACGACCGCGATCACGCGTTTCGCCATGTGTTCCCCTCCTAGGTAGACGAGTTGCGTAACCCAACAACTACGATCCGTCGACCCTAGTTCGCGCCAGTGCCCGGTGGGAAGCAGAAAGTCACGCCGGTCCGCGCGCGCAAGGGAAATCAGCCACCCGCGAGCAGGCGGATCACGTTGGGAAGCACCGAGACGCCGACGTCGGGGTCGATCGCGCGCTGCACGCCCAGGCCGACGCCGAGGCTGAGCAACGCGGTGGCGCAGTCGGCCGCCGGCATCGGCAACGTGATGCCGAACTCCTTCGCGTGCTCCTCGAGGAGGACGGTCACCGCGTCCCGGATCTGCGCGTTCCGCTGGGCGAGCTCCCGCCGTACGACGTCGTCCTGGCGGGCCCGAGTGGCGAACTCGACCTCGAAGACGGTCCAGGCCTGGTCGCCGATGGTGGCCTCGGCCCAGCGCTGGAACGACTCCAGCATCGCCTCGAGCGTGGCGGCGCCTTCCAGTGCCTGGGCCATCCGGTGCGCCTGGTCGGTGCGGATCGCGTCGACCACGGCCAGGCAGAGCTCGTCCTTGTTCCGGAAGTTCGAGTAGACCGCACCCTTGGAGTAGCCGGCCTCGTCCGCGACCTTCTCCAGCGACGTGGCGCCGTACCCGTCCCGCAGGAACAGCTCGGTCGCGGTCGCGACCAGCGTCTCGCGGGTCCGCGCCTGGCTCTCCGCCCGCGTCATCCTCGGCATGGTCCGACTCTAGTGCCTGCGGTATTGGCATTCCCTGGGTATTCGGATACCGTCGGTTTCTGGAGGTGGTCGTCCATGGACGTCGTTGTGGTTGGTGCTGGGGCTTCCGGGCTCGGCGCGGCGATCCGGTTGAAGCAGGCGGGGATCACGGACTTCGACGTACTGGAGAAGTCGTCGTCGCTGGGTGGGACATGGCGGGACAACACCTATCCGGGGTGTGCGTGCGATGTGCCGTCGGCGCTGTACTCGTACTCGTTTGCGCCGAACCCTTCGTGGTCTCGGGCGTTTGCCGGGCAGTCTGAGATCCAGGCGTATCTCTCCGACACGGCTGCTCGGTACGGCGTTGTTCCTCATCTTCGCTTCGGGGTGGAGATGCTGCGGGCGCACTGGGATGCGTCGGCTGAGCGGTGGTTGCTCGAGACCAGTGACGGGCCTTTGGAGGCACGGGTCTTGATCACGGCGACCGGGCCCTGGCATCAGCCGTTGATCCCGTCGATCCCGGGGACGTTCGACGGGCCGGTCTTTCACTCGTCGCGGTGGGACCACTCGCTTGACCTGACCGGTCTTCGGGTGGCCGTGGTGGGCAGTGGTGCGTCGGCGGTGCAGTTCGTGCCGGCGGTCCAGCCGTTGGTGTCGTCGTTGCACCTGTTTCAGCGGACGGCGCAGTGGGTGTTGCCCAAGCCGGATCACCGGGTGCCAGGGGTGGAGCGGTGGGCGTTTCGGCGGTTCCCGGTGTTGCAGCGGTTGTTGCGGCGGGCCGAGTACGTCGGGATGGAGGTCTTGGGGCTCGGGTTCCGGCATCCGTGGATCATGCGGGCGGTGCAGCAGGTGGGGTTGCTGCACCTGCGTCGTTCGGTGCCGTCGGCCTCGTTGCGGGCGGCGCTCACTCCGTCGTACACCCTTGGCTGCAAGCGATTGCTGATGTCGAACACGTACTACCCGGCGCTTGCCCAGGACAACGTTTCGGTGCATCCCACCGCTGTGGCGGGGTTTGACGGACGGCAGGTGATCGGGGCGGACGGGACTCGGGTCGAGGCGGATGTGGTTGTGCTCGGCACCGGATTCCGGATCCTGGACTTGCCGGTGGCAACCACCGTCTTCGACGCATCCGGCCGCAGTCTCGCCGATCACTGGCAGGGCAGTCCGCAGGCCTACCTCGGCACCGCGGTGGCCGGGTTCCCGAACTTCTTCAACCTGCTCGGGCCCAATCTCGGCACCGGGCACACGTCGGCCTTCATGATCCTGGAGGCGCAACTCGACCACGTGCTCGGCGCGGTCTCGTCGTTGCTGGATCGCGGCTGGTCGAGCCTCGACGTACGCCCTGAGGTCCAGGCGTCTTTTGTTGCGAAGGTCCAGTCGGCCCTGGCCGGCACCGTCTACGAGACCGGCGGCTGCGCCAGCTACTACCACGACGTGAACGGCCGCAACAGCTTCAGCTGGCCCTGGTCCAGCGCCCGCCTACGCACCCAAGTCGCCCACTTCGACCCCACCGCCTACACGATCACCGCCCCCTTGGAGCTGGTCCGATGAAACCCCTCCCCCTCACCAACGCCGTGGTGGTAGTCACCGGCGCCACCCGAGGCATAGGCCGAGCCACCGCCCAAGCCTTCGCCACAGCCGGCGCCACCGTCTACACCGGCGACCTCGACGCCCCCACCCCACCTCCCGCCACCCCGGGCGTCTCCCGTCACCCCGACACCCGCGGCCTCTACCCGAACCCCGACACCCCCGGCCGCTACCCGCACCCCGACACCTCGCCGACCGACCCCACTGCCCCACGTCCCGGCGTACCCTCCCCCGACCACACCCACCCGACGGCCGGCCCGCCTCACGCCAGCGCCTCGCCCGGCAGCACCGGACCCACCGCCGGCCCGCCTCACGCCAGCGCCTCCCCCGACCACACCCGCCCGACCGCCAACCCGCCTCATGCCAGCGCCTCCCCCGACCACACCCATCCGACCGCCGGCCCGCCTTACGCCGGCGCCTCGCCCGCCAGCGCTGGCCCGGCTGCAGTCGCCGGGCGGATCTACGGGCCGTGGTTTCTCGACGTCACGTCCCGCGACTCGTTCGTGTCTTTTGTTGACAATGTGATTGCCGACAGTGGGCGGATCGACATCCTGGTGAACAACGCCGGCGTGATGCCGCTCGGGCGGTTCCTCGACGAGCCCGACGAGCTGAGCCGGACCACCCTCGACGTCAACGTCTGGGGACTCATCCACGGCATGCGCCTGGTGCTCCCCGGCATGATTGCCCGCGGCAACGGTCACGTGGTCAACATCGCCTCAATGGCCGGCAAGATCCCGTTCCCCGGGATGGCGGTCTACAACGCGTCGAAGTACGCCGCCGTCGGCCTGACCGCGGCCGTACGCCGCGAGCTCCACGGCACCGGCGTCACCGCGAGCGCCGTACTGCCCAGCGCCGTACGCACCTCGCTCTCCTCCGGCGTCCGCCTCGGCGGTCTGTTGCCGACTGTCGACCCGGAGGACGTCGCGGCCGCCGTACTGCGCACCTGCCGAACCCGACAGGCAGAACTGACGGTCCCGCGCTGGCTCGGCGGCTGGAAGGTCCTGGACGGCCTACTCCCATCACCACTCACGGCCTGGGGCCGCCGCGTCGCCGGCGACGACCGCGGCCTGACCGTCGACGACGCCGCCCGCTCGGCCTACGCCGACCGGATCGCTTCCTTCAGCCGGACGCGAGCGGTTTGACGGGGTACTCGCGCAGTACCAGCGAGGTAGTCACCGGCCCGAGCCGCCCGATCGCGTCAACCACCTGCTCGAGCCGGCCGGCGTCCGGCGTGTGCACGTCGAGCAGGAAGCAGTCCTCACCGGTCAACCTGTACGTCGCGGTCACCTCGTCAAGCGTGGCGAACAACTCGAGCGCATCGGGAATCCGCGCGTGCGACGTACGGACCCGTACGACGGCATGGATGTTGAGACCGACCCGCGCAGGATCAACGACGGCCCGGTAGCCGGTGATCACCCCGGACCGCTCGAGCCGCTGGATCCGCGCCGACACCGCGGGCTGGGACAGGTTCACCTTCCGGCCGATGTCCGCACCGCTCAGCCGCCCGTTCTCCTGCAGAATCGCCAGGATCTCCGGTCGATGTCATCCAATGAACTACTCGTCGATTCGCCCATCCGCCTTCACTTCATCAGCTCGTCTGGCCCGACCCCGATGACCTCGCCCATCCTGACAGCTCACCAAAGCACTCAGGAGCCACCCATGCGATTCATCATCGTCCCCGGCCTCAACGGCTCAGACCACAACCACTGGCAGTCCGTCTGGGAATCCACGTGGCTCCCCGGCGCGACCCGCATCGCCCCGGCCTCCTGGACCACTCCAGACCTCCCCGACTGGACCAAAGCCATCACCGACGCCTTGACCCCAGAACCAACCGTCCTGATCGCCCACAGCCTCGGCTGCCACGCCGCCGCCCACTACCTCACCGAGGAGACCGAGCTCTCCCCTGTCGCCGCCACTAATCCGCTCCTGCCGCAGCCGGACGGGCCGACCAGGGTGAGGCCCTCCGCCCACCTCTCGTCGCCCGCCGACGGCTCCCCACCGTCCACGGTGCGCTCTCACCAGTCCGCCGTACGCGGCGTCTTCCTGGTCGCACCGCCCGACCCGACGGCGCCCACCTTCCCCGCCGACCTGCTTCCGACCTTCACCGACCTCACCCCCAGCCCCCTCCCCGTCCCAGCAGTGCTGATTGCCAGCGACAACGACCCGTACTGCACCGTCGACGCCGCCGCCCGCCTCGCCACCGCCTGGGGAGTCCCGCTGATCGTCACCGGCAGCCACGGCCACCTCAACTCCGACAGCAACCTCGGCTCCTGGCCGCAAGGGCAACAACTACTCACGAGCTTCCTCGCCGGCCTCGGCGCCCGCACCGAGTAGAGGACCGATCCTGACCGCTTCCCCTCCTAGCGTTTGATCCGTAAACCAGGAGAGGATCAGCCATGTCGAAGTTGAGCCTGCAAGCCCAGAACCGCGCCACCCTGCACCGCCAGTGGCTGATCGAGCGCCACGACGCCACCGCACTCGAGGCAATCGAACACCTCGTCGGCATGCAGGCCCAGTCGCCGCTCGCGCCGTACGTCGGACTCTGGACCCGCCTGAACAACTTCCAGCCCGCCGAGCTCGCCGGGCTGCTCGAGAGCCGCGAGGCCGTCCGCGGTTCGATGATGCGGGCAACGATCCACCTGATGTCGAGCCGGGACTTCCTCGCGTTCCGCGCGGTGACGCAGCCGCGGCTCGAGCGCGAGGTGTTCCAGAACATGACGTACGGGCGGCACCGGCTCGAGGGTCTCGACATCGACGCCGTACTCAAGGCCGGCATCGAACGCATGGCGGAAGGCCCCGCGACCGCCGTACAACTCCGCGAACACCTCGGGCCGCTCTGGCCCGACCGCGAACCGGCCGCGCTCGCCCACGCCGTACGCTGCCTGCTCCCCACCATCCAGACCCCGCCCCGCGGCATCTGGGGCAAGGGCGGCAACCCCGCGATGTCCACCGCCGACCTCTGGCTAGGCTCCCCCGTCGACCCCGACCCGTCCGTCGACGACCTGGTACGGCGCTACCTCGCCGCCTACGGACCCGCCTCCGTCGCTGACGCCCAAACCTGGTCCGGCCTCACCCGCCTGTCCGAGGTCTTCGACCGCCTCGACCTCCGCACCTACACCGACGCCGAGTCCGGCCGCACCCTCTACGACCTCCCCGACATCACCCTCCCCGACGAAGACACCGAGGTCCCCACCCGCTTCCTCCCCGAGTACGACAACCTCCTCCTCTCCCACGCCGACCGCTCCCGCTGGATCGACACCCCCACCCGCCAGGCCCTAACCCTCCAAGAGGTCCTCACCCGAGGCTCCACCCTCCACAACGGCCGAGCCACCGCCCTCTGGAAACAAACCAAATCCACCAAAACCCAAGCCACCCTGGAAATCCAGCCCATCATCCCCCTCACCCGCCCCATCCGAACCGCCCTGGAAGCCGAAGCCCACAACCTCTTGGCCTTCACGTCCCCAGGCGCAACGCACGAAGTCAAGTTCACGGCCTGAGCTGCCGCCTCTCGGGGTCCGAGGAACTCAACTTCAACTCGGCGGTGCCTGCATGCCGGCCTGCTCCAGAGTGCTGACGCGTTCAGTCAAAGCAGGCGTGTTGCTCATGACTTGGTCCTTGCGGCTCGTCTCCCGGCCAAGAGTCTGCTGATGCTGCATCTGCCAGCCGTACAGGACCTGCACCAGCGTTTCGCCGTACCCCATCTGCGCGGCCCTTCGATCCGCCTGCTTGACGTGCCAGCGGTTGAGCCATGCAAGGAACGGAGGAGCGATGAACGGTGTCAAGTACAGGAAGAGCCAGATGCGGCCATAGCCCAAGGCAAAGACAGCGAGCGCGAGCCCGACATAGGCCATGACGAGGAATCCAACGATGAGGCATCCGACAGCCGGCACGCGCCGGATCAATCGGGCGACGCCTCGCGCCGCAATCAGTCCACACCGCGCCGGGATCGAGTACCAGAAGCTGAGCATACTGAGCCAGGCACGCCCGCCCAGGTGGTGACTGAGCTCATGCGCCAGGGCAGCCTCGAGATGCGCCGGCGGCAACGTGTAGAGCGCCCATCTTGTCGTGGAAACGATGTGCCCTGGCGTAGGCGTCGCGTTCACGTCATCCGATTCCTGAATCCACAGAGAGAAACGGCCCTCACGGATACCAGCACGCTGCAAAAGTTGGTGCCAAGCCGGTCCCAGCCGTTGTTGCTCGACAAGAGTCGGTTTGCGCAGCCGGAAGAGATACCTGGCCATCAGGTCCTCTGTCACGGGCAGGAAGCTGACGGCACCAGACAGAATCCAGATGGCCACCACGATCCATCCCCAGCCGAAGCCGATGGCGCCAGCGATCCACGTGACAAGAACAAGACTCCAGAAGAACCACGGCACAGCCGCCAGCAAGGCCGTCCATGCAGAAGCTTCCGGGAGGACGACAGATGGTCGTGGCCGCGACGCCGCCGGTCCACCCTGGCTTCCGCCGGCCGGCGGAAGCTGTGCCCACTGAGGTGGCACGCTGCCCGGCGGCATGGCCGGGTTCGGCGGCTGCGCCGGACCTGGTCCGGAGCCCTGAGGCCAGGCACCGTTGTGTTCGTCGTGATTCCCAGGGCCTGTCATCTGGATGCTCTCTTCCTACGACAGTTCGATCTGGCGGCAGTCGTCATCCGTTATCAGTACACGGACACGTGGACGTGGTCGTAGTGGCCGCCGGTGGCGTCGGTGGGGCTGTAGACGCCGCCACCGTTGTACGGGATCCAGGTGCCTCGGCGGGCGGACCAGATTTTGCCGTACCAGATGACGTAGCGCACGCCGGTCTGGCCGGCGGTCTTCACGGCCCAGTTTGCTATCTCGTCGCCGCGGGCGCGCGCCGGGGACGAACGTCGGGCGTCGGCGCCGACCATGAGGTCGCAGGCCTTGCCGCGGGGGTGGTCACTGGTCGGGTTCCAGACGTGTGCGTCCCAGCAGCTCATGCTCAGGGTGCCGAGGTTCTGGCGGGCTTGGGCGACCCAGGCCGCCGTACGCGGGGTGACCATGCCGCCGGTGCCGGTCGGGTCCGTGACGGACTGCTCCTCCGGCGGCCACACGCCGTTGACCGGCTTGCCGGAGATCAATCCCTCGCCGCTGCCGCAGTCGTCGTCCTGTGCGACGCCTTCGATGCCGCCGCTCGGAACCGTGCCTGCTCGGCCGGCGTACGGGTTACCGGGGCGCGTGAGGTCGATGCCGGCCTGTGCGGCGATCTCCCGCGCCTCCTGCTCACGCAGCGCGTAGCGGTCCGGGAACGCCGAAACCTGAACGGCCTGCGCGGCGTCGCCGTACGCCATCGACGGCCAGCCGTTGATGTCCACCAAGCCCGGCGGATCCGGCGCGTCCTTACCACCGAAGAAGGCTTTGATCGAATACACCGGGTCCGACGTGATCTTCTTAGCGTCGCCCCATCCCGCCCCGGGCCGCTGTTGGAAGAGCCCGACCGAGTCGGCATCGCCGTAGGCCAGGTTCTGCAGATCCGACTCCACCAGGGCCGTCATCAGCGCGATCAGCGTCGCCTGCCCGGGAAGGCCGCGCTCGACGGCGACCTGGTCGATGAGCTTGGCCCAGGCGATCTGGGTGGCCCGCAACGGTCCGCGCGGATTCGGGTTCACAGCCTGCCCGGGGTCGAGCGGCAGGCAGGCAGCCTGCGGCTTGCTCGTTCCGCCGAACGGCGCGAGCATCAGCAGGCTCGCCACCCCGACCACCGCCAGCGCGGCCGCTGCCTTGACGAACACGCCCCTGTTCGCGACTGCGAAAATGCCCCTGCCGAGATCGCGCTCATCGAACATCGCAGCCCTCCACCGACGTGGTCATGGCCCGGTACCGCCTGAAACCTCGCTGATGACCCATTGGTTGTTCTGATTCACCAGCGTGACGAGCAGGGGTACGTCGAATCGCTGAGCGTGCTTTCCGGTGACGTCGATGGTGACTTTGACGAATCTCGTGATCCGGTCGGGTGTATCGACCGGCGCCTCCGCGTTGGCCGGTGGAGCGCTGACCGGGGCGGCGATCACCGTCGACTTCCCGCCGTCCTTCTTGAGGGCCTCGAAGGTCGGATCGCCCGCAGAGGTGAAGCTGGACGCGACCTCAGCCGTCATGTATTTCGCAGCCTTCGCGACCAGAGCCGAGTACGACTCGGTGGTTGGATCGCGTGTGTAGAAGGCACGTGCCCAGGTGCCGACCACATCGGTGGCGAGCGCGGTCGCCTCGGCCGCCGGGCGCTGGGTTTGCGGCGGCGGAGTTGTCAGGGGCGGCGGTGTGGCTTCGGAACTTCCTGGTCCTGGTTGGGTGTTCGATGGCGCGGTCGGCAGGACCACTGAGCGTCCGGGTGTGAGCAGGCCGACGGGAGCGCCGTCGTCGGAGCTTTCGCGGCCGAGCAGGCGCGGCAGACCGCCACCGAGGCCGAGGATGATGATCGCCAGTACGACGACCAACGCGACGATGACGGCCGGACTGGTCGGCTCGGCCTGACGTTGGTTGCGCAGCCAAGCCATCCGCTGCGCGTGGTCGTCGCGCCGCCATTCCTTCTTTGCGCGACGGCGATCGCGACCGCGGAGCTCGCTCATCTCCTCGGGATAGTCGTAGTCCGTGCTCATCAGCGAACGCCAACCGTCCGGTGCGTCCGGACGCCGACGCTCTCCGCGGTCGTCGTACTCCTCGTATTCGCCGGACTCGTCGTACTCGGAGCCGGTGTCGCGGGCGTGCCGGCTCGAGGCGCGACGCGCGCCTTCCCGTCGATCCTCAGGCGATCGGTGCTTGCGTGCCATCCGCGATCACCTGCGCGTCGGCACGTGGATGGTCACGCCGTCTTTCGTCATCGCGGAGTACTCGCGGAACCGGCGAGGCTGCGGAGCCGGCGCCCGACGCCGCTGACGGCCCTTGGGCGGCCCCTCGCGAAGGCTGGCCGAATGCGTGTACGCCCTCGGCTCGTACCGCGGCTCACTGACCGACGCCGCGGCCGGGGCCGGCCGGCGGGAGTGACGGGCCTTCCGGGCTTCTGCCGAGGTGCTGCGGGTCCCTGAGCCGCTTGCCGACGCGACGTTGGCGGCCGAGACGGAGATCGTACGGCGACCTTCGCCCTTGGACTGGGATCGTGCGCGGGCGAGGTTCAGGGCCGAGGTGCTCCGGGTGGGTCCGCTCACGCCCGCTGCCCGCACGGCCCCACCTTCAGCGCCCGCCTGCTGTCCACCTGGCCCGGATCCACCTGGGGCTCCAGTCCCATCCGCCTTCCGCCGCTCAGGCCCGGCCGTGAGCTCATATGGCGAACTGGCAGCAGCTCCCCGCCCCAACGAACCAACGACAGGAGCCTGGCGGTACACGCGAACCGATGTCACGCGTTGAGTGGCGCTCTCTCCAGTGCGTACGCGGTCCCGACCCCGCTCGGCCGGAACCGGCGCGGCACCACGGCTGCCCAACGCACCCATGACTCGCCTGACAGCTGTCATGGCACCACGTCGGGCAAGCCCACCGAGCATGATGCTTCCAGCACCCGGACGCATCATTGTGGTGAGACTGTCCAACAGCCGGCGCAGCTTGAATCCAACGATCAGAACAGCAATCGCCAGACCGGTGACAGGAAGCCAGCCAAGCGACCCGCTCAACGTGAAGACCGCAGTGACCAAGGTCAGCGCGGTGCCGAACACGAGCATCGCGAGAAATGACTGCAGCACGAGACCGACGAGTGCTTCGAACCAGTTCAAACCCCACTGGCGAGGTCTGCCTGGAATGATCCACAGACACGCAAAGAAGACACCGACGACAAGTAGGAGCAAAGCACCGATAAACGCCATCAACGCCGTGAATGCCAGGCCTATGTTGAGGAAACCGAACAGAGTGGCCGCGATGGCAGCGAGCATGACGACTGCCGTGCGGCCGAACGGGTTGTCTCCCTTGACCCATTTGGCAGTGGGCGAGTCTTCACCTCCCTCGGCGGGGATGACGACCTTGTTGATGTATTCACGTCTGTCAGCGGGGTTGCTGCCGACGTCCAGCATCCCCTTGCCGTATCGCTCACAGGCGGCGATCGAACCGAACTCGGCGATGCACCACGGTGTAACAGCAAACCCGCGCCAACTTGCATCCGCTGACTTCCTCAGCAGAGTGTCTCTCGGCGTACCGGCGAAACCTGGCTCCGGCCATGGGATCGGGGTTTGCATCGTCGGCCCCAACGCATCGGAGGAGGCGGTCATAACTGCCCCGGCGCCCAACTGGCGGGCTCCATCGACCCCACGGAGCCAGGTCGCAGGAGCAAGCGCAAAGCTGATGCTGAGAATGCCTGCGACGAAGACCCACACCAGTTGGCCCATGGCACTTCCAGTGGCCCGTCGCTGGGTGTAGGCAGCGACCGCACCGAACGCGAGGGCTGACGGAAGTAGCCAACCAACCAACTGGTTCCCGGTCGCGCCAATGACGGCCGAGGTCGCGTCGGTCAGCGGCTTGACATCAGTGAACGAGAACAGCCACCAACCTACCGAGATCGCGGCTCGCGTGAGCGCGACGATGTACATCATCACGAGATACGCGTAGCCGTTGAAGATCATGTTGAACGAGTCCGAGATCCCGGTGTCGAAATCCAGGCCGTAGACCATCGGGCTGTACTGCTCGAACAACGTGCGCGTATCGCCGTGCGTCAGGTCCGGGGTCGGGAGGAGGTCGGCGAAGCCTGTCGGGTTGGTGGGCCCCTGGTTGGGGTCCGCGGCCAGGGCTACCTGGCTCATGAGGATCGTCGAGATCGCCAGGACGGTGAGCGCCGTTCGGGTTCGGCGCCGCCATCTCATGCGACGTGCTCCTTGTTGCCGGGGGGTTTGGGTTGGGTTTGTTCGCCTCCGGCTTCGCCGTAGGCGGGGTACATGGCTTCGTTGTAGGCGGCTTCGTCGGCTTCTTGGTCGTAGACCTCGTCGGGGCCGATGGGGGACTCGTAGCGGAGGGGGTGGGTGTGGTCTTGGCCGTTGGGGGTTGGGGGGTGGCCGTTCTGTTGTGCCACCGCGGGGGCCGGCTCGGCAGGCGTTGGGTCGGGCGCAGGCTGGGAGTTGTGCTGCGTCGGGATCGGCTGCGTTGGCTCGGTGTACGTCGGGTTGGGCTGGGTTGCCCCGTTGGGCGATGGCTCGGCGTAGGCCGGCTGGGCTTGGGTCGAGCCGTTGGGTGTTGGCTCGGCGTAAGCCGGCGCGGGGTGCGTCGAGCCAGGGTGCGCGGGCTCGGGGTGTTGGGTGGTGTGGGCCTCGGCTTGGGCGGTGGCGGTGGCGGCGGGTTGGGGGGTTTCTTCCTCGTCGTCGGCGAAGGGGTCTGCTTCGACGGGCGGGAGGATGGGTTGGGTGGGTTCGGTGGCGTGCTCGGACTCCGGGGTGGTGCGGAGGAGGGCGGCCACCTGCTGGCTGGGGATGTCGATCTGGACGGTGGCGACCTCGTCCCAGCGGTCGCGCATGATGCAGTGGCCGTGGCGGATGCTCTTGCCGTTGGCGGCGGTGTTGATGCCGCGGACGAGCGTCTGGTACGGCGGGGTCTGCGGCCGGCCGAGCAGTTCGAGCAAGGAATCGACCTGCTCGCGCGAGCGCAGGCTGAACGCGAACAGCGTGGTGATCTGCTCGACCAGACCCGGCAGCTTCAGGATCGACGCCGGGTCCTGGGTGTCGAGGACCAGGGAGGCGCCGAGCGCACGGCCGACACGCGCGATGTAGTCGAGGAAGGACGCGCCGTCCGGGGTCTTCGTGAGCAGGTGGACCTCAGGCACGATGACGACCTTGGAGCGGCCACGGAACTCGCGGCGTCCCGTCGTACGAACCATCCAGGCGAGGCAGCCGCGCAGGCAGGCCATGCCGACACGTTCGATCGGCGACCAGGACTCCGGCGCCGACTCGGGTGAGGGCAGCGTCAGGCCAGGCATCTGGACGACCCACAGGCCCGGGTTCGTGGTCAGCGACGACAGGCCGGACGGCGGGCCGGCGACGACCGAGCCAAGACCGGTCTCGACCAGGTCGCGCAGGGCGAAACCGACCGTACGCGTGGTCTCGGAGTCCGACTGGCACAGCCGCTGGATCACGCCCCACGAGGACGGGTCGGGCGACTGGATCTCGGCCCGGGTCGCGGCGACGACGGGAGCTTCGGCCGCACCACGCAGGTGCGGCGGAAGCAGCAGCATCAGCTGCGAAGGCGCCTGCAGCAACGCGTCGTCGACCGGCAGCACGCGCAGCAGGTCGGCAGCGCCGGAGAACTGTGCGGTGATCTCGATGACAGCCGTCGGTACGCCGTACTCCGCAGCGACCGCGGACACGCCGGCCGCGTCACCCTTCAGGTCGAGCAGCGGCACCCACGCGCCGGCGAACGCCGAATCCAGACCACCAAGCATCGCGGCCGTCGTCTTGCCTCGACCGGAACGGCCCAGGAACAAGGTCGTCGTCGCGTCACCCAGAGCCGAACCGGCCGCCGCATCGAAACGCACCAGACCAGGCGTCGACCCGGTCAGGTAGCCGATGGCCGGACCGGTCGCGTCACCGATCGACGCGCCACCCCAGAACCACGAGCCGAAGAACGCGGTCGACTCCCGGACATGACCGAGGTCGGGGACGCGCAACTGGTCACCTGGCAAGGATTCCAGCCACAGGTCGCGCTGCTCGTCCGCGCCGACGGCGACGGTGATGCCGCGGTCGGCGTAGTGCGCGATGACGGCGTCGACGTACGCCTCCAGGTCCTCGCGGGTGTCCGCGCTGACCAGGAGACGGGGGTGGTCCTCGACAAGGGTCAGGCCGCTGCGGTTGATGTCGCGCT
Organism: Kribbella sp. NPDC002412; assembly: GCF_053592935.1. Lineage (NCBI taxonomy): Bacteria > Bacillati > Actinomycetota > Actinomycetes > Propionibacteriales > Kribbellaceae > Kribbella > Kribbella sp. NPDC002412. The sequence goes on from NZ_JBSFBL010000027.1 coordinate 99,958, forward strand.
TGACCTCGCGCATGACGCGCTCGGTCTCCACGATCTCGTCAGCGGTCTCCTCCGCGGTGCCCTTGGCTGCGGACCTACGTTGTTCCTTGGCGCTCTTGCGGGTCTCGTCGACCAGGTGCCGAGCGGTCTTCTTGGTCAGCACCCGGAACCGGACCGACGCCTCGACGGTGACGTCGATCTCGTCGCCGTCGTCGTCGATCGCCTTGATCTCCGACAGCGTCCGCAGCCACTCCCCCGCACCCGGTGTCTCGAGCTCCTCGGGGAAGTCGGTCATCGCGAGCACGGTCGTGTACGCCGCGATCTGGCCACGGGTGTCGTAGATGCGCAGGTGGTCGGTGTACGGCACGACCCGACCGGACGTGAGCCGGGCCAGCGACGCACCGGTGATGAGGCCGCGGCGCGGGGCCGCGACAGCGCCGCGGTGCATCTCGCGGCTGATCAGCCAGGAGATCACCTCGGCCGGCGCCGTGTGCGCTCGCCAGACGGTGGAGCCGAGTTGGCGAGCGAGCTTGCGCACCCGCTCGTCGAGGTGGGCGAGCTCACGGGCGCTCACGCGCCAGGACGTCGTACCGAGGGCGTCGCTGATCGAGCCGCGGACCTGGGCGGTGGCGCGCGGGTCGCGGTCGGACAGGTGGACGCCGAGGGCGACGTACCGCTCCGGCATCCGCATCTCGTCGATGCGGTCGGCCCTGGTCTGTGCCCAGGACTCGTGGTCGCCGAGCCGGTAATGGCCGGTCACGCTGTCGATGTAGTCCTGGCCGGTGGACCGGCCCCACACGACCTTCAAGTGGCTGAGCCGGTCGCCGAGGATGGTCGCGGCGGCGCTCACCGCGGCGTCGAGGGCCGCGTCCTGCTCGGCCTCGGTGGCGAGGTCGGTGTTGGCCACCGAGATCAGGAACCACGCCTCGGCGCTGCGTTCGGTGACGAGCAGGCCGTCCGCGATGGCGACCAGCCGGGGCGGCGGCAGGCCGCGCTCACGACCGACCCCCACCAGGTTCAGGAGCTTGTCAGCGATCTTCATCCGTGCACCTTCCCAGACGACGTCCTGCGACTGACCCGCTGCACGTGGTCCGCCCCAAGCAGGCGGGCCCGCTGGTTCACAGTGATGTCCGCGCCGGCGCGGACTCTCGGATCCAGCTCCACCACGACCTCGCGTTCCCACTCCGGGGTCACCCTGGCCTTGGCCAGGTTGGCCACCTTCTGGGTCGCGACGCGCTCACGCCATGGCAAGTACTCCGTCTTGTCGGCGGCCCGGGCGCCGAGTCCGATGATCGGGCGGTGGGCGCGCAACGCGTAGCGGACGGCCAGCGCCCACTCGGTCACGCGGCGGCGGCGTTCGTGGAACTTACCGGGTCGCCAGCCGAACGCGGTGATCACGAACGGCGGGACGATGTAAAGGCTGACGGTGGTCTTCTGCGGCACCCCGATGAACGGGATCAGCAGCGCGACCCAGAGCACGATGATGACCGCTCCGAAGATGATCATCCGGCGCCGGGCGCCTTCTCCGAGGTCGATGCCGAGCAGGTCGTACTGCCTGGTCTCGATCTCGAAGTGGTGGGTCAGGGTACGGCCGACGCGCATCAATTACCTCCGGACAGCAATCCCCAGAAGCCCTTGAGCACGTTGATGGTCTGGTTGTTGGCGTAGATCAGCCCACCGACCAGCACCCCGGCCGCGATATGGCCGAACAGCTCGCCCCACTCGCGCTTGAAGTAGTGCCCGATGGCACGCAGCACGAGGATGGCGATGAAGATGTTCCCCGCGATGACCAGGACCCAGTCCTTGAAGTCCGCGCCCGTCGGGACGTTGCTGTCGACCAGTGGCGCGGCGAGCTGAACCACGCTCGCAGCAAGTTCGTGCGTCATCATTGCGGTGTCTCCCTTGTTGCCTCGGTCATCCGACGGCGGGTCGCTGGTGTCATCCGACGGCAGCCACTTGCCATCGCTGTGCTCCGTCCGTGGCGACTGTCCGCCGCAGCGTGAGCGTGTAGGTCTGGTCCAGGGTGATCTCCCCCGCCCCGTCCCAGGTGACGGCCGCGGTCGCCCGCCGCTCGTCGTCGTTGCCGGTGTAGACCTGCCAGTCCTTCAGCTCGCCGAACTTCACCGAGCCGTTCAGGCTGCGGATCGTCGAGCCCGGCGCGGTCACCGCCGACACCTTGTTGTCGGACTCCGCGTACGCGCTGAAGAAGGCCTCCGCGTCCTTCAGCGTCGCCGCGGTCAGATCGTCGTCCGCGATGCCGGCCTCCGGCATGTTCTCCGGCAGCGCGGCCCGCTCGTCCGGCACGAACGTCGGCGGCCCGCTGGCCACCACGCGCGACGCCGTCCGGGCGACCGGGACGGACAGCCGCTCCCACGAGTACGGACCGGCAACCCAGGCCTGCCCGCGCTTGGTGAACGACCGAACCTCTACGCGTACGTCGACCACCGCCGTGACGCCGGCGGAGTCGACCTTCACCTCTCCCGGGTACGCCGTGTCGGCGGTCTGCTTCCCGCGACCGTTCCACCCGGCCCGGGTATCCAGGCCGGCCGCCAGGTCGAGGGCGATCAGGTTCGGACGGGCGTCCGGGTTCGCCTCGTCCCAGTTCAGGTAGGAAACGGCGTACCTGGTCGCGACCGCACGGGCCTCGTCGACCGGGAAGCTGTTCTGATTGCTGACGACGGTCTCCGGCGCGCGGTTCGGCGCGACCCAGGAGCGGATTCCGCTGATCGCGGCGAGCAGCAGCACGACGACCACCAGGCCGCGGAAGAACCGCCGTGCCCAGGTGGAGAACGACGACTCGGGCTCGGTCGACCACGGCGGCTGCCCGTGATCGAACGGCTCCCGGACCGGAGCGGGCGCGGGGTGCGCACCATGAGGCGAACGCTGTTTCAAACGTTCGGGTGTGCGATGCGCGCTGTCCGGCGTGCGACCGGACGGGCGGCGCGGCGGAGCCATCACTCCGCCGGTCGGCGGATGCGGCTGCGGAGCCGAGTACTGCGCGGCTACGCCCTGTGCCTGGCGAGGGGTGGGTGACACCGGGCCATCCGGGTGGTCCCACCACTCCGGCGCGGTGCTCGACGGGCGACTCTTGCCCGGCTTCTTCGTGCGGCGCTGGTCCGACCAGTGCTCACCTTTTGGCGGCAGGTTCAGCAACGTTCGCCACCAACTCATCGCTACCCGCCCCTCAGACAGCAGTTACGCGGACAGTAGCCGGGACAATACGGCAAGCAACTGCCCTCCGGGAGGCCTGAGACCAGGATCCGGATGCTCCATCGCTCCCCGCAGCCATACTGTTACCCCGCTCGCGGGCAGTGTCACCCTCAATGGGCAAGAGTGACACCTTCGGTACCGTCGTCATAGCTCCTCTCTCATGCCCGATCCGGTCGATCGGGCAGCGCACACCATGCCACACGCGGCGGACAGGTTCGAAGATCCGTGCGAACAACATGGTAAAGAATGCATCAACTGATCACGCATAGTAACCGATTGATGCGTCCAGCCTGTGGAAAACTCTCCCGTGGCGAGGGGTCAAAACCGCGGTGCGGGCATAGGGTCTCAGTAACCCTGCTACCCCCTGGAGGACCAGGATGGAAACTCGCCGACTGGGCAGACTCGGCCACGAGAGCTCGGTACTGATCTACGGCGCCGCGTCGCTCGGCGGGGTCGACCAGGATCGGGCCGACGCCTCGATCCAGGAGGCCCTCGACGCCGGCATCAACCACTTCGACGTCGCCGCCGACTACGGCGACGCGGAGATCCGGCTCGGTCCGCGGATGCCGGAGATCCGGGACCGGATCTTCCTCGCGACCAAGACCGGCCGCCGTACCTACGAAGAAGCCTGGGCCGAGATCAACCGTTCGCTCGAGCGGCTCCGGACCGACCATGTCGACCTGATCCAGATGCACGCCGTCTGCGACCTGGAGAACCTCGATCTCGTCACCGGCAAAGGCGGATCGCTCGAAGCCGCGATCCGTGCCAAGGAAGAAGGACTGGTCCGGGCAATCGGAATCACCGGGCACACCGCGCAGGCGCCGGCCGTGCACACCGAGGGGCTCCGCCGGTTCGACTTCGACAGTGTGCTGACCCCGCTCAACTACCGGCTGTCGACGGATCCGCAGTACGCCGCCGACTACGCAGCCCTGGTGGACGCGGTGAAGGCGTCCGACGCGGCCCTGATGACGATCAAGATGATTGCCCGGCGCAACTGGCAGGAAGGCGAGGAGAAGACGTACGACACCTGGTACCGGCCGTTCGACGAGCAGCGCTACATCACCGCGGCGACCGCGTGGCTGCTGAACGGGCACCCGGAGATCACCGGCCTGGCCACCGCCGGCGAGACCCGGTTGCTGCAGCAGATGGTGATCGCCGAGCGCGAGCGGGCCGATCTGACCCCGGAGGACGCCGCGTCGATCCTCGGCGAGGTGCAGGACTACTCGTCACCCTTCGTGGACATGCCGATCTGACCTCGACGTGTGCCAGGTCACACTCGCCGATCCGCATTCCGGTCAGGGTCAAGCGCTTGTACGGCGGACCCGCGAGCCGGGCGGGAACACCGGCGGCCGGCCTGGTGTTGTAGAGGCTGTATTCGTCTAACTTCGGAGGTCGTAGTGGCAACGGTCGAGCTGTCCCAGGAGAACTTCAACGAGGTCGTCAGTGGCGAGGGCCTCGTGCTGGTGGACTTCTGGGCGGAGTGGTGCGGCCCGTGCAAGATGTTCGGACCGGTGTTCGAGAAGTCGTCCGAGACGCACTCGGACATCACTTTCGGCAAGGTCGACACCGAGGCGCAGGTCGAGCTCGCCCAGGCGTTCCAGATCCGCTCGATCCCGACCCTGATGGCGGTCCGTGACGGCGTGGTCCTGTACTCGCAGCCCGGCGCCCTCCCGGCCGCGGCTCTCGAGGACCTGATCGGCCAGCTCCGCGCGGTCGACATGGAAGAGGTCCGCGCCCAGATCGCCGCCCACGAAGCCGAGCACGGCACCGAGCCGCACACGCACTGACCGCACGTGCCCGAACGAATCCGGATGCTCACACGGTGAGCATCCGGATTTCGTCTGCCACCCGGTGCCGGGCCGTTCCAGGCTCGATCTGAGGACTTGCCTCGATCGCTGACCGCAGGTTGGCGCGCTCGGCCGGCGACAGCCGGCTCCACTGGTCCCGAACCAGCCTCAGCGCGTGGTACTGCTCGTTCCCACTCGAGGATCGGCTGACCGCCTCCAGCAGCACCGCAGCGTCCACCAAGGACGGATCGCCCTCCATCAGGCCGAGCGCCAGCACGCGCACGACCGGCGTGCCTTCGGTGAACATCGCCTTCACCTCGTCCTTGTCGAACTTCTCCACCCGGGCGGCGCCGGCCACGCGGTCGACGATCCGGTCCAGGACCATCCCCCGGACGTCCTTGAGCTCCGGTCCGCGCAACTCGGTGTACACGGTGGCATAGGCGTCGAGTTCGCGGCCGAGGCCGAGCCGCTGCAGCGTCTGGGCCGCACCCCGGGCGCTCCCGGCGATCTGCCGGACCAGCTGCACCTCGAACTGGCCGAGCCGCTGCGTCCGGATCCGATCGACGACGGTCGGCATGATCAGCAACAGCAGGCCCGCGACGAGTACGGCGAACAGGCTGGTCCGATCGACGTCCGCGAAGAGCGCGACGATGCTCGTGACCAGCAACGCCGCCCCCGCGAGCAAACAGGCAGCACGGGCGGCTACATCAAGCGTGCTCGGTGCTTGATCGAGCCAGCTGCTCTTCCGCTGCCGTTCGGTCGGAGGCCGCGGCTGGAACTGCGGTGGAGCGCCGCGAGCCGTGGCCGGCGGGCCGTCGTACGTGTCTGGCATCCCCCGGCCTTCCCTGATTTGGTGCGGTTGAGTCCGATGGTGCGCCCAGGGCGGACGTTCGGCAACGTTGGAGGTCAGTCGTCCCGTGAACTGAGGATGCAGAACTCGTTGCCTTCGGGGTCGGTCAGGACGGTGAAGCCGGCGTCGGCGGGTTGACCGACGTCGGTGCGGTGGGCGCCCAGGGCTTCCAGCCGGGCGATTTCCGCGTCGCGGTCTTGGGTGGTGTGCGGGGCGAGGTCCAGGTGGAGGCGGTTCTTGAGGGTTTTGCCTTCGGGGACCGGGACGAAGGTCATGCCCGGGCCGATCCGCTCCCAAGGGGTGTCGCGCACGACTTGCTCGTCGACCCAGCCGGGGACGTTCACGCACTCCTCGTCGGTCTCGTAGATCGTCTTCCAGCCGAGTGCCTCGGCCCACCAGGCGGCCTGCTTGCGCACGTCGTGGCAGTCGATGACAAGGGTGTACCAGCGCAGCACCATGAAGACGGTCCTCCTCGCAGGGTCAAGGAGGCCACCCTGTCATCAGCCGCCGACAAAACGGCGGGAGCGGGCCCTGGGCAGGAGATCTTTCGCCAGGGCCCGCTCCGGGGGCTGACCGGTGCGGCGGAGGTGAGCCGTTGAGGCGCAGGGCGGGTGAGGCAGAAACCGCCCGGGAGGGCCACCTTGCGGAGGCCGCACGACGTGTGGGTCAGCGCCGGGTGGAGGGACCACGTCGTTGGGGTCCCTCCCGTTGCCGTCAGCGGAGCGGGTCGAACGGAGCCAACTCGCTCGGAGTACGGCCGGTGGTGATGGTCTCGGCCAGCAACTGTCCGGTGATGGGTCCGAGGGTGATACCCCACATACCGTGACCGCCGGCGGCGAACACACGCGGCGACGCGGTCGCGCCGATCAGCGGGAGACCGTCCGGGGTACAGGGCCGCGGTCCGACCCACTCGAAGCTCCGGGCGTCCAGGTCGGCGTCGCGCAGCAGCGGCCGGGCCGCCTCGACGATCGCGTCGATCCGGCGCGGATCGAGCTTCGCGTCGGGCTTGCGGAACTCCATCATCCCGGCGACCCGCAGCCGGTCACCGAGGGGCGTGCAGGCGATCCGCTGCGCCGGGAAGTACACCGGGCCGGCCGGCACGTGCGCGATCGGCACGCTGAAGCTGTACCCACGCCCGGCCTGGACGACGCTCTTCACGCCGAACTGCCGGGACAGGTCGCCGAGCCACGCGCCGGTCGCCATCACCACGGCGTCGAACGGGTCGGTCTCGCCGTCGCCGGTGACGAGGCGGACGCCGCGGATCTCGTCGACGATGTCCTTCACGACGACCCCGCTGATGATCTGCCCGCCCCGGGCGGTCACCGAGTCGGCCAGCATCTGCACGTACTGGCCCGGGTTGATGAACCGCTGCCCGTGCAACCGGATCGCGGCCCCGATCTCGTCCGACAGCGAGGGCTCGATCTCACGGGCGTCGTCACCGCTGATCGCCTCGAACTCGATGCCCTGGCCGGCCGCGTGGATGTGCTCGATCTCCTCGAGCAGCACGCTGCGCTCGGCCTCGGTGCGGTACGCGGCCAGGAACGACTTGGCCTCGTACGTCTGCGCCTCGACGCCGGCCTTGGCCAGGAAGTCGAACGCGGGCAGGGCCTGACGGTTGATCGGGACCAGCGACTCCATCGCGGTCTTCCAGCGTCCGGCGGTGCTGTTGCGAGCGAAGCGGGTGAGGAATTTGAGGAGCCGCGGGCTCGCGGTCGGCGGAACGTACACCGGTGACGAGGGGCTCAGCACCGCACGGACGCCGTACTTGAGGACTGCCGGCTCCGGCAGCGGGGTGGCCAGGCCGGGCGTCAGCCAGCCTGCATTACCCCAGGACGCGCCCGCGGCGACGCCTTCGCGATCGAGCACGGTGACCTCGACGCCGGCTTCCTGGAGGAACCAGGCGGTGGCGAGTCCGACCATGCCCGCGCCGACGACAGCGACGCGATCGGGAACGATGTGTGTGGAACCAACAGCGGCCATGTATCGATGGTGCGGCCGCCGCGCACGGCTGTCATGGTGCGATCACACCACTGAAGAGACAAATCACTGTGCTCAGAGCACAATAACCTGCATGATCACCGCGCCTGACCTGATCGTCGCCGTCGGCCCCGCCCTGTTCGAAGTGGTGGTGACCGGCAAGGGCGACGGAGAGGTCCGTGACGTCTTCCTCGCCGACCCGCAGGAGCCCGCGACCGGCCAGCCTGGCGACCTGGTGCTGGGGCTGGGCCTCCGCGACGCGGAGGATGCGGTTGAGCTGGTCGAGCGCTGCGCGGCCGGCAACGCCTCAGGCGTCGTTCTGCGTACGACGCTCGCCCACGAGCCCACCGTGGTCGCGGCCGCCGAGCGGTGGCTGCTCACGCTCGTGGCGCTGCAGCCAAGCGTCACGTGGGCCCACGTGGTCTGGCTGC
>NZ_JBSFBL010000028.1:0-106941 GCF_053592935.1 Kribbella sp. NPDC002412
TCGAGGCCGCGTTCAACGGCATCTCGGTCCCGGCCGGCGCTGCCGCCTGCGGCGGCACCGGCAACCTGCTGGCCCGGAACCTGCACATCCCGCTCGACCTGGACGACGCGCTGGAGCGGATCCTGGAAGGCCGGGACCGGCGGATCGACCTGGTCAAGGTGCACGGTGACGAGCTGGACACCGACCGTTTCGCGGTGATGGCCGGCCTCGGGCTGGACGCGGCGATCATCTCCGACGCGCCGCCGCACCTGAAGCGGCAGATCGGCTGGACGGCGTACCTGGTGTCGGCGGCGAAGAACATCAACCACCCGTCGGTCCGGGTCCGGATCGAGCTCGACGAGGACCTGGTGCTGGAGCGCCGGGTGCGGACCGTCGTGGTCGGCAACGTCGGCATGCTGCAGGCGAACATCCCGCTGCTGCCGGACGCGCGGCCGGACGACGGGCTGCTCGACGTGGTGGTGATCGCGCCGCGGCGGGTGACCCAGTGGCCGATCGTCGTCTGGCGGCTGATGACCCGGACGAACCGGACCGACATGTACCTGGAGCGGTTCACTGGGCGGAAGGTGGAGATCACCGCGGCGGTCGACGTCCAGCGGCAGCTCGACGGCGACCCGATCGGGCCCGGGCGCTCACTGACCGCCGAGATCGAGGCCGGCGCGCTGGTCACGCGGGTGCCGAAGCGCCGGTGACGCGGGGGCCTGGGCGGCTCAGCCTTCGACGGTCGGGCCGGCTTCCTTGCGGAGGGTCTCGATCGCCTCGTCCTCTTCGGGGGACAGCTTCGCCTCGCTGGTGAACGCCTTGACCTCCTTGGCGTACGTGCGGGCGTCCGTGCGGCTGTTGATGGACGTCAGCACGACCCCGTCGCCGTTGTCGTCCAGCAGCGCCATCGACCACGACAGCTTGCCGCCGGTGTCACCGAAAGCGTCGTACCGGACCACTGCCAGGTGCTGCAGCGTCTCGCGCAGCTCCCCGCGGGTCACCTCGATGTCCTTGCCCAGCTTCCGGAGCTCGGACCGGACCGTGCCCGGCTTGGCTTCGGGCTGCTGGGGTTGCTGCTCGGGTTCGGGGGTTGGGGTCGCGGGCAGCTTGGCCGTTTTGGCTGCCGCGGCCTGAGCCCGCAACGCCTGAATGGCGAACACCAGGGCGAGGACCGCCACGAACAAAGCGGCGATCCCGAACGCACCGGCCAACGACGAAGACACGCAGGAAGCCTAAAGCATTCCTCGTCATACTTGAGTATTCAGGCGATTGCGGAGAGTGGTCACAGGGTGATGCTGGGTGGACCACACGACGAGGTGGTGTCAGCAGCAACGTAGATTCACGACGTGACACATTTGCCTGATCCAGGTCCACAGCCGGGCGTCCACGACCTCGGATACGCGCGGCTCGACACCGACCGGCTGGAGCGCACCGGCGATGCCGAGGTGGTCTACGGCGCCGGCAAGACACCCGTCCAGGTGGTGGAACTGCTGCGCACGCTGCACGCCACCCATCCGACGCACGCCGTACTGGCCACCCGCCTGACCGTGGAGGCGCAGGAGGCCGTTGCCGCCGCTCTGCCGACCGCCGTGATCGATCCGGTCGGCCGTACGGCGGTGCTTGGTGAGCCGCCCGTCCTGCGCGGGACGGTCGCCGTGGTGGCGGCCGGGACGTCGGACGCGCCGGTCGCCGCGGAGGCCGCGACTACCGCTCGGGTCTTCGGGGCCGAGGTGGACGTGATCAACGACGTGGGCGTGGCGGGGCTGCACCGGGTGATGGGGGTCCGGGAGCGGCTGGACGCCGCGGACTGCTTGATCGTGGTCGCGGGCATGGAGGGTGCGCTGCCGAGCGTCATCGGCGGACTCGTCGGTGTGCCGCTGGTCGCCGTACCGACGTCGGTCGGGTACGGCGCTTCGTTCGGCGGGGTCGCGGCGTTGCTCGGAATGCTCAACTCGTGCGCGCCCGGTGTGACCGTGGTGAACATCGACAACGGCTTCGGGGCCGGCGTCTTCGCGGCCCGCGTGGCGCGACGCTCGGCGCCGCGCGAGACCAAGGAGAACCCGTGAGGATCGCCTGGATCGACTGCGCCGCCGGCGCCTCCGGCGACATGCTCCTAGGCGCCCTCCTGGACGCCGGCGCCGACGTGACCTTCGTGAACACGGCCGTCGCCGCCGTAGACCCGTCGCTGTCGGTCACCGTCGAGCCAACCGCCCGCCACCAGATCGCCGCCACCAAGGCCACGGTCAGAGTCGAGGGCACACCACACCCGGAAACCATCACGCAAGCCGGGCATGGTCACGGGCACGGGCATGAGTCTGCGGACCATGAATCTGCTGGGCATGGGCATGGACATGGGCACGGGCATGGGCCGACTCGGGCCTGGGCGGATGTGCGGGAGTTGCTTGAGGGGGCTGAGCTGCCTGAGGCGGTTCGGACCAGGGCGTTGGACACCTTTGCTCGGTTGGCTCGAGCTGAGGGGGCGGCGCACGGGGTTGAGCCGGACGCGGTGCACTTTCATGAAGTGGGTGCGCTGGACGCGATCGCGGACATCGTGGGGGTTGCGGCGGCCTCGGTGTCGCTCGGGTTGGAGCGGGTGGTGGTGTCGACGATCGCGCTCGGTGGCGGGCGGCAGGTGCGCGGACAGCACGGCGGCATCCCGGTGCCCGGTCCCGCCGTACTGCATCTGCTGTCCGAGGCCGGCGCACCGGTCGTCGGCGGCACCGCGCCGTACGAGATGACCACGCCGACCGGGGCCGCGCTGCTCACCACGCTGGCCGACGAGTTCGGGATGATCCCGCCGATGCGGATCACCCGGACCGGCGTCGGCGCCGGTGGCCGCGACCCGGTCGAGGTGCCGAACGTCGTCCGCGTCGTCATCGGCGAGACCACCGACCGCCCGGCCACCGAGCTCGTCTACGAGACCAACGTCGACGATCTCGACCCGCGCCTGTGGCCGCAGACGCTCGCTCGCCTGCTCGAGGCCGGCGCGGCCGACGCCTGGCTGACCCCGATCCTGATGAAGAAGGGCCGCCCGGCCCACACCCTCTCGGTCCTGGTCGGCAGCACGAACGCCGACGCGGTCCGCCGGGTGATCCTCACCGAGACCACGGCGATCGGCCTGCGCGAGTTCCCGATCAGCAAGCACGCCGCCGACCGCGAGTTCACCACGGTCGAGGTCGACGGCCAGCCGATCAGCGTGAAGATCGCCCGGTACGACGGCCAGGTCGTCAACGTGCAGCCCGAGTACGACGACGTGGTGGCAGCCGCGGCGGAGCTCAAGCAACCGGTCAAGGCCGTCCTCGCCCGAGCCGTCGCCGCCGCGGAACCGCTCTGGCGCTGAGCCCGCGCTATCCCCGACCGGTGTAGGGAGGAGCGAAGAACACCAGTAGCGCCAGGTCCTCGGTGATGTCGGTGAACCGATGCTCCTCCCCGGCCGGGACGAACAGCACGTCGCCCGGCTCGACCGGCGTGTTCTTCCCGGGCGTCACCAACGTCGCCCGGCCGGTCGTGACGACGTAGATCTCGTCCTCGCGATGTGGCAGCTGGTCGTCCACACCACCGGCCGGAATCGAGTAGGTCCCCACGGTCATCGACTCGTTCCGCAGGTGTTCCACGTAGTCGTTCGGCTCGCTGCGCACGAAGGCGCCGGCCCCCACCAGTTTCTGCATCCGGTGAGACTAGTGCGCTTCGGCCTTCTCCGGCACGGCTTTCTGCCTGCGGCGCGGCCAGTCGTACGGCCACCACTGGGCGCCGCCGCGACGGGCCCAGACGATGAGGGCGATCAGCACCGCCAACTCGATCGCCGGGCAGATCGTGTCGCGCAGGCGGGCGCTGAACCACTCCAGCGAGTCGGACAGGCTGGCCGCCACCTGGCGCGCGTTCGGATCTCGGCCGGGGACGTAGGCGATCGCGAGCATGGTGGTGCGGACGACCATCAGCGCGTCCACCTTCGACGCCGCGACCGCTGCCAGCGCGACCCAGGCGATCAGGTCGTACCAGGGCAGCGAGTACATCGCGGTCAGGATCCAGGCGATCGCGTAGATCGCGGTGTACCGGATCGCGGCCGGGGTCGGGTCGTCCGGGTGCGTCTGCGGCACCAGCGACTTCGGGAACACCTGGGACAGCAGGATCGCGACCACGATCAGACCGGCCCACGCGAGGATCGCCAGAACGGTCCGCACCAACCCGTTCGGCAGGAACAACGTGAAGAAGCTCAGCAGCACCTTGTGCGGCGTGCCGGTCGAGATGAACGACGTCTGCGACCGGGCCTGCTGGAACGCCTGCAGACCGACGACCGCGTACAGGCCGCCCATCGCCAGCGCACCGCCGCCGCAGAAGATCGCGGCCTTCCGCCGGTCGTGGTGCAGCGCCCAGAGCATGGCTACGCCGACCAGGCCGATCGAGAGCTTGGTGCAGCCCGCGATGCCGATCAGGATGCCCGCCCAGAACACGTGCCGCCGGAACAGCCACAGCGCGATCACCGCGAACATCACGGCGATCGCGTCGTTGTGCGCACCGGCCAGGACCGTCCACAGGATCAACGGGTTGGCCAACCCGAGCATCGCCACCCGCCGACGGTTCGGCAGGTTGTTCCCCACCAGCTTCAGCAGCACCAGCCCGGTGACGATCAGGCTGATCGCGACGGACAGCTGCAGCATCCAGACCGTCAGCTGCGCCGAGTCGCCGCCGATCAGCGACGAGAGCCACTGCACCCAGGTCGCGATCGGGCCGTAGACGCTCTTCGCGCCTTGCCACGGCCGCTCGGTCGCCGAGATCACCGAGTCGTAGCCGAGCCGGATCGTGTCCGCCGGGGACATCGTGTACGGGTCCCCGCCGAGCGACATGATCCGGCCGTACGCCGCGTAGATCAGCACGTCGCCGGACGCCATCGGCGGGACCAGCGTGATGGCCAGCGTCGTACCGATGCCTAGGGCAACCAAGCGGTCGATCCGCGGCGCCCAGCCGTGCTTGAGCGCCTTGGTCGCGAGGTAGACGCCGTACCCACCGAGCACGATGGCGACGTAGATCATCATCGTGACGAGCCAGTCGTTCGGCTTGGAGTCGAACCAGTACGACGGCAGCCACGAGTGCCGGTTGGTCAGCGTCAGCACGACCACCGACGGTCCGAGGAGGCCGACGGCCACGATGAGCGCCGTACAGGCCAGGTAGAGGGCGACCGCGCGGCGACCGTACCGATCGGCCAGTCGGGGGTCGGCGCTGACGTCAGTGGTGCCGGTGCTCATCGGGCAGGCTTCCGCGGGATCAGACTGCGCAGCGACGGACCTCCGGTCTCCGGCAGGGCGCTGCGCGCGGCGAGGGCACGGCGGACGTGCAGGAACTGCCGGCCGCGGTGCAGCTGGCCGCGCAGGTCCGTGCCGGTCGCGCGGTGCCTGACGTCGATCGGCACCTCGAGGATCCGGAAGCCCTTGCGGCCGAGGTCGATGCTCAGCGCGGTCTCCACACCGAAGCCCGCGGCGAGCGGTACGGCGGCGTCGAAGGCGACCCGGGTCAGGCAGCGCTGACCGGACAGCGGCTGCTCCGGCGCCCAGCCGGTCGCCTCCTCGATCCCGGCCCGCGCGAGCTTGACGACGAACCCGTGACCACCGGCCTTGGAACCGTCCGCCCGCAGCTGCGCCGGCAGGGTGCCGATCGTCATGTCCGCCTTGCCGGTCTGCACCGGCTCGATCAGCGGCGCGGCCGCGGTGGCGGAGTCGGTCAGGTCGGCGTCGAGGAACAGCAGGTGCCGCGCTCGCGCGCCGTCCCGCTCCGCGACCGCCGCCGCTCCGGTCTCCATCGCCGCCGCCTTCCCCCGGTTCCGCTCGTGCCGGACCACCACCGCGCCGGCGCGCTCAGCGGCCTCCGCCGTACCGTCCGCGGAGCCGTCGTCGACGACCACGACCAGGTCCACCCCGATGATCTTGTGCACCGCGTCCACCGTGGCCGCGATCCGCTCCGCTTCGTCCTTCGCCGGGATCACACAGGCGACGGCTCGCTCGAAGGGCTCGGAAGGCAGGTCATGACCGGACACAGCACCGCAGCCTAGTTCCTCCGCAGCCGATCGACCTCGTCAGTTCCGGGCGACTGTGGATATCTCGTTCTTTCGTACGACCTGTGGAAAACCCGGGAGCCCCAGCGCCGATCAGGGCATCTTCTCTGCCGAGAGTCCGCAGCCGGGCCGGCCGGAGTTTGGCCATCCGAGCATATTGTCGGACAATCAGACAGATTGGAGCGGCATCCGGCGCGGAGGACGCGGCTGCCGTAGCGTGGTTGGGACGACCGGAGAAGGGACAGGCGGATGACCGAGACCCAGGAAGTCGGCAAGGCGTACGGCGTCGACAGTGAGGTCGGGCCGCTGCGGACAGTGATGCTGCACCGGCCGGGCAACGAGCTCCGCCGGCTCACCCCGCGGAACAACGACAAGCTGCTCTTCGACGGCATCCCCTGGGTCGGCCGGGCGCAGGATGAGCACGACGCGTTCGCCCAGGCGCTGCGTGACCGCGACGTCGAGGTGCTGTACCTCGGCGAGCTGCTCACGGAGGCGCTGAGCGACCCTGAGGCGCGCTCGCTCGCGGTCACCGGCACGACCGAGGACCTCCGGCTCGGCGACACCCTGCGCGACTACCTCCGCAGGGCCTTGAGCGACCTCGATCCGGCGCAACTGGCCGAGGCGCTGATGGCCGGCGTCCGGAACGACGAGGTGCGCGCAGGCGGTCTGGTGACGTCGCTGCTGGAGCACGAGGACTTCCTCATCGACCCGCTGCCCAACCTGCTGTTCACCCGGGACTCGAGTGTGTGGATCCGGGACTCGGTCGCGGTCACCTCGCTCGCGATGCCGGCCCGGGTCCGCGAGACCCAGCTGACCGAGCTGATCTACCGCTTCCATCCACGGTTCGCGGGCGCGGACAAGGTCTACGACCACCACCTCGAGCACGTCGAGGGCGGGGACGTCCTGGCGCTCGGTCCGGGCGTGCTGGCCGTTGGCGTTGGCGAGCGAACCACACCGGCGGGGGTGGAGCGGTTGGCGCGGCGGGTGTTCGAGAAGGGGCTGGCGCACACGGTGCTCGCCGTACCGATTGCTCAGCAGCGCGCGACCATGCATCTCGACACCGTCTGCACGATGGTCGACGTCGACGCCGTGCTGATGTATCCCAACATGGCGGAGGCGATGCGCGCGCACGCGGTCACCTCGGACGGGGATGAGTTGCACGTCGCGGAGCCCGAGCCGTTCCTGGTCGCGGCGGCCAAGGCGCTCGGCATCGACACGCTCCGGCGGATCGACACCGGTCTAGACCCCGTCACTGCCGAACGCGAGCAGTGGGACGACGGGAACAACACGCTCGCGCTCGCGCCGCGGGTGTGTATCGCGTACGAGCGGACGGTCGAGACGAACGCGCGGCTGGAGGAGTCTGGGATCGATGTCATCCGCATCTCCGGCTCGGAGCTGGGCTCCGGTCGGGGTGGTCCGCGGTGCATGTCGTGCCCGGTTCTGCGTGCCCCACTCGCGGCGGTCTGAGGGTGGCCGGACGGTAACTGGACTGACCCGGTAAGCCCAACGACACGCGGAGTGAAATCGGGGCTTGTGGCGGAAGACCAATCTGAGTACTCTTCATGCCTAGGCCCAGGCCCTGTTGCTCCCCCGTCAGCAGGACTTGGGCCGTCCACGTTTCTCCACCCCGGTAGCAGGCGCCCCCGCCTCCCGTCCCCACAGGCCCGCCATCGGCCTAGACCACAACCGTTGCCCACCGCCCCTAAAGGCCCACGACACAAACCAGCACCCCGATCGCGCACTACGCGACCGGGGTGCTGTTTTGCTTCCTTGCTCCGTCGCCGGCCCGGCAGGTGTCCGCCGCCGGGCCATCTCCCGGTACGCCCGGGCAACTCCCGGTACGCCCGGGCAGCTGCCGGCGCCGTGCGGGGGTTAGCGGATGGTTAGTTGGCGGCTGGAGAGGCCGGCTCGGGCGGCTCGTTGTTCGGTGGTCAGTGGGGTGTCGGTGGCCAGGGCCTTCTCGAGGGCTGCGGCGAAGTCGGCGGCGGGCTTCTCGACGTCGGCGGCTTCGGTGTCGGCGGGGAGCTCCCAGACCGGGGCGAGTACGCCGAGGGCGCGGAAGGAGCCGATCAGGCGGCTGCCCTCGGTCAGGGCGGACGCGCCGGCGGCGTGCAGGCGGGCGAGGGCGTCGAGCAGGGTGTCCTCGCTGTGCGGCATCACCCAGCGGAGGTAGCGGCGGTCGCCGATCTGCGTCCAGTACGCCGCCTCCACCGACTCGAGACGGACGGTCGGGGCCGCGGCGGCGTTCGCCCGCTCCAGGCCGGCCGCGACCTCGCCGGTCGGGTCCTCGACGTTCTCGCCGACCCAGAAGTCGAAGCCCTCGTGCACCTTCACCTCGATCGGCTTCGAGGTGTCGATCAGGTCCTGCAACCGCGGGCCGTCCTTCAGCAGGTCGCCCAGTTGGATCGGGTTGCCCGGCACGGTCGTCAGCGCCGCGGTGATCGCGTGCCCGAGGTCGCGGCTCGGGTCGCCGGACGACGCGTGCGTCTGCAGGCCGATCCAGATCGAGTCGTCGTCGCGCACCAGGCCCGGCATCGCCATCGGCAGCAGGGTGACCAGGTTGACCACCTTGCCCGCATGCTCGCCGGTCAGCACGACCTCCGCCGTACCGGCCGGGACGATCTCCCGGAAAGCGATCAGGTCACACTCGGCCGGCAGGCCCTCGAACGGCCGCACCACGAACGTGTCCGCCGCCTGCGCCCGCTCCCGGCCGTGGCACTGCTTGAACCGCTTCCCCGACCCGCACGGGCAGGGCTCCCGCGGCCCGACATCGACCAGGTCGGCCGGATCCAGCGTGACGGTCGTGGTGTTCTTCGCGCGCTGCCGCGACTTCTTTCCCATACCCCGCAGTCTTGCAGCCCCGCACCCCCGACAGCCAACCCGCCGACCTGCGCCTGCCGACGCACCGGAGCGGCAGCAGGTCGAGGACCAGAGTCACGCCGTAGGGAAGCGGGGTCAGCTCGGGATGACGGCGTGCACGGTGCGGTGGCTCGTGGTGGTGCGGACGCCCCAGCTGGAGGTGAGGACGTCGACGATCGCCAGGCCGCGGCCGCCGATCGACTCCGGGTGGGCGTCGCTGATCCGCTGCGGCTCGGTGTCACCGCAGCCGTCGGTCACCTCGACGTGGATACCGGCCTTGTCGATCCACCAGGCGGCACGGACCTCACCGGCCGGCAGCGGCGGTGCGTAGCGGATCGCGTTCGAGAGGAGTTCGGACAGGACGAGTTGCGCGTCGTCACGCGCGGTTTCGGCGACCCGGAGGCGCTTGAGGTAGGCGGCCAGACGGCGACGGGCATCCGCTACCGCGGACACTTCATGCGGCAGTACGACGTCCATGACGCTCACGTCGGCAGGCAAGGTCGCAGAGGACAAGCAGGGTCTCCTCATCATCGGAACAGCCATATGCACATCTGCCCACGTTCCAGCCCGGGAAAACACCAACGGGTATTCCGTTACAAACCGCCGCGGAAGATCACACGTTTAGCCAAGAAACCGAGACGAAATCGACGGAATTGAACGTTGCAATAACACCCCGCATTCATCCCGCTACCCAGGCGCACCACCCCACTTCTCACCCCGAGTGACCCACCCCACAGGCCATGCATGACACCGCGACCGCAAAACAAGCAGCGAGTGTCACATACCGCAACCGGAGGCAAGGCGCCCTTCCTCGCGAAAAGCCTGTCGGAACGGTCTCGTAACGTGACAGGCTGTGCGCCGGATGTAGACCGCAGGAGGAGTGCCCCCTTTCTGTTCCGAGGAGCGTCGAGTGCCACGTCGAGTGCCGCGTCGAGTTCCGGCCCGGCCGGTGAACGGTGGTGACGCCCGGCGGACCGCGTGGTTCGGGGTGCTGACCAGCAAGGCGTGGTTCTACGGCGTGCTCGGCGTCGCCGCCACGCTGGCGTTCGTCGTCTTCCTGATCGCCGGCTACGGCCTGTTCAGCAGTACGTCGGTCAACCTCGACAGATCGGGTCCGGCGTCGGAGTGGGCGGGCGCGCTCTTCACCGCGTTGAGCACGCTGGTGCTCGCCTACCAGCTCCGCATCATCGGCCTGGCGGCCGAGCGCCGGCGGGCGCAGAACCTCGACCTCGTGCAACCGGTCGGGCGGCTGTCCGCCTGGGCCCGTAACTCCTCCCAGCCGGGCTGGCTCCTGACAGTAGCCGTGCGCAACGAAAGTGAGGTGCACCTGCTGGAACCCGTCGTACGACTTGCCTGGAAGGGCCGGGCGTTGGACCGAAGCTGGTTGATCGGCGCACCCGATGAGCAGGAAGATGTCAGCAACGGCGATGCGGACCTGCGCGTCCAAGTCAGCAGTGTCAAGATCAGCAGCGTGGACCAGCCGGTTCTGTTGATTCATGTGCCTGAGGAAGCGTGCGCGGAGATGGACGAGATCCCAGCGGGACTCACGGTCACTCTCCAGTGGGCGGAGCTCAGCCAGCCGGTCAGCGTTCCGCTGACATCAGCCCGATCGGGGTCGAGGAGCAGATGAGGTTGAGCCGTGGGGACGTGACCCTCGTCCTGCTCGCCGGTGGCTACAACAAGCGGTTGCGGCGCGACGAGCATTCGCTGCCCAAGAGCCTGGTGCCGCTGTCCGACGTCCCACCAGTGATGATCATGCTCGCCGACCAGTTCCTCGACCACGGCGCCAAGGTGCTGGTGATCTGTGACGCGCCGGCAGCCGCGGCGTTCCGGCTGCTGTATCCCCGGTTCGACAAGTCGGTGCGGGTGGTCGAGGACGAGTTCGCCGGGACGGGCCAGGCGCTGCGGATGGCGGTCGAGGCCGCCCGTACGCGTTGGGTGCTGTGCGCGAACGCCGACACCATCGTGCCGGTCGACCTGAGCTCCTGGTACCAGTCGGTCGACCTCGTCGCGCCCGTTCACCAGTTGCTGGTGCCCAGCAGCGTGCAGAACTCGGGTCTGATCGGTGTCGACGCACACTCCGGCGACGTCACGCACTGGGGCGAGACGATCGGCCGGGCTCCGGCGAGCTCGCTGCGGCATGCCTCGTCGACCGGCGTGTACCTTCTGCACCGGAACAGCTGGCTCAGCTGGCCGTACAGCAGCGGGGAGAGCCTGGAGCGGGAGATCCTGCCGCAAGCCGTCGAGCAACGACTCCTGCACGGAACGATCGCCGACAGCCCGTGGCCGGTCTTCGACTACGGAACGATCGACCGGTTGCGGGAGCTCCAGTCCGACGACTGGCTGCGCCACAGCCTGCTGGCAGCTGCCTGCCTGACTCCGAAAGGACCTCGGTGCACTCCGCCCAGCATCATCTCCGGACCCAGGGCTACTACCGACGACCGGCCGCGGTTGGCCGTGAGCGGTGCCGCGACCTGACGCAGGCCTTGGCGACTGCCGCCGGTCCCGTCGCGGCCGACGAGTCCGTCAGGCTGGAGGATCCGGCCGGCGAGGTGATCGCCGCCGTACTCGAGGAGGACGGCCTGCGCGGTCTCGTGACGGAACTCCTGGGGCCGAGCTGGGTCCTGGTGACCAACCGGCACAACCATGCCGTGATCGACCACGGCGGAGGGTCGCGAGGCACGCGCATGCATCGCGACCTTCTGCACTGGAGCCGCAGCCCGATCACGCTGCTCCTGATGCTCGACTGCGCGCCCGATGATCCGCGGGCGTGGCCGTCTCTGATTCCGGGATCGCATCTGTGGCCGACGTCCGGACCGAGCAACGGCGGCGGTTACTGGCTGGACGAGGCGCCGGAGAGCGAGCTCGCCGGCCAGGCCGTCAAGGTTCCGATGAGTCCGGGCGACGTGCTGGTGATGGACGGGATGACCTTCCACTCCGCCGGGGTCGGGTCGCCCGACCGGGCCCGGGTGATGGTGACGTTGTGCCTTCGCACGCCCGACGAGCTGACCGGTCAGGAAGGTCCGAACGAGCAGCTGGTCGCCGGTTCGGTCCGGTACGAAGGCCAGCCGCGGTGGAGGCGCAATGGTTGAGGCATGGTGGAAGTTCCAGGGCGACGAGGACGACACGCCGCCGATCGTCGAGCTGCGGGACGCGCAGTGGGACTTCTACGAGGACAGCGTGGTGCCGCGGCTGTTCCGCCTGCTCGACCACGAGCTGAGTGAGACCGTCGGCAGCCAGCTCAAGCAGCGGCTGCGCTACAGCGCGCGATTCCGTCCCTCGCAGCTGCTCTACGCCTTCAGCCAGGACTGGGACATCCCGACGGAGTCGGTGGTCTGGGCATCCGCCAGCCTCGAGCTGCTGTACCTGGGCCGGGTGATCCTCGACGACGTCGCGGACCAGCACGACCAGCGCTGGGGTCTTCCTTCGGTACGGCGGGTGTTCGACGACGCGTCCGCCGTACAGATCGCCAACCTGTTGCAGCACACCGCGGTCCTGTGTGCGACCAACATCGACTCGCCGGCCACCGTCCGCCCCGAGATTCCCGCCGCCGGGGTGATCGCCGAGTACGGGCGGCAGATCAACGCCGCGATGCTGGAAGAACTGCAGTGGGTCAAGCAGACGATCCCGGAGTCGACGTACCGGTCGATCGCGCTGCGCAAGGGGTCGTCGGGGCAGCTGACCACCGACCTGCTCCGGTTGATCGCCCCGGCCGAGTACGGCGATCAGCTCCACCAGCTCCGGGTGGCGATCCAGAGCCTCGACTACGCGGCCATGATCACGAACGACGTGACCGAGGCGAACCTGCGCCGGGGACTGGAGGAGGTCCGGTTCCTCAGCGGTGAGGTGCGCGGCGAGATGTCCGAGATCCAGCTGAACCGGCCGACCATCTTCAGCGTCCTGCTCGCCACCGACGAGTTCCTGCTGCGCAACCCCGACGTCGGCCGCACGCTGCCCGACTTCACCACGATGGGTCTGCCGGAGATCTTCACCTACCTCGAGGAGACCGGGGCGATCCGCGACGCCGAGCGGCAGATCGCCGAGCTCGAGCAGGACGCGATGCGGGCCATTCCGGAGAACACCAAGGTGTACACGCTGCTGGCCCGGGCACGCGCCACCAACCTCACCGACGAGCCACCACAGGTCGAGCCGCAGTCGTAGTCAGGGGCGGCGGCGGTTCCGGAGGAAGCTGCAAAGACGGAAGGGGTGGGGTTGGGCAGGTCGAGCCGCAGTAGTCAGGGGCGGCGGCGTTTGGGTGGGAAGGTGTAGGAGGGGAGCGGCGGGGTGGGGGGTTCGGCGAGGGTTCTGAGGGCGGCTTCGGGGCGGTCGGTGATGATGGCGTCGACGCCGATGTCCCGGCAGTGGCGGACATCGGCGTCGTCGTTGACGGTCCAGACGTGGACCTGGTGGCCGTGCTTCTGGGCGCGGTCGACGTACTCCGGGTGCGCGCTGACGATCTCCAGGCTCGGGCCGGCGTAGGAGACGCCTGTGGGCAGCGAGCCGTCGCGGAAGCGGAGGGGCACGCGGTCCATCAGCAGCACGGTGCGCAGGCCGGGCGCCATCGTGCGCAGGCGGCGCAGCGACAGCCAGGAGAAGCTCATCACCCGGGCCGGCGACTCGGTGCCGACCTTGGGGTGCGCCCAGCCGTACCGGTCGAGGGCCTCGATCAGGCGGCGCTCGACCAGGCCGGCGTACCGGGTCGGGTGCTTGGTCTCGATCGCCAGCTCGAGCGGGCGGCCGGCGTCGCGGACCGTGGACAGCAGCTCGTCGAGCGTGAGCACCTTCCGCATGTCCGGACTCGGCAGCTCGGCCTCGTCGTCGAGATCGGCCCACGGGTTCTTCCAGGAACCCCAGTCGAAGGCCTCGAGCTCCTCCAGGCTCATCGTGGACAGCACGCCACGGCCGTTGGAGGTGCGCTCGATCCGGCGGTCGTGAACGCAGACCAGGTGACCGTCGGAGGTTAGCCGGACGTCACACTCGAGCCCGTCCGCCCCCGCCTCGACCGCCCGGCGGTACGCCGCCAGCGTGTGCTCCGGACTGGTGTCACTCGCGCCGCGATGGGCCACCACACGTGGGCCCACGCTGGACATGGTCTGCCCCATGTGACCAACTCTGTCACGGGCCCAAGTCACCAGGTCACGCAGGCACGCCGATGGTGGAAAACGATTGCTGACTGCTGCTTGACGCGCTGGCGAGGATGGGCGCATGGAGATGCGGGCGGTGGTGCTGGACGGACCGGGCGAGCCGGAGGACCTGCGGGTACGGCGGGTCCCGGTGCCCGAGCCTGGACCCGGCTGGGTGCGGATCAAGGTGGAGGCGTTCGGGCTGAACCGGTCGGAGTACCACCTCCGCGCCGGCCTGGCGACCAACGCCCGCTTCCCGGTCATCCCCGGCATCGAGGCGACCGGCACTGTCGACGCGGCGCCGGGCGGCGAGTTCGAACCCGGTCAGCAGGTGGTCGCGATGATGGGCGGGATGGGCCGCGAGTACGACGGCGGGTACGCCGAGTACACCGTCGTACCGGCGTCGTCGGTGATCCCGGTCGACACCGACCTGGACTGGGCCACGCTCGGCGCACTCCCCGAGATGCTGCAGACTGCCCACGGCTCGCTGCACACCGGCCTCGCGATCGAGCCCGGTCAGACCCTGCTCATCCGCGGCGGAACGTCGTCCGTCGGGGTGGCAGCGGCTGCCATCGCGAAGGACCGCGGGCTGACGGTGTTCTCGACGACCCGCAATCCGCAGCGCACCGAAGTGCTCCGCGAGCTCGGCGTCGACCACCCGATCGTTGACGACGGCAACGTGGCCGCGCAGGTCCGGGAGATCGTGCCGGAGGGCGTCAACGCGGCTCTGGAGCTGATCGGCACCAACGTCCTGCCGGACACGCTCAAGGCGACCGCGGTCCACGGCACCGTGTGCTTCACCGGCATGCTCAGTGACAACTGGACGGTCCCGGACTTCTACCCGATCGGCTACCTGCCCAACGGCGTCCGGTTGACGGCGTACGGCGGGGAGAGCAGCGACCTGCCCGCGGAGGCGTTCCAGCGGTACGTCGACCTGGTGGCCAACGGCAAGCTTCCGATCCGGATCGACCGGGTGTTCACGATGGAGGAGATCGGCGTGGCGCACCGCGTCATGCAGGACGGTGCCGCGGTCGGGAAGCTGGTGGTCCGGGTCGGCCCTGCCACCTGACAGGGCCGACCCGGCGCATCAGGCGGTTGCCTCCTGCAACGAGGCGGTGCCGCGCCCGGCGGGGCGGGGGAGACCGTAGTGCTCCCGCAACGTCGTCCCGGTGTACTCGGTCCGGAACAGCCCGCGCTGCTGCAGGATCGGGACGACCTCGTCCACGAAGGCGGTCAGGCCGGACGGCAGTACGGCGGGCATGATGTTGAACCCGTCGGCCGCGTCCGCCTCGAACCAGTCCTGGATCGCGTCCGCGACCTGTTCCGGCGTACCGCTGAAGGTTCGGTGCCCGCGGCCACCCCCCAGCCGGCCGATCAGCTCGCGCACGGTCAGCTTCTCCCGCCGCGCCAGCGTGACGATCAGCGTGTAGCGGCTCTTCGCGCCCTCGATCTCGTCCTCGTCCGGCAGGTCGGCCGGCAGCTGCTGGTCGAACGGGAGGTCTTCCGGCTTGACCCGCAACGTGCGGGCCAGCTGCAGCCGCGCGTACTCGGGCCGGATCAGCTCGTCCAGCTCACGTTCGAGGCGCAACGCCTCCTCGACCGTCCCGCCGATCACCGGCACGATCCCCGGCAGGATCTTGATCGTGTCCGGGTCGCGCCCGAGCGCGGCCGTCCGCGCCTTCAGGTCGCGGTAGAAGTCCTGCGCGTCCTCCAGCGTCTGCTGGGCGGTGAAGACCGCCTCGGCGTACCGGGCGGCCAGCCCCTTCCCGTCCTCCGAGGAGCCGGCCTGGACGATCAGCGGATGGCCCTGCGGCGACCGCGGCAGGTTGAGCGGCCCGCGGACCTGGAAGTGCCGGCCGACGTGGTCGATCGGCACCACGCGGTCGTTCAGCGCCCAGACACCGGCCTTCTTGTCGGCGATCGGAGCGTCGTCCTGCCACGAGTCCCACAGCTTGTAGGCGACCTCGAGGAACTCCGCGGCCCGGTCGTACCGCTCGGCGTGCGCCGGCTGGTCGGCCAGGTTGAAGTTCTTCGCCGCCTCCGGACCCGCGGTGGTGACCACGTTCCAGCCCGCGCGCCCGCCGCTCACGTGGTCCACGCTCGCGAACCGCCGGGCCAGGTTGAACGGCTCGTTGTACGTCGTCGACGCGGTGGCGATCAGCCCGATCCGCGAGGTGACGGCGGCGATCGCGGTGAGCAGCACGGTCGGCTCCAGCGAGCCGGCCGGACGCCGGCCGACGTCCCCGAACAGCACCGGGGAGTCGGCGAAGAAGATCGAGTCGAGCTTCCCGCGCTCGGCGATCCGCGCCAGCTGCTGGTAGTGCGCCACCGACGTGTTCGCGAACGGGTTGCTCTCCGGCAGCCGCCAGGACGCCTCGTGGTGCCCGGTGCTCATCAGGAACGCGTTCAGGTGCAAGTGCTTGCTCACAACGAAACCCCCAATGCATCCAGCAGCCGGCTGCGCACTGCGGAGAACCCCGGATCGGCGGGACTCCGCGGTGCGGTCAGCTCGATCCGCTCCTCCGCGACCAACTTTCCTTCGTCGAGCACGATCACCCGGTCGGCCAGCACGATCGCCTCGTCGACGTCGTGCGTGACCAGCAGTACGGCGGGCTGGTGCGCAGCGCACAGCTTCCGCAGCAGGACGTGCATCTTCAACCGGGTCAGCGCGTCGAGCGCCCCGAACGGCTCGTCCGCGAGCAGCAGCTCCGGCTCACGCACCAGCGACCGCGCCAACGCGACCCGCTGCTGCTCACCGCCGGACAACTCGTTCGGCCACGCCTTCTCTCGTCCGGCCAGCCCGACCTCCGCCAGGCTCTCCCGGCCTCGGTCGTCAGCGGCGCCCAGTCCGAGTACGACGTTGTCCAGCACCCGTGCCCACGGCAACAACCGCGAGTCCTGGAAGACGACGGACACGTTCGCCGGCACGACGAGCTCACCGGACCCGTCGACACCCGAGTCCAGCCCGGCCAGCGCCCGCAGCAGCGTGCTCTTGCCGGAACCGCTCTTCCCGAGCAGCGCCACGAACTCGCCGGGCGCGATGTCCAGATCGACACCGTCCAGGACGGCGCGGTCGTCGTACCGCCGTACCAGGTCGCGGACCTGGACGGCGGCGGTCAGGAGTCCAGCGTGCGGCGCCATGACAGGGCCTTCCTTTGGATCAGGCGGACGGCGCCGTCGGACAGCAGGCCCAGGATGCCGTACAGGACCAGGCCGACGATGATGATGTCGGTCTGCCCGTACGTGCGGGCCAGCTCCATCATGTAGCCGATACCGCTGGTGGAGTTGATCTGCTCGACGACGACCAGCGACAGCCAGGCGCCGGTGACCGCGAACCGCAGGCCGAGCAGGAACCCGGGCAGCGCGCCCGGCAGGACCACCCGGCGGATGAAGTTCCACTGCGACAGCCCCACGGTCTGGGCGAGCTCGACGTACCGGGCGTCGATGGTGCGCAGGCCGTTGTGGGTGTGGATGTAGATCGGCACGAAGACGCCGAGCAGGATGGTGACGATCTTCATCGACTCGCCGATGCCGAGCCACAGGATCAGCAGCGGCAGCAGGGCCAGCGACGGGATCGCCCGCTTGATCTGGATCGGCCCGTCCAGGACCGCCTCGCCGATCCGGGACAGGCCGGAGATCAGCGCGAGTACGACGCCCAGCACGATGCCGAGACCGAGTCCGATGACGGCCCGCTGGGTGGAGGTCCACAGGTTCGACTGCAGGCGGCCGTCGGCGATCAGGTCGCCGGCGGTGGTGACCACGGTCCAGGGCGCCGACAGGACCCGGGGATCCAGCGCGCCGGTGGCCGAGCCGATGCTCCAGATCACCAGCAGCAGGATCGGCCCGAGGACGGCGCCGCCCTTGATCTGCTTCCCCGGTCCGAGCCGGCGACGGCGCACGACAGGAGCCCCGGTCACCTCCTTCGTGCGCAGGCCCGGCAGTGTGGTGGCGCTCATTTGGCGGCTCCCTTGATCGCGTCGGCGGCGACGGTCTGGAAGCGCAGGTCGTAGAGGTCCTTCGCCTGGACCACCGGCTTGCCGGTCTCCTTGGCGAGCAACTCGATCGTCTCCTGCTGACGCTGGATCGCGTCACTCCAGTCGGCGCTGATGTCCGGGTGACCGGCGTTCTCGACCAGCCACTGGCCGTCGGCCTCGGTCAGGCCCTGGTCCTTCACGTAGTACCCCGCGATCCACTCCTTGGGGTGCTTGTCGATCCACTCCTGGGCGACACCCCAGGCAGCGACGTACGCGCGGATCGCGGCAGCCTTGCCCGAGTCCTCGAGCGACTCGGTGGCCACGTACAGGTGACCGGCGTCGTCGCGCAGGCCGTGCTGGATCGTGGTCGCGCCGTCCTTGCCGTACTTGGTCAGGTACCGCTTGATCTGCACACCGCCGATCGGCGCGACCTCGACCTGCTTGCCGGCCAGCGCCTGCGAGTACACGTCACCGGTGCTCGGCAGCTCGACCAGCTTGACGTCCTCCTTGGTCAGCCCGGCCTTCTTCAGCACCTTGAG
Organism: Kribbella sp. NPDC002412; assembly: GCF_053592935.1. Taxonomy (NCBI): domain Bacteria; kingdom Bacillati; phylum Actinomycetota; class Actinomycetes; order Propionibacteriales; family Kribbellaceae; genus Kribbella; species Kribbella sp. NPDC002412. The sequence goes on from NZ_JBSFBL010000028.1 coordinate 18,521, forward strand.
AACCAGGGCGCCCTGCGCCTGGCCCGGGCTGTAGGCGATCTTCTTGCCACGCAGGTCGGCCAGGGTCTTCACCGTCGTCCCCGGGGCGATGCCGAGCTGGTAGATCGGGTGGTTCAGCGCGTCCTGGCGGAACTTGGAGGCGACGATCTTGACGTGCAGGCCGGTCCAGGTGGCGTGGATCGGCGGGATCTCCGCGACCGAGCCGACGTCGAGCGCCTTGGCCCGGAACGCCTCGGTGGTCTGCGGGCCGCCGCTGAGGTTGGCGAACTGGACGAACTTCGACACCTTGTCGAGCTGGCCGGACAGCTCCAGCGCCTTCTGGGTGGTGGGATCGCCCACGACGATCTTCACGCCGTCCGGGACGGTGCTCGGCAGCGCGGCGTCGAGAGCGAGCTTGGCGCCGCCGCCACCCCCGGCCTGGGCGTCACCACCGCAGCCGGCGACCAGGGCGACGGTGGCGGCTGCGGCGGCGAGTACGGCGAATGTGCGGGACCTAGACATGATGGATGACTGCTTTCGGGTGCGGGGTGGCGGTGGCGTAGCGGCCGTCGTGGTACAGCAACGGCTCGTGCTCACGCCGTTCGGAGTGAGTGGTCAGGCGGGCGACGACCAGGTAGTGGTCGCCGACCGCGAACCGGTGCTCGACCTGGGCGCGCAGGAAGCTCGGCGCCTCGTCCAGCACCGGCTCACCGGTGCGCAGCCGGGACCAGCGGGTCGGCTCGGCGAACCGGTCGATGCCGCTGGTGGCGAACCGGCCGGCGATGGACTGCTGGTCGGCGGACAGGAAGTTGATCACCAGGCTGCCGACCTTGCTGACCGTCGGCCAGCTGGACGCGCTGGTGGCGATGGCGAACGAGACGAGCGGCGGCAGCAGGCTGACCGAGACCAGTGAGGTGGCGGTGAACCCGGCCGGACCGTGGCCGGCGTCCGCCGTGATCACCACGACACCGGCGGCGTGGCGACGGAAGACGGACCGGTAGACGTCGGCGTCGACGGTCCGCTCCTCCAGGCGGTCGGGAACTACGGCCAGGGCAGGACGGTTCAAGGCAGGTACAGACATGTCTCTCCCTCGGAACGGGGCAGGGACGACCGGCTTTCGGGCAGCAGCGACCAGCACAGCCGGGCGGGGTGGGAGGCGGTTCAGACGCCTCGTACGGCGGGAGAACCGCCGGAACAACGGGTCAGGGGGTCACCGACAGGTGGCGCTCGCCGTCCGCAGAAGATCGATGACGCGACGGCGGGTGAGCAAGGTCGTCGTCATGTCAGCAATCTTCGCACTAAAGTCTACTGAGTAACTGCACAATCTCGGGATCCGGACCAACCACCCTCACATCAGCGTCCGGGCATGCGTTCTACTGACGTGATGGCTCCGGAGAAGGTCTCGCTGCCGCCGTTCCAGGCGCTCGTCGACGCGCACTGGCAGGACGTGGCACGGCTGGCGCGTGCGCTGGCCGGGCCGGTCGACGGCGACGACGTGGCCCAGCGCGCCTGGGAGAAGGCCTTCGCCGCCTACCCCGGACTCACCTCGGCGAAGAACCTCCGCAGCTGGCTGCTGACCATCACGGCCCGCTGCGCGACCGACGTACACCGGGCTCGAAGACCACAGAGCCCGCTCGACGAAGCCCCGCCGATCGCGGTCGCCGGCCCCGACGCCGCGGACTGGCCGGACTCCGACCTCTGGCACGCCGTCAACCAGCTACCCGAACGCCAGCGCTTCGCCGTCACGCTCAAGTACGTCGGCGACCTCGACCACCACGGCGTGGCCGCCGCCCTGGACACCACGCCTGCCGCGTCGCGGCGACTCGTCAGCGACGCGCTCGCGACCTTGCGCACCAAACTCGGAGTGAATGATGACTGACCTCGAGAGCCGGCTGGCCCGGCTCACCGCACCTGACCTCAAACCACCGGTCTTCCCGACCGCGGATGTCGCCTACACCCTGCACGACACCCCGATCGGAACCCTGCTGCTCGCGGTCGCCGACGGCCGTGTCGTGGCCAGCTCCTTCGGCGACGAGGAGACCATGACCAACCGCCTCGCCAAGGCCGTGTCCCCGCGCGTACTACGGCAGCCTCGGGCGCTGGACGACGTACGGCGGCAATTGGACGAGTACCTGTCCGGTCGGCGGCACGCGTTCGAGCTGGACGTGGACCTCGCGCTGGCGACGCCGTTCCAGCGACTCGTTCTGGCCGACCTGCCGGCGCACACCAGCTACGGGCGTACGACGACGTACGGCGCGGTCGCCGGAGACATCGACCGGCCGAGCGCGGCCCGCGCGGTCGGCACGGCGTTGGGCGCGAACCCGGTCTGCGTCGTGCTGCCGTGCCACCGGGTGATCGGCGCGAACGGAGCCCTCACCGGGTACGCCGGCGGACTGGACGCGAAACGATTCTTGCTGAATCTCGAAGCAAAAAACTGACTTTTCACGCGCCGGCCAGAAAGCATTTACACTCGAAGAACAAAGGAGCAGATCCCCAGTGTGGAGTGGGGATCTGCTTCTTGTTTTCCCTTGCCTGGAAGGGATCCGGGCCCGGTGCTCAAATTCCTGACGCGTCAGTCATTACCCGGCTGGTGGATCTCCAGGATGAGCCGGCGACGGCCGCCCCAGTCCCGCTTGTAAACCTTGTAGTCCTCGATTCCGGCGGCCGCGCACAAGCGCCCGTAGCTGGCCTCGTCGTGGATGAAGTGCACGCTGCTGGCGCCGAAGTGCTCGGTGGTGACGATCCGGTGCTCCGGTCCCTGGCGCATGCCGTTGGCGATCTCGGCCGCCGTCGCCGGCCCCCACACCGGGCCCTCGATGATGGCCACCCCGCCCGGCTTCAGCACCCGCGAGATCTCGCAGATCGTGGACACCTGCTCGTCCTCGGCGAACAGCTCGTGGAACGCGGTCCACAGGCAGATCACCGCGTCGAACGCGTCCCACTTGTACGGCAGGTCGGTCATCGAGCCGATCGCCCAGTCGATCCGCAGCTCCTCCTCGGCCGCCTTCGCCTTACCGGCCTCGATCAGGTTCGGTGAGATGTCCAGCGCCCGCACCACCTTCCCGGCCCGGCGCAGCGGCAGCGCGATCCGGCCGTACCCGCAGCACAGGTCGAGCACCGACTCACGGCCCTGGAGCAGTTCCTCGACGGCCTTCACGATCGCCGCGTCCCGCTCGGGCGTGGTACGCGCGGCCAGTCCGTCGGCCCCCAGTTCCGCGTACTCGGCCCGGCTGCGCAGTGCGGAGTTCAGCATTGCGCAAGTATCCCGGTTACTCCGGGTCAGTTGTCCAGCGGTCGGCGCCCGATCCGGCCGAGCAGCACCGCGGCCAGCATCGACACGACGATCGAGGTGTACGTCGCCCCCAGCCAGGTCGGCACCGGCTGGTGGTCGAACAGCCACTGCTGCACGTCGGTCCAGAACGGCGACCAGCCCTTCACCGTGCCGGGGTTGACGAGCTGGTAGGCGACGAAGCCGATCAGCCAGGCGACCGCGGGCTGCCAGCGGAAGCGCGCCGTACCGGAGACGTCCCAGTTCATCTTGCTGACCACGAAGAAGTCCGCGATCGCGACCGCGAACAGCGGGATGAAGACCGAGCCGATCAGGTAGAGGAATTGCGTGTAGTTGCCCAGGTCAACCATCAGGGCGAGCCCGGTCGCGAGCACGCCGATCGCGACCGAGATCCACCGCCGGTCGATGTGGCCGACCAGGTTGTGCGCGGCCATCGTGGTCGAGTAGACGTTCGCGTAGGCCTCGTCGACCTCGTCCACCAGCAGCACGAACAGCGCGATCGCACCGGCCGGCAGCGTGACGAGCGCGGTGATCACGTCGGTGCTGTTGGTCCCCAGCGTCGCGACGGCGAACACACCGAGGGAGTAGTACACGATCGCCGCGATCCCGTAGCCCAGCGACGATCCGGCGAAGGCTGCCTTGTTCGTGCGGGAGTGCCGGGTGTAGTCGGCGGCCAGCGGCGCGAACGACACGACCCCGGCGGCGGCCACGTCGACGGCCGGCCAGAAGCCGAAGACGCCGTCCTGCGGGAGATCCTGCACCGGCTTGCTGAGCACCTGCACGAACAGGTACACCGACGCGATCAGCACCAGCCAGACCATGAACTTGCGCAGCACTCTCACGCTGCCGAGCGGCCGGACCGCCATCACCGTCGCGATCACTCCGGCCAGTACGACGAACAACCAGCGCCAGCGTTCACTCGTCACCGCCACCGCCGCCTGCGAGATGACGATGATCTCCATCGTCGCCCAGCCGACGTTCTGCGCGATGTTCAGCACGGTCGGCGCGATCGAACCGCGCCGGCCGAACAGGCCGCGCAGGCACGCCATCGCCGGCGCCCCGGTGTGCGAACCGAACACGGCCGCACCGCCGAGCACCAGCGCACCGATGCCGCAGCCGATCACGACCGCGAGCAGGCCCTGGGCCAACGAGCCCGTGTACGCCGCGACCAGCGCACCGGTCACCGGGCCGAACAGCGAGATGCCGAGGTTCCCCCAGAGGGTGAACTGGTCGAAGAAGCCGAGCGTGCGCGGCGCGTCCGTGGTGAGGACGAGCGGCGCCTCGGTCTGCTTGGCAGGACGAACAGCAGTACTGGTCATGGTGACCCGCTCCCTACGCCGGCATTACCCGGTCAGGTTCAGGCGGTCGGCGACCCGGCGTCGCCCTCTCAGCCCGCGCGTCGTGCGAGCTCCCGCATCGGTTTTGCTACCGCGTCAACGATAGCGCTTCATGGCTGACCCGGCGCATTCGCTGCCCGCTGGATGAGAGCGGCCAGCTCCGGGCCGTTGGTCAGCACCGGCATATGGGAGCCGGTCGGCAAGGTCCGGGCTTCACCGTGGGTGAGCGCGGCGAGCCGCTCGACCCACTCGGCCGGGCACAGCTGGTCATGCCGGCAGCGCACGAGCACCACCGGCGCCCGCACCCGGGTGATGACTGCGGGCAGGTCGTGGCGCCGGGCCGCTTCTGCCGCCCGGGCGATCGAGCGGAAGGTCGTCTGCGCGTACTGCGGAGCAAGGACTGGAATCAGCCGGGGGGATTCTGGGATCGTCGAGCCGAGCCAGCGGGTCACGAGGCCCAGCCAGCTCACCGTGCCCGCATCTCCGGTCGGCCCGATCAGGACCAGGGCGTGGACGAGTTCCGGATGGGCGACTGCGGTCTCGACGACGATCTGCGCACCGGCCGAGTGCCCGACGAGCACCGACCGTTCCCGGATCTTGTCGGCGACCGCCGTACCCAGGGCTTGTGGTCGCAGGTCGTCGCCGGGCCCGGCGGGTTCGCCGTACCCGGGCAGCGTGACGATCCGGTACGGCGTGGTGAGGTGCTCGATTGTGGGTGCGTACGACTTGGCCCCGAGGCCGAGGCCCGGGACCAGGACGATCGGGATGCTCACTCCCAGGGCGGACGAGCCGGCGCGGCCTGGACGACCGGGCTGGACACGTCCGGCTTCAGCTCGCGGTAGCCGAGAAGGAAGCCGGCGGCAAGGATCAGCAGGCCGATCCCGCCCCAGCCGTACGCCGTGGGCAGCCGGTCCAGCGAGTCGTCGATGGCGCCCATGCCGGTCGACAGCACCATCCCCGCCCAGATCAGGAGCGGCACCAGCGACACCCCGACCAGGAGCAGGCCGCCCAGCTCGGGCGGCTCGATGTCGCGGCCGACCTTGCGGCGGGCAAGCACGTCCCGCGTCCACATGACGATCGCGGCCGCGCCGACCAGAAGCAGCAGCAACTGGCCGATCGTGTCGATGACGTCCGTGCGGAGCGGGTGGTTCAGCGGGGAGCCGGGAGCCTGGGAGATCTCGCGCAGGGCGACCCGCTGGACCGAGAGGACGAGCAGGCCGTAGACGGCGGCGATGATCGTGGCCAGCAGCACGACCCGTGCCGCGCGCGGATCACGCGGTGCGACCGGGAGCTCACGGCCGTACTGCGGCAGCTCGTGCTGCTGTGGATGCGCCGCGGTGCCGTAGGGGCTGCCGGGGCGGTAGTTCGGCGGTTGCGTGTACGCGCCGGGCGGTGCCTGTGGCGGCGGGGCGCCGTACTGACCGGGTGGGGAGCCGTAGGGCTGCGGCTGGGCGTAGTGGTCCGGCTGCTGCTGGCCGGGAGGCGGGGCGCCGTAGCTGCTGCCGCCGTACGGCGTCGGCGGGGCGTAGTGGTGCTCCTCGGCCGGCTGCTCCGGTTGCTCACCGCGGCCGTACGTCGGGAAATCCTGTGACGACATCGCTGCTGCCTCCCCTCGGACCCAGCCTCTCACGAACGAGGGTTTCGCTCAGGTCACCCGAGGTTTGCTCAGGTGGCCTTGATCGTCGGCCAGGCGTTCGGCAGACAGCCGGCGAGGCCCTTGGTCTGCTGCATCATCACCGGCGCCGGCGTCTTCGCCTTGCCGCAGGTGGAGTGACCGTGGCCGAGCGCGTGGCCGACCTCGTGGTTGACCAGGTAGTTGCGGTAGAGCGCGACGTTCCCGGAGTACGCCGGGATCGCGTACATCCAGCGCTTCGCGTTCAGCACGACCCGGTCCTCGACCCGGCAGGACACCTCACCGCCGGTGTCGAGCGGCAGGCACAGCTTGTCGGTCAGCGTCGGTGTCGCCAGGATGATCCGCAGGTCGGCGTCCACCTTGTCGGTCCGCTCGAAGTTCACCGGGTGGATCGCCTGCCACCCGCGCGCATCGGTCAGCGTCTTGTGGATGATCTGCGCGACCGCGGCGCCGTTGACCGACAGCCCTTGCTCGATCTCCACCCGGTAGGTCAGCTTGTCGCGGACCCCGCTCGCCTTGTCGAACCCCGGCACGACGGCCAGCTTGCCGCTGGACACCGAGTAGTTCGGCTTCGACCCCTTGGGCGGCCGCGTCAACGTCGGCGCCGGACGCTGCGGCGTCGTGAACTTCTGCGTCGGCGTCGCCACCGGAGTAGGCGTCACCACACTCACCGGCATCTCGGTCGCCGAGGCAGCCACTCCCGCCGCCACCTCAGCCGCCAGACTGCGCTGATTCGTCGCGTCCGGATGCGCCACGACCACAGTCCCCAGCACCGCCAGAGCAGTCACCGAAAACCACTGCGCCTTGTACGACTTCTTCCGGCTGTGCCGCCCGGCCCGCCGCGTCCGCACAGGCGCATCCGCACGCCGTCCGGTCCGCGGTCTCGTCATGACGATTCACCCTACCCACCCTCTCCACTCTCCCGAAACCCCAGCTCCGTGCCATCAGCCACAAACGATCCGAAGGGAGCGGGCCGGCGGTCGGTTCTGGCCGGCGAAAGCGGCGTCCCAGCCGGGGCGTGTCAGCTGTCGCGCTCCGAGGCGAGGGCGATGATGACGCCTTGCGGTCCGCGCAGGTAGCAGAAGAACAGCGAGGGCTGGTACTCCTCGATGGTGCCGACCAGCTCGCCGCCGTGCGCCTTCAGCCGGTCGACGGTGTCGTGGACGTCGTCGACCACGAACATCAGGTTCCGGAGGCCGAGCGTGTTCGGCGGCGCGGACGGCTCGAGGGTCGACGCGAGCGGCGTGCGGTACGTCGTCAGCTCGAGCTGCCCGTGTCCGTCGGGCGTCCGGAGGAACGAGATGTCCGCCACCACCCCCGGAAGTCCGGACACACCCTCCACCCAGTCTCCGGACACCGTGGTCTCACCGACGAGCTCCATACCGAGCTCGAGGTAGAACGCCTTCGCCGCCGCGAGGTCCTCCACCACGACACCGATGTGGTCCATCCGCTTGATCGCCATCCCGAGATCCTCCTCCGCTAGTGGTTCCTTTGCCCGAAGGACGAGGCCGCCGCGGCGTTCTCTACATCCCTCATTCAGGAAGTTCGGCGTGCACGCGGGGTTCAGGCGGTTCGGGTTCGGAGGAATTTGCCGAAGTGGGGGACGGTGAAGGCTACGGTGCCGCGTTCGGCGGAGAAGACGAGGCCTTTCTTGATGAGGCCGTCGCGGGCGGGGGAGAGGGACTGGGGCTTGCGGTTGAGGGTGCTGGCGACTTCGGCGGTGGGGACGGAGCCGTCGCCGACGCCGATGCCGAGCTCGGCCATGGCGCGCATGTACTCGCGTTCGGCGGGCGTCGCGCGTTCGTAGCGGGAGCCGAAGAAGCCGACGGTGAGCTCGGCGGAGGCTTCGGGGGCGGCGACGGCGACGTCCTTGATGGTGATCGGGGAGGTCGGGGCGTGGTCCCAGGTGGCGTGCGCGAAGGCCTGGACGAAGTACGGGTAGCCGTCGGTCTGGGCGTACAGCTCGTCGAGCGCCTCCTCGTCGTACCGGACGCCCTCGCTCTCGGCCGGGATCATCAGCGCGCGGTCGCACGCCTCGCGCGCCAGCCGGTCGACGCGGATATAGCGGAAGAGCCGCTCCGAGTACGACTTGCTGGCCGACAGTACGGCGGGCAGATGCGGCAGGCCCGCCCCGACGACGACCAGCGGCGCGCTCTGCTGCGAGATCTCGTGACAAGCGGCGCACAACGCGGACAGGTCGTCGGCAGAGATGTCCTGCATCTCGTCGATGAACAGCCCGACCCCGACGGACAGGTCGCCGGCCAGGTCGGCCGCGTCGGAGAACAGCTCGATCAGGTCCATCTCCAGGTCGCCCGAGTCGGCCCGCCCCTTCGCCGCGGCCACCTCGACCGGCGGGTGCCACCGGATCCCTTTCCGGTCCTGAGCCCCGGTCCGCAGCGCGAAGGCCTTCAGTACGGCGCTGAACTCGTCGACCCGCTCGTCGTCGCGGTGCCGGTGCCCGAGCTCGCGCATCGCGGTGTGGATCGCCTGCGCGATCGGCAGCCGGATGCTCTGGTCCGGCCGGGCCTCGATCTTCCCGGTGCCCCAGGCCCGCTTGATCGCCTGGCTCCGCAAGGTGTTCAGCAGCACCGTCTTACCCACACCCCGGAGCCCGCTGAGCACCAGGCTCCGCTCCGGCCTGCCTGCCGCGACCCGCTCGAGGACCACCTCGAACTGCCGCACCTCGGTGTCGCGTCCGGCCAGCTCAGGCGGCCGCTGACCGGCGCCGGGCGCATAGGGATTCCGGATCGGATCCATGCATTTCACTGTATGACCGCGTCTAGCGTTTTCCTTAGATTTCGGTAGCGAGCGGGAGAGCGTGTCGTGTCAGCGTTGTCTACAGCTTTCTAGTGTCAGGACTAGATTCCGCTAGACGCGCCTAGGCCCGCCAAGACCACTAGGGTGCGGCCATGGTTGGGGAGTGGGCCCGGCAGGCGGCGGGCCTGTACGAGCGGGTGCATCAGCAGTACGTCGGGGGTGCCCGGAAGCTGGAGTCGCTGATCAACGAGCTGATCGGCGAGGAGGAGGGCATCAACTACCTGACGGCCACGGCCCGGGCGAAGGACCCGGAGTCGTTCCTGGCGAAGGCGTCGAAACCGCACCCGGACGACCCGGCGCGGCCGAAGTACGACGACCCGCTGAACCAGATCACCGACCTGGTCGCGGCCCGGGTGATCACCTTCCTGGTCGAGGCGGTGGACCGGGTCTGCGAGGTGATCGAGGCCGAGTTCGAGATCGTCGAGCACACCGACATGGGCGCGCACACCCGGGCGCAGGGCGTGTTCGGGTACGCGAGCAAGCACTACCTGGTCCGGCTGAACCCGCACCGCCGGGAGCTGCCGGAGTACGCCGTACTGAAGAACCTGACGATGGAGATCCAGGTGCGTACGGCGGTCCAGCACGCGTGGGCCGAGTTCGAGCACGACATCCGGTACAAGCTGGACATCCCGCCGGACCGCAAGCCGGAGTTCGACCGGCGGTTCCTGCTGGCGGCGGCGCTGATGGAGCTGGCGGACAACGAGTTCACCGAGATCGACCGGCTGTACCGCGAGCTGGCGGCGACCCAGCCGGACAAGACGCCGCGCGACCTGACCACCGCGACGCTGACGACGTACCTGACCCGGCGCTACCCGGACGCGCCGCACGCGAAGACCAACCACTACGCCTGGATCCTCAGCGTGCTCGCGCGGCTCGGCGTGACCACCGAGGAGCAACTGACCGACCTGCTCGCCGGTATCGACAGCTCCGCCGTGCAGGCCGCGATGACCCACCGCTTCCCGGCCGGAACGGTACGGCGGCTCGACGACGACCTCCTGGCCGCGAAAGGCACGGCGTACGTCGACCTGTTCCCCGACGAGGAGCGCCGCCAGAAGATCCTCCGCGGTCGCCTGAAGGCCCTCGCCCGCGCCGGCATCACCGAGCCCTGACGAGGTCCTCAGCGACGGAAGCAGCGGTACGGCGTGCCCACCCGCCGGTCGTGATCAGGCCGAGCACGAGGACGAGCAGCCCGCAGCCGGCGATGATGTACCAGCACAACTGGGCAGCGTCGACGAACCCGCTCTCCAGCGGACCCACCAGCCGCGCGGTCAGCACGGTCCCGACGATCGCGACGCCCAGCGAGACGCCGACCTGGCGACTGGTCGACGCGATCGCGGCCGCGACACCGGCCTGGGATCGCGGCATCCCGGACACCGCGGCGTTCGTGATCGGCGCGTTCAGCATCCCGAACCCGAGCCCGAAGACGAGATAGCCGCCCAGCAACATCAGCGTCGGCGTATCGACGGTGAGCCGTGACAACAGCAGCCCGGATGCGCCGAGCATGCTCCCGGCAACCACGAGCGGCAGCCGCGGCCCGCGATGCCCGACCAGCCAGCCGGACAGCGGAGCGAACACCACCGTCATCGCCGCCATCGGCAACGTCAGCAACCCGGCGTGCAACGCCGAGAAGCCGCGCACCGACTGCAGGTACAAGGAGTTCAGGAACAGGAACCCGGACAGCGCCGAGAACCCCGCGACCGCGATCAGCGTCGCCCCCGAGAACGGCGCGCTCCGGAAGAATCGCGGCTCCAGCAACGGCTCCTCCCGCCGCCGCTCGTAGGCCACCAGACACACGAGAGACACGAGCGCGAGCGCGAAGCACCCGATGATCAGCGGCGACGTCCACCCGGCCCGCTGCCCCTCGATGATCCCGTACGTCACTCCGCCGAGCAGCAGCACGACCAGCACCTGCCCGACCGGATCGATCCGCCGCGGCACCGCGGCCCGCGACTCCGGCACGAACAGAACGGTCAGCAGTACGGCGACCGACGCCACCGGCACGTTGATCCAGAAGATCGACGGCCAGCCCGCCGCGTCGACCAGCGCGCCGCCGGCAACGGGCCCGACCGCCATCGAAAGCCCGACCACGCCACCCCAGACCCCGATCGCCTGCGCACGCTCGCGCGGATCGGTGAACGTGTTGGTGATGATCGACATCGCGACCGGGTTGAGCATGGAACCGCCGACCGCCTGCAGCATCCGGAACGCGATCAGCAGGTCGACGGTCGGCGCGAACGCGCACAGCAGCGACCCGATCCCGAACAGCACGAGCCCGGCCTGGAACGTCCGCCGGCGACCGATCCGGTCCGCGGTCGAGCCGGAGACCATCAGCAGGCTCGCGAGCACCAGCGTGTACGCGTCGATGGTCCACTGCAGCTTGGAGACGTCCGCGTCCAGATCGGCCCGGATCGCCGGCAGCGCGAGGTTCACGATGGTGGAGTCCAGCCCGACGATGAAGAGGCTGAAGCAGCAGATGCCGAGGATCAGCAGCCGTCGCCTGCGCGTCAGTTCCTCCACCCGGCTCCCTCTCATCGGCGTACTTGAAGACTGTACTACCGGCTCGAAAACCCTTTGACGGACTGTCGGCGGGCCCGCCTAGGCTTGATCCATTCGCCTGGTCAGGTGCCTTCTTCAACCCTCCTATGCCTTCTTGTGAGACGTCATGTCGCTGCGCCTCATTCCGTTCGCCGACCCGGGTGTGCCGGACACCCGGTCCGGCCTCCGACTCATTCTCTGGCTGGAGCACCAGCAGCTGCGCGGTCAAGCGATCGCGCTGTTCTGGGGTCTCCTCTACTTCGGCGGCATCGCCGCCGCTCCGGTCGCCGTCGGCCTGGCCGTCCAGGCCGTGATCGACCTGTCCTGGCCCAAGCTGTTCCTGGCGGGCGGCCTGCTGCTCGCCTTCGGCGCCGCCAAAGCCGGCGCCGACTCGTACTTCCACCGCGCCGTGGTGACCAACTGGATCAGTACGGCGTCGCGCCTGCAGCAACTGCTGTTCCGCAAGGCCGCGGAGCTCGGGTCGCTGCTGACCCGGCGGATCGCCGCCGGCGAGGTGGTCGCCGTGAGCAGCGGCGACGTGGAGAAGATCGGCTGGTTCGTCGAGGTGCTCGGCCGGTTCGCGGCCGCGCTGCTGACCTGTTTCGCCGTGGTCATCGGGCTGCTCCTCTACGAACCGCAGCTCGGTCTGGTGGTGGCCGTCGCCGTACCGGTGCTGGCGTTCTCGATCGTGCCGTTGATGGGTCCCGCGGAGCGTCGCGCGGACGCGCAGCGGGCCAAGGGCGGCCGGGCCACCGAGCTGGCCGCCGACACCGTCGCCGGGCTGCGCGTGCTGCGTGGCATCGGTGGCGAGCAGCTGTTCCTGGACCGCTACCGCTCGGCCTCGCAGGAGTACCGGGCCAGCGCAGTCCGCAGTGCCCGGATGTGGTCGCTGATCGCGGCTCTCCAGGTGCTGATGTTCGGGCTGTTCCTGGTCATCATCGTATGGATGGGTGTCCGGCTGGTGCTGTCGGGCCGGATCTCGGTCGGCGAGCTTGTCACGACGTACGGGTTCATCACCTTCATGCTGGTGCCGCTGCACACGTTCGAGGAGACGGCGAGCGCGTTCATCTTCTCCAAGGTGTCGGCGCGCCGGGCCGCGCGAGTGCTGTCGCTGCAGCGGACCGACGAGACCAAGGGCACCGCCGCGGCCCAGTTGCCGGAAGGCGACCTGCTCGACCCGGTCTCCGGGCTGCACGTGCCGGCTGGGAGCTTCACTGCGGTCGTCTGCGGTGACCCGGACGCAGGTGGTCGTCTGGCCGACCGGCTGGGTGGACACAGCCCGGCTGCCGAGGACGACGAGGCTTCGGTGCTGCTCGACGGTGTCGCGCTGGACGACATTCCGCTGGAGTCCGCGCGAAGCGTCGTGCTGGTGCAGGACAAGGACCCGGTGCTGCTGTCCGGGACCGTGCGCGAGCTGTTCGACGTGCCGGCGAGTGGGGCGGTGTCTCCAGAGACAGCGCTCGACGCAGCGCAGTGCGCGGACATTCTCGACGTACTGCGGCAGACGCTGCCGGCCGGTGAGACGGACGCGATGCAGGCCGTGCTGACCGAGCGCGGGCGGTCCCTGTCCGGTGGTCAGCGGCAGCGTGTGGCCTTGGCCCGTTCGCTGTACGTCGACCCGCAGGTGCTGGTGCTGGACGAGCCGACCAGTGCGGTCGACGCGCACACCGAGGCGCGGATCGCAGACGGTCTCCGGCTGCTGCGAGCCGCCCGGACCACTGTGGTGTTCACCTCCAGCCCGCTGATGCTGGACCGCGCGGAGCGGGTCGTGTTCGTGCCGGACGGCCGGGTCGATGCCGTCGGCACCCACCACGAGCTGGTGCACACCAACCCGCGCTACCGCGCGGTGGTCACCCGTGAAGAAGAGCCAACTCTCGAGGAGACGGCGTGAAGCGCCCCGAGTACGACCCGGCAGCGCCGCAGGAGGCGGCGCGACTGCCGGTAGCGGGTAGCGCCACCGTGCGCGCCTACCTGAAGACACTGTTCCGCCGGCATCGCCGCGCGTTCGCCTGGCTGACCCTGGTGAACGCGACGGCGGCGCTGAGCGGCATGGTCGGGCCCTGGCTGCTCGGCAACGTGGTCGAGAAGCTGTCCCGCGGCGAGCGCGACGTCGACCTGCCGTACGTCGTGATCGGCTTCGTCATCGCGCTCGCGGTGCAGACGGTGTTCGTCCGGCTGACCAGGCTGCGCGGCGCCGTACTGGGTGAGGAGATGCTTGCGGACCTGCGCGAGGACTTCCTGATCCGGGCGGTCGGCCTGCCGCCAGGCGTACTGGAGCGCGCCGGGACGGGTGACCTGCTGTCCCGGATCACCACCGACATCGACCGGCTCTCGCACGCGATGCGGGACGCCGTGCCGCAGCTGACCATCGCGATCATCTGGGCGTCGTTGCTGATCGGCGCGTTGATCGTCACCGCGCCGGAGCTGGCGGTGGCGGTCGTGATCGCGGCGCCGATCCTGATCATCGGCGGCCGCTGGTACTTCCGCCGGGCGCCTGCGGCGTACCGGTCGGAGGCTGCCGGGTACGCCGCGGTGGCCTCGGCGCTGGCCGAGACCGTCGACGCCGGCCGGACCGTGGAGTCGCACCGGCTGGGCCGTCGCCGGATCGCGCTGGGCGACACCCGGATCGGCCAGTGGGTGGCGTGGGAGCGGTACACGCTCTACCTGCGGATGGTCCTGTTCCCGGTGATCAACATGACCCACACGGTCGCGCTGGCGGCGGTGCTGGTGATCGGTGGCGGCTTCGCCATCCAGGGCTGGCTGACCGTCGGCGCGCTCACCACGGGCGCGCTGTACATCCAGATGCTGGTCGAGCCGGTCAACATGATGATCCGCTGGTACGACGAGCTCCAGGTCGCGCAGGTGTCACTGGCGCGACTGGTCGGAGTGCGTGAGGTCGAGGCGGCCGAGTCCGGTGAGCAGGACGAGCCGGAAGGCCGGACCGTCCTCGCGGACGACGTGCGGTTCGGCTACCTGGAGGGCCGGGACGTGCTGCACGGTGTCACGCTGACTGTGCAGCCGGGGGCCCGGGTTGCGCTCGTGGGCCCTTCTGGCGCAGGGAAATCGACGCTCGGCCGGTTGCTGGCCGGCATCTACTCGCCGCGGGTCGGTGACATCACCTTGGGTGGCGCCGCCCTAGACAAGATGTCGGCAGAGCAGGTCCGGAGCCACGTTGCCCTGGTCAACCAGGAGCACCACGTGTTCGTGGGCAGCGTCCGGGACAACCTGCGGCTGGCGCGGTCGGACGCGTCGGACGCCGACCTGTGGGCGGCGTTGCGCTCGGTCGACGCCGATGGCTGGGTCGCCGGCTTCGACAACGGGCTCGACACCGAGGTGGGCTCCGGCGGGATCTCGCTGACGCCCGCACAGGCCCAGCAGGTCGCGCTCGCCCGGCTGGTGCTCGCGGACCCGCACACGCTGGTCCTGGACGAGGCGACCTCGTTGATGGACCCGCGGGCCGCTCGTCACCTGGAGCGGTCGCTGGCCAGCGTGCTGGAGGGCCGGACCGTGGTGGCGATCGCCCACCGCCTGCACACCGCGCACGACGCGGACGTGATCGCGGTGGTCGAGGACGGCAAGATCGTCGAGCTGGGCGGCCACGACGAGCTGGTCGGCGCCCAGGGGCCCTACGCCGCACTCTGGCACTCCTGGCACGGCGACCGCTGACACACGGTGGGGCAGACCACGAGGGTCTGCCCCACCAACTCGTGTGAGGATTGAAGGTGTGCTGCTGACGACTTTGCTCGCGCTGCCCACCGCTCTGGCTCTCGACGTGAACGACGAGGGCGGCCTGCTGGTTCTCTACGACGAGACCGGCACCCGTGAGGTCAACGAGGTGACACCCGACGGCACCTGGCGGGCGCTCACCGACCTGGGCGAAACCTGCCGGAACGCACGCTTCGTCCCCGGCAGCCGCCAAGTGGTCGTCCAGCACGACACCGGCGGCGACGAACGCGGCCAGCTGTCGCTCGTCGACCTGGACGACCGGACCCTGACGCCCCTCGTCCACGACCCGGCGTTCAAGCACAACCTGGTCCAGGCGACCGGCGGCCGCGTGCTGTTCACCACCAACCGCCGCAACGGCGTCGACTTCGACCTCGTCTCCCATGACCTCGCGACCGGTGCGGAGTCTGTGCTGTACGACGGTGGCGGCTGGGCGATGGCGGTCGACGCGTCCCCGGACGGCAAGTGGGTCGTGCTGTCCCTGGCCAGCGCACCGGCCAACTCGGTGCAACTGCTGCTCGTCGACACGACGACCCGAGCAGTCAGCGAGCTGACGGCGCCCGACGCTCACAACGACCAAAAGGTGGTGTCCTGGCTGCCCGGCTCGTCCGGCTTCGTCGTGGCGAGCGACGCCGACCGAGACCGGATGGCGCTCCGGCAGTACGACGTCGCCGACCGGACCTGGTCGGACCTGCTGGTCGACGACGAGCACGACCTAGCCGGCTGGGTGTGTCCCGACGGCGAGCATCTACTCGTCGCGACGATCGACGACGGCCTGGTCCCGCTGGCGCTGCACAAGCTGGAGGACGGCGCGCTGGTCGCACCACTCGACCTGCCCCCACTCGGCTGTGGCGCGCGGGCGGTCATGCTGCCGGACCCGGTCTGGTCTCCCGACGGCACGTACGCCCTGATCACCTACCACTCGCCGATCGAACCGCCCACGGTCTACCGCTACACCCTGGCGACCGGTGAGGTCGTCGCGATGCGGCCACCGGCGACGCCTGAGGTCCCCGCCGAGCTGACGCACCCCGAGAGTCACCGCGTGCCGTCGTTCGACGGCGAGCACGTCCCAGTCTTCGTCTACCGGCCGACCGGTCCCGACCTCGGCTCGACGGTCATCCACATCCACGGCGGTCCCGAGGGTGCAGCCATGCGCGGCTGGGTCCCGGTGGTCTCCGGACTCGCCGCGGCCGGCCACACCGTCGTCGTACCCAATGTCCGGGGGTCGGCGGCGTACGGGAAGCGCTGGTACTCGCTGGACGATCGCGAGCTGCGGCTGGACTCGGTGAAGGATTTGGCCGCGATCCACGCCTGGCTGCCGTCGATCGGCTGTGATCCGTCCCGGGCAGCGCTGTGGGGTGGCTCGTACGGCGGCTACATGGTGCTGGCGGGGTTGGCGTTCCAGCCGTCGTTGTGGGCGGCCGGTGTGGACATCGTGGGGATTGCGTCGCTGGTGACCTTCTTGGAGAACACGTCGGACTACCGGCGAGCGACGCGGGAGCGCGAGTACGGCTACCTTGCGACCGACCGGGAGTTCCTGGAGGCGGCGAGCCCGTTGAGCCGGGTCGACGACCTGCGGGCACCGCTGCTCGTCATCCACGGCGCCAACGACCCGCGCGTGCCGCTCTCAGAGGCCGAGCAGATCACCGCTGCGCTGACGGCTCGCGGTGTACCGTGCCAGCTCCTCGTCTACCCCGACGAGGGCCACGGCCTGGCCAAGCTGACGAACAAGATCGACGGCTACACGCAAGCCCTGGCGTTCCTCCGCGAGCACCTCAGCTGAGTCGCTCGAGCGTCCCCGCGGTCGCGTCCAGCCGCACCGGCAGTCCCAGCGGTACGGCGAGGTTCAAGTCCTCGTGCCCGATCGCAGCACCCTCTACCATCGGCAGACCGAGCGGCTCGAGCCGATCGTGGACCACTGCACTGACCAGTCCGGAGTCGTCGGCACCACTGAAGTCGCCGACGACCACACCGGTGACCTCAGCGAACCAGTCGGCCCGCAGCAGCTGGGTCAGCAGCCGGTCCACCCGGTACGCGTCCTCGCTGACGTCCTCCATGACCACGACCCCGGTCGGTGGCGCGTAGGTCGGCGTACCGACACTGGCCGCGAGCAGCGCCAGGTTGCCGCCACGCAGCGGACCCTCCGCGACGCCACCGACCACAGTCCGCGCGCCCGCGGGTGCGAGCAGGTCCGTGACGCTCTCCGGCTCGAACAGCAGGTCGTGCAGCCGCTGCCGACCCACCTCCGACCCGAGCTGCTCAACCGCCGCAGCCATCGGTCCGTGGATGGTGACCAGCCCGCGTGCGTTGAGCGGCTCGTGCAGCGCAGTGATGTCACTGAACCCGATGAACCACTTCGGTAATGCGGCCAGCTCGTCGAAGTCGACGTACTCGAGCATGCGCTGCACGCCGTACCCGCCGCGGGCGCAGAACACCGCCGCGAAGCTGGAGTCCAGCCAGGCGTTCCGCAGGTCCTCGGCCCGTGCCTTGTCGTCCGCAGCGAGGTAGCTCAGCTTCTCGTGCCCCGCCAGCACCGACGGCAGCACCTCGACCTCGAGCCCCCACGCCTTCAGGTGTTCGACCCCCACCTCCAGCCGCTCTGCCCGCACCGGCCCCGACGGCGCAACCACCGCCACCCGATCCCCAGCCGACAACCGCCCCGGCACCCTCGCGTCAATCACGCCGTGACGCTACCAATCCACCGTGATCGTGGCGCTCTTGGTGGTGCCGTTGACCGTGACGCCCAGCTCAGCTGTGCCCGGGCGTAGGCCGGTTAGCTCGCCCGTTGCCGGGTCGTACGACGCTACCGCCCAGAACGGGGCGGTCCGGGCCGGGCCGATGTGCAGGGAGCGCGAACCCCACCAGTCGGCCGAGACCGGGAACGCCACCGGCACCCGCCGGCTCTCCTGTACGACGGTCGCACCCGCAGCAGCCGTCTCACCACGACGCAACGACGTAGGCGCGGTCAGCTCGAGCGAGTCGACGTGCGGCCGGAACTCGACCTTGAGCCAGGACCGCTCCGGCGCCGACCACTTGCGCTCACCGGCGGCCGCCGTACGCGCGTTGGGGTCGACACCGACCATCGCCCAGCCGGTGAACCCGCCGTCGTCCGGCGCGGACGACGGGCCCTTGCCGGAGTTGCCGGTCAGCGGCAGCAGGACGCCGTCGGTGCGCGAGGCCGCGAAGGTTCCCGCGTGGGCCGCCATGTACGCGGCGCCCTTGCCGGTCGACGCCCGGAAGCCGGCCAGCCAGTCGACGATCATCCGGGCTTCCTTCCGGTCGCCCAGCTGCGAGTTGGCGGTCGGCGACGGGTCGTCGATCGGGTGGTGCGCCATCACCACCACGTTGCGGATCGACGTGTTGGCGGCCGCGTCGTCCAGCTGCGCGCGGAGGTCGAGGATCTGCGCGAACCCGCCGGCCCGCAGCGAGCCGAGCGACGAGTCGCGCAGGATGAACCGCGTCCCCTTGTGGTCGAACGTGCTGGTCGGCGGCCCGAACACCTTGGACCACTCGGACAGGTCCCCCGGCCCGTAGCTCTCGTGGTTGCCCGGCACGTAGTGCACCGGCACCTTGCCGGCGACCTCCTCGTCGATGATCTGCTTGGCCAGCGCGATGTCGTTCGCGAACCCGCGGTCGACGAAGTCGCCGTTGATCACCAGGAAGTCCGGGTGCTGCGCGAGCGCCTCGCGGATCGTCCGCCGGGCCTGCTTGACGAAGTCGGAGTTCGGGTCGTCGGCGGTGAACTGCGCGTCCGACATCACCGCGAACCGCCAGCGGCCGTCGGTCGCCACCGTTCCGTCGGTCACCACCAGCGGGTCGGCTACCTTCGCCGGCGGGTCCATGTCGACCGGCGGCGCTCCGCGCAGGGTCAGGTCGTCCACGATGATCCGGCCCGAGTACTGCCGGGTCGGCACGGTCTCGACGACGTAGATCCGCCAGAACCGCAGCGGCATCGCCAGCCCCGGCGGGATGTCCGCCTCGACGTACTTCCACCCGGTCCAGTCCACCGACGCCGCGATGTTCAGCGTCTGCGGCGATCCACCCGCCGCGGTGTAGGCGTTCGCCCGCAACCAGGCGCCCTTGCCGTCGCCGTACACCCACGCGCCGAGCTTCTGCGGCTGCCCGGGCAGCGTCAGCTGCGGCGTCACCGAGAGGTACGCCGCCCGCGTCGCCGTCGTGCCCGTGAGCGAGTAGTCGAGCGCGATCGCCTGCCCGCCGTCGTGGCCCTCGGCTGCCGACCGCGACGCCGTCGCCGCACCGGCCGGTACGGCGTTCGCCGCCCAGCGGGACAGGTCGTCGACCTCGTCGATCACCGTGCTGCTGAGGCCGGACGTGACACTGAGCTGCGTGGTCAGGTTGCCGGTCTTCGCGGTGATCACCGTCGACACCGCGTCGTCGCTGAGCGCGTTCACCTCGAACCCATTGCCCTTGGCAACCACCTTGACGAGGGTCTCGTCGTACGACAGCTCGAGGTCGCGCGGCTCGATCCAGGTGCCGAAGCCGTCGGCGTCGTACCCGTCGATCTCGAAGAAGCCCTTGGCGGTGGAGTCGGACAGTGACACCTGCCGGGTCGACGGGGCCAGGCGGGTCGGTGCGCCGAGGACGGTCAGCTGGATCCGGCCGTGCGCTGTGCCGCGGGCCGCGGTGACGATCGCGTCGCCGGCCTTCCGCCCGGTCACCACGCCCTGCTGGTCGACGCGCACATGGCCCCCGGCGAACCAGTACGGCGTACCCGTTGCCGGAGCGTAGGTCTCGTCATGACCGGTCGCCGTGAGGACACGGCTGAGGCCGGTCAGCACCCGCGAGCTGCGCGAGACGTCCGTGTCCGGGTCCTCGGCCGCTGTGCCCTGGGCCTCCACGCGGTAGCCGGTCAGCCTGCCGGAGCCCTTGACCGGCAGCAGGCCGAGGCCGTTCGGGATCACCCGCTCGCCGCCGTCGGACGGGTCGTTCACCACCTGCGGCGCCGCCTCGCCGGGCGAGCGGGCCAGCATGGTCGAAGAGCCACCGCCGTCCAGGTTCAGCGCGTCGTCGGCGCCGAGGCCGATCATCAGCTGACCCATCTCCTTCAGCGACAGACCGCGGGAACCGGTCGCGCGGCCGTCGACGGTGAGCAGCAGCATTCGGCTGCCATCCGCATCGAAGCCGATCGCGGTCCGCGGCGCCAGATCGGCGTCCGGGACGCCGGCCGGAACCTGGCCGTCCTTCGCGAGCTGGTAGTTACCGCTGATGCCGACGGCGACGTCGGCCGCGTCCGGGCGTAGGCCGTACTGCACGTCGACCTTGTCGCCGACCTCGAAGGCGGCGAGCGCGGTCGCACCGGCCTCGCGGCCGATCAGCGCCTGCTCGTTCGCGGCCAGTGGAGTGGTGCCCGGAGTGGCGGCCGACGAGACGACCGCGCCGTCGCGAAGGATCACCTCGCGAACGGTCGGCAGGCCGTCGACGGTCCTGGTGCGGGCCGCGTCGCCCCACTCCGGTGTGTAGAGGCCGATCCCGCCGGAGTTGACGGTCGGCGAGTTCAGGTTGGTCAGCTCGAGCTTGGTGGCGTCGTCGTCGGTCGCGCTGCCCTGCAGGAACAGCTCCGCGATCCGGCCGAGGCCGTCCTTGCCGATCACCGCGGTGTCGTTGTGCCCGGCCGCCGGCGCGTTGACCAGCCGGCCGCTCTCGACGCCGACCCCCAGCGGCGCGGTGGTGTCGTTGATGTCGAAGAAGTCGCCGTTGACCCCGGCGATCGCACCCTTCCGCGCCAGCTGCCGGCTGAGCGGCGTGCCGCCGGACACCTTGCCGGTGTTGACGTAGTCGACCGTCACCCCGTGCTTGTCCAGGTCGGCCGCGAGGATGTCACCGCGGAGCCAGCCCTTCGGGTCGAGGCGCTCGAACGACGTGTAGTTCACGCCCGGCGCGACCGGGCTGTCCGCGCGCGTCGTGAGCACACCGTCGCCGGCGATCGCGGCGTCGGGGATGCCACCGGGAGCGGGGCTCGCGGCGGCCGGCGCGACGACGGCGCCGGCCAGCAGGCCGCCCACGCCGATCGCCGCGGTCAAGGGACGGAAGAGCGACACAGGAGCCTCCCCAACGTGGACGGACGCGGCCATCCGACGTGGTGCGCTCTACCGCCACATGAGGCACAGGTGTACGCCGGTCAACCGACCGGTGACAAAGTAACGTCTCCGGAGGCTTTCCGGAAGGTTTTCTCCTCGGCAGGAATCGGTCAGCCGACGGCGACCGGGCGGCCGGAGGTCTGCCAGGCGTGCATCCCGCCGTCCAGGTTGATCGCCTCGCGACCGAGCTGGTTCAGGAACTGGGTCGCCATCCCGGACCGGCCGCCGACCGCGCACACGCACAGCACCTTCTGGTCCAGCGGTACCTCGCCGACGCGCTCCTGCAGCTCACCGAGCGGGATGTGCTTCGCCCCCTCGATGTGCCCGCGGTCCCACTCGTCCGGCTCACGCACATCCAAAACGAACGCCTCGGCCAGCAGGGCGTCGTCCAACTCGGCCACCACGACCGAGGGAATCTCCTGGTTCTGGAACATGCCCTCGATCATCTCAGGCCACTGGTCAAGACCGGCCGCCAGGACTCTTCCGCGTTCAGGGGAGCGGGCGGCCGCCGGTGGCGCCGATGCGTTCGCCGGTGATGTAGGTCGAGTCGTCCGAGGCGAGGAAGACGTAGGCGGGTGCCATCTCGGCCGGTTGTCCCGGCCGGCCGAGCGGAGTGTCCGCGCCGAACTCGTCCACCTTCTCGGGCGGCAGCGTCGCCGGGATCAACGGCGTCCACACCGGACCCGGTGCGACCGCGTTCACCCGGATGCCCTTCGGCGCCAGCTCCTGCGCGAGTCCCTTGGTGAAGTTCAGGATCGCCGCCTTGCTGGTCGCGTAGTCGAGCAGCTGCGGCGACGGCTGGTACGCCTGGATCGAGGTCGTGTTGATGATCGCCGACCCGGGTTTCATCACCGGTACGGCGGCCTTGCACAGCCAGAACATCGCGTACACGTTGGTCTTCATCACCTGGTCGAACTGCTCGGTGCTGATCCCGGCAATCCCCTCCTGCGACATCTGGTACGCCGCGTTGTTCACCAGGATGTCCAGGCCACCGAGGTCGGACACGCACTGGTTGACCAGCTTGCGGCAGTGGTTCTCCTCCTGGATGTCGCCAGGAACTGCAACGGCCTTGCAGCCCGCCTCCTCGACCAGCCGGCAGGTCTCGCGGGCGTCCTTCTCCTCGCTCTCGAGGTACGACACCAGTACGTCGGCGCCCTCCCGGGCGAACGCCAGCGCGACAGCCCGGCCGATCCCGGAGTCGCCGCCGGTGATCAGCGCCCGCTTCCCGTTGAGTTTGCCGCTGCCCTTGTACGTGTCTTCGCCGTAGTCGGGGTGCCGTTCCATGTCCGCGCTGCGGCCAGGGTGCTCGAGTTGCTCCGGACCCTGGGCCTCCGCGCCCGCGTACCGCTCGGTGGGGTCTGCCATGGTCCCGCAGTACCCACGGGGAAACTACTTGAGCAGCTTGGAGAGGCGGCGGTCGGCGAGGGGTTTGCCGCCGGTCTGGCAGGTGGCGCAGTACTGCAGGGAGGAGTCGTGGAAGCTGACCTCGCGGACGATGTCGCCGCAGACCGGGCACTTCTGGCCCTTGCGGCCGTGCACGCGCAGGCCGGACTTCTTCTCCGACTTCAGGTCCTGGACGGCGAGGCCGGCCGAGCGGTTCACCGCGTCCTGGAGGGTCTCGAGCATCGCGTCGTACAGCAACTTCAGCTCGTCCTCGGTCAGGTTCGACGCGGGTTTGAACGGGCTCATCTTCGCCACGTGCAGGATCTCGTCGGAGTAGGCGTTGCCGATCCCGGCGATCACCGACTGGTTCCGGAGCACGCCCTTCAGCTGCACCCGGCCCTCGCGTTTCAGGATCGCGCCGAAGTCGTCGAGTGACAGCGTGAACGGATCCGGCCCGAGCCGGGCGATCCCGGGCACCTCGGCCGGGTCGCGAACGACGTACACCGCGAGCTTCTTCTGGGTGCCGGCCTCGGTCAGGTCGAAGCCCGAGCCGTCGTCGAACACCGTCCGCAACGCGATCGGGCCCTTGCCCGGCCGCACCAGCGCGGTGGACTGCTCGTCCTTCCACCGCAGCCAGCCCGCGCGGGCCAGGTGGATGACCAGATGCACGCCCTGGGCCTCGATGTCGAGGAACTTGCCGTGCCGCTGGACGTCGTCGATCAGCAGCCCGACCAGGCTCGAGATCGGCGGGTCGTAGGTCTTCAGCGCGCTGATCGCGGTGATGTCGGCGCGCACGAACGCCCGCCCGACGGCGCGCTCGCGCAGGAACGCCGCCAGCGACTCGACCTCCGGCAACTCAGGCACCGTCCCAGTGTGCCTTACGGCGGGGACAGTTTGCCGGGTTCAGGGTGGGAACAGGGGATCGGTGGGGTGAACCCGCAAGAGTTTGTTGGCCAGGGACGGTAGCGTCTGAGGGCAAGAGAGTAGGGAGGCCCTGATGGGGTTTGTGAAGACGTTGGTCAAGGGTGCGGTCGTCGCCAAGCTGGCGCAGATCGCGCAGCGCGAGCTCAGCAAGCCTGAGAACCAGCGCAAGCTCAAGGATGCGCTCCACAAGGTGCAGCAGCGCCGCGGCGGCGCCCACTAAGCAGCGCTCTGGACTTCGGCCCGGCTGCTTGTGCACAGCCGGGCCTGAAGCGTGCGCTCAGGCGGGCTTGTGCGCCTGCAGCGTGTACGTCGCCGGCAGCCGGTGCGGGTTGTCGGTCAGCCGCCACTCGCCGGACGCGTCCTCGGTCATCAGCCCAGGCAGGGCGTTCCAGGGCGCGCTGTCGTGCTCGGCGAGCGAGTCGAAGACCAGGCCGGCCTGCTGAAGCGCGGTGATGATCTCGGACAGGCCGTGGTTCCACTCGTGCGTGACGTTGTGCGAGAACTCCACGTCGGTCTCGACGTACGTCCCGCCCTCGTCCCACACGATCGGCTCGGCGGTCTCGAAGTACGGGTATCGCAGGACTGGGCTCGTGTCGCCGGGCTCGGCGTCGAGCGCCCACAGCATCGGGTGACCCTCGCGGATGAACAGCCGGCCACCTGGCTTCAGCAGTCCCGCGACGGTCTCCGCCCACCGGGTGATGCTCGGCAGCCAGCCCAGCGCGCCGATCCCGGTGAACACCAGGTCGTACGACGATGCGCCGAGCACGTCGACCGCGTCGTACACGTCGGCGACGTGGAAGTCCGCCTCCAGCCCGAGCCGGTCGGCCAGCGACTGCGCGTGCTCGATCGCGGGCGCGGAGAAGTCCAGCCCGCTCATCCGGGCGCCGAGCCGCGCGAGAGACACGGTGTCGGTGCCGATGTGGCACTGCAGGTGCACCCCGCGCAACCCGGAGATGTCACCGAGCCGCGGTAGGTCGAACCGGACCACTTCACTGAGGTGCTGCGGATCCTCCTCGAACCGCGCCACGTTGTACCCCGGCGACGCGGCATGCGCCGGCACCCGCTCGTCCCAGTTGGCCCGATTCACATCCCGGTAGTCGCTCACAGCCGCGACCCTGCCACACGCCGCGCGGCCGCGTCACAGCAATTAGTGGAGAAAAGTCCACCCCTACGGGAGGTTCAGACCGACTGTGTGAGGTACGGCGCACTGGTGTGCTGGACGGCATGAGCCAGGTTCTGAGCCGGACCCGCATCCAGGACGTCGATGCGCTGCGTGGATTCGCCCTGCTGGGCATCTTGGTCGTGAACATCACCTTCGCCGCGTCGGGCTATCCGATCCACCTGGCAGAGGATCCGGCGTACCAGTCGTGGCTCGACCAGGCGGTGCACTGGGTGTCGTCGACGTTCGTGGACATGAAGTTCTACCTGCTGTTCTCGTTCCTGTTCGGGTACAGCTTCCAGTTGCAGGTGGAGGCGGCTCAGCGGGCCGGCGCTGCCTTCAAGCCGCGGATGCTGCGCCGGCTGGGTGGTCTCTTCGCGATCGGCGCGCTGCACGCGATCTTCCTGATCACCGGTGACATCCTCAGCGTCTACGCGCTGATCGGCCTGATCCTGCTGGCGATGCGACGGGTGACGGACCGGACGGCGCTGATCGTGGTGGGCGCGATCTACGCCTATCTCTTCATCTCGCTGGGTTCGACCGCGCTCTTCCTGGACACTTCGGCGTTCCTCGACCCGGCCGGCGCGGTCACCGCGGCGCAGCAGACGACCGCGAACCTCGGCGGCTCGTTCGGCGACATCATCGGCGAGCACGTCGCGGCGCTACCGACGTACGGCGTGTCGCTGCTCACCGTGCAGGGACCGACGACGCTGGCCGCCTTCCTGCTCGGCCTGGTCGCCGGCCGCCGTCGGATGCTCGCGAACCTCAACGGCCAAGAGGCTGTACTGCGGCTGATCCAGCTGGTCGGATTCGTCGTCGGCATCACCGGCGGCATGATCTACGCGGCGGGTGGCAACGGCGACACCGGTTCGGTCTTGGCCAGCGTGCTCACCGCACCGTTCCTCACTGCGGCGTACGTCGCGACGCTGCTGCGGATCATGCACTCGGACAAGGGGCGGGACGTGCGACGGGTGCTCGCACCGGCCGGGCAGATGGCGTTGTCGAACTACCTGGGCCAGTCGGTCGCGACGATGCTGATCTTCACCGGCATCGGGTTCGGTCTGGTCGGCCAGGTGTCTCCGCTGGAGACGATGGGGATCGCCGTCGCGATCTTCGCCGTACAGGTCGTGCTGAGCCACGTCTGGATGAGCCGCTACGGCTACGGGCCGGTGGAAGGTGTGCTGCGGGCCGTCACCAACGCGACCGCTCCCACCTGGCAGCGCAAAACCGCCGGGTGAGGTCCCGGCGGTCTGCGGAGGTGTCAGGCCGCGTGGTGGCCGTGGTGGGTGAGGACGCGGGCCCGGCGGATGCTGTGCACGGTGCCTGCGGTCGTCGCGGGCTTGTGGTTGAGGGGCTCGGCCGCATCGCCAAGGGCGAGCAGGTCGAGCTTGGTCCGGGCCTGATCACGGTCGTCAGTCACCCAGGAGCCGTTCGGACCGGTGGTCAGACCGGTCGAGTGCCGCCTGTTGCTGATCTCCAGAGCCGCGATCACGGCCAGCGCGAATACTGCGAGAAGAATGATTCCGGTCATGGCATAGATTGTGCTACCTACTAGATACTGCCACCACTGGCACTATTGACATAGTTCCACAAATTCCTGCCATACTGGCCGCATGCTCCACAAGATCGCTGTCGTCCTCATGGAGGACGTCGCCATGTTCGAGTTCGGCGTGGTGTCGGAGGTATTCGGGATCGACCGGACCGACGACGGTGTGCCCGCGTTCGACTTCAAGGTGTGCTCGACCCGGCCGGGCGAGCCGCTGCGCAGTAGCAGCCACTCCGCGGTGATCGCGCCGTACGGGCTGGAGGAGCTCGAGGACGCCGACCTGGTCGCGCTCCCGGCGACGACCTGGCGGGAGGAGTACGACGAGCGGATCCTGGAAGCGCTGCGGCGGGCCGAGGCGCGCGGCGCGATCCTGCTGACGGTGTGCTCGGGCGCCTTCGTGCTCGGCAAGGCCGGGCTGCTGGACGGCCGGCCGTGCACCACCCACTGGCGCTACGAGAAGCTCTTCCAGGAGACGTTCCCGCTGGCCAAGCTGGACGCCGACGTCCTGTTCGTCGACGACGGCAACATCATCACCAGCGCCGGCACCGCGGCCGGGATCGACGCCTGCCTGCACCTGGTCCGGCGTGAGCTCGGCAGCGCGGTCGCCACCCGGATCGCGCGCCGGATGGTCGTCCCGCCGCAGCGCGACGGCGGTCAGCGGCAGTACGTCGAGGTACCGGTGCCGGAGTCGTCCGGCGAGAGCCTGCAGCCGGTGCTCGACTGGATGGTCGAGAACCTGACGATCGAGCACACCGTGCCGGCGCTGGCCCGGCGGGCGCAGATGTCGGAGCGGACGTTCGCGCGGCGGTTCGTCGCGGAGACCGGGACGACACCGCTGAAGTGGGTCACCACCCAGCGCGTGCTGCGGGCGCGCACGCTGCTCGAGCAGACCCGGATGGGCATCGAGCAGATCGCCTCCGAGTCAGGATTCGGGACGGCCGCCCTGCTGCGGCACCACTTCCGCAGGGTGGTCGGCGTGCCACCCCAGGACTACCGCCGCACCTTCCGGACCGCCAGCTGACGGTCGACAAGCACCTGGCGCTCAATGAGGGCGCGCACCGCACCCTGACTGCGTCCGACTACGCTGCGCTGACCGGGCGGTCGCGCTGGGTGAAGTCGCTCCGACCCGCTCCGGGCGGCGTGACACCGCCCACAGAATTTGCGGCACCCCCACCCGGTCCTCCTAGGATCCTTCGAGTGTCACAGGGGGGTAACGGCCGAACAGATCGGCGAGCCGAGAGAAGTTGGAGCGACTGTGGCAACGCCGGACCTGTCCAGGGCCAGCACCTCCCGACGTCTGAGCTGGGACGTCGTCCGTGTCATCGCCGTCCTCGCAGTGGTCTTCTGCCACACGACGTACCAAGGCCCGGTGTTGCACCCCGAGTTCGGTGCGCCGCTGGGCAAGTACCCGTTTCAGGTCGGCGCCAGCGTCCTGCTGGTGATCAGCGCGTACTTCGTCTGCGTGACGATCCGGAAGGGTCCGACGGCGCGGTGGTTGTGGCGCCGGGTCTGCCGGGTGCTCCCGCCGTACCTGGCCGCCGTGCTGGTCACGTACACGGCCTTGATCCTGTTCGGGCCTGACAACTGGACCCTGCCGACCCCGCACGACCTGTGGGGCAACCTGACGCTGGCCGCGTCGTTCGACCCGTCGGTGCACCTCATCGACGGCTCCTACTGGACGCTGCCCCTGCAGCTGATGGCCTTCGCCGCCGCCGCGCTGCTCTGGCCGCGCGGCATGGGTTCGGCCGGGCGAATCACCGGACTGCTGTGGGTGATGATCCTGGCGCCGGTGGTCCTGGATTGGAACGACCGGATCCTGCACAGCCCGTTCTGGGTGCAGCAGGCCTGGAACGGCCTCGGACTGCACCGGCTGCAACTGTTCGCGATCGGCATCGCGATCTGGCTCTGGGCCCAGCGCCGGATCAACGTGGTGCACCTGGGCGCGCTCCTCGTCGCGACCGTCTTCGCTCAGCATGCCCACACCGCCGACCTGCCGTCCTCGCTGGGCATCGGCGTCCTGCTGGTGTTCGTGGCGCTGGCCGCGCGCGGTCCGGACTGGCGGGTGTTCGCGCCGATCCAGCGGCCGATCCGGTTCCTGGCGCGGATCTCGTTCGCGATCTACCTGCTCAACCAGGAGCTCGGCTACCTGATCGCCTACCACCTGATGGCGGTCGGCGCGGGCCGGCTGGCGCAGATCGCCGGCGCGGTGACCGGCGTGATCGCGCTGGCTTGGCTGCTGACGACGTACGTCGAGCAACCCGTCTACCGCGCGCTGGCCAACACCCCGATCCGGCCGCCGCTGCGCCGGCTGGGGTTCCGCGCTCTGGTCTGGCTGACTACTTGACGGCGGATACCCGGAGCGTGATACTCGATTTCGAGTAATCGAGATCGAGGGGGCATCATGGCGCGACGCAAGGTCGGCAACCCGCTCGCGTTCGCGATCCTGGGCAGCCTGGCCGAGCGCCCGATGCACCCGTACGAGATCTCGACGCTCCTGCGCGCCCGCGGCAAGGACCAGAGCATCAAGCTCAACTACGGCTCGCTCTACTCCGTCGTCACGGCCCTGGAGAAGAACGGCTTCGTCGAGGCCCTGGAGACGATCCGCGAGGGCAACCGGCCGGAGCGCACCGTCTACCAGATCACCGACGCCGGCCAGGAGGAGTTCCGGGACTGGCTGACCGAGCTGCTCGGGACGCCGAGTCGCGAGTTCCACCCGCTGGAGGCCGGCCTCGCGTACCTGCCCGGCCTGCCGCCCGACCGGGTGGCAGAGCTGCTGGAGCAGCGGCTGCGGGCGATCGACGCGGAGATCGAGCAGGTCGGTGCCGCGCACGAACAGATGGCGGCGATGGAGTTCCCGCGGATCTTCTGGGTCGAGTCGGAGTTCCGGCTGGCCCTGCTCGAGGCCGAGTCGGCGTACGTCCACGAGCTCGCCGAGGCGATCCGGAGCGACACCCTGGACGGGTCGGCGTTCTGGCGCCAGGCCTGGAAGAACTTCGAAGAGGAGGGCATCAGCCCGGTCGACCAACTGAAAGACCCCGTCAAGTACTTCGGCGCCGAGTTCGCCTGGATGCAGGCGATGCCGCCGGAAGCCAGGTAGCCAAGCAGGACGGCCCCCGACCGAGGTGCGGCAACACCACAGGTCGAGGGCCGCAGTTCCTCGAGCCGGTCCGAAGACTGGTCCCAAGGCGCATCCATCAGGATAGCCAGCGGCGGACCGGCTCCCGTCACCCCAAGGGAGTCACATGCATGCCCTCGACGCGATCGACCTGGTCAAGACGTACCCGGCCGGCCGCAAGAAACCACCGCTCCGCGCGCTCGACGGTCTCACCTTCAGCGTTCCGGAAGGCGTCGTACTGGGCCTGCTCGGGCCCAACGGCGCCGGCAAGTCCACCACGGTCAAGATCCTCACCACGCTCTCCCGCGCCGACTCCGGCACGGCCCGAGTCGTCGGGTACGACGTCGACACCGAGCAGGACGCCGTCCGGCGGGCGATCGGCTACGTGCCGCAGAAGTCCAGCTCCGACCCACAGGCCACCGGGGTCGAGAACCTCGTGCTGGGCGGCCGGATCTACGGCCTGACCCGGGCAGAAGCAGTACGGCGAGCAGCGGAACTGCTGGAGCGGTTCGGCCTGACCGACGCGGGCGGTCGCCAGGTCAAGACGTACTCCGGCGGCATGCAGCGCAAGCTCGACGTCGCACTCGGCCTGGTTCATCGGCCGCAGGTGTTGTTCCTCGACGAGCCGACGACCGGTCTCGATCCGGAGGCGCGGGCGGAGCTGTGGGACGAGGTCGGGCGGCTGTCCGGTCAGGAAGGCCTGACCGTGCTGCTCACCACGCACTACCTCGAAGAGGCGGACCGGCTGGCCGACCAGCTCGCCATCGTCGACCACGGCAAGATCGTTGCCTCGGGCACCCCGGAGGCGTTGAAGGCCGAACTGCGGGGCGACTCGGTCAACGTCGAGCTGCTGGCGCCGGACAACTCGCTGAGCGTGCGGGCGCTGCTCAGCGAGTTGCCGGGAGTTGGCGAGATTGTTGTCGAGGGCAGCACGTTGCGGCTTCGAGTCGACCACGGGGCGACTGCTGTTCCCGCCGTACTGGGAACCCTTGAGGACAAGGCGATTCCGGTCACGGCCGTGACGGTGTCGCGGCCGTCGCTGGACGACGTCTACCTGCGGTACACCGGGCGGTCGTACCGCGCTGAAGGCGAGGCGGCGTGATGAGCACCGTCGAGTTTCTCGGGCACACTCGGTTCATCACGGGTCGCTGGCTGCGGGCGCAGTACCGGCAACCGGCGCTGATCGCGTTCACGTTGATCCAGCCGGCGATCTGGTTGCTGCTGTTCGGGCAGTTGTTCAAGGGCGTCGTCGAGATTCCCGGCTTCGGCGACTCGTCGTACATCGCCTTCCTCACGCCGGGGATCGTGATGATGACCGCGCTGATGAACAGCGGCTGGAACGGTACGACGTTCATCGCGGACATGGAACGCGGCGTGATGGACCGGCTGCTCGCGTCGCCGGTCAGCCGCGGCGGGCTGATGGCCGGGCAACTCGTCAGCAACGCGACCACGGTGTTCATCCAGACCGTGCTCGTGTTCGCGATCGGTCTGGCAGCCGGTGCCCGGTACGACGGCAGCGCCGCGGGCTACGCGGTCACGGTCGGCGCCGCGATCCTGGTCGGCACCGCCTTCGGCTCGCTGTCCAACGCCGTCGCGTTGCTGACCCGCCAGCAGGAGGCGCTGATCGGCATCTCCCAGTTCGTCTCGCTGCCCCTGACGTTCATGTCCTCGATCATGATCGACCCCGACGTCGCTCCCCACTGGGTCAACGTCGCCGCCCGCTACAACCCGGTCGACTGGGCCGCGGTGGCCGCCCGCGAAGCCCTGTCAGCTGATCCCGACTGGTCCTCGGTAGCCCGCCACAGCGCCTATCTGCTCGCCTTCACCCTCGTAGTCGCCTGGCTCTCCACCCGAGCCTTCCGCACCTACCAGCGCTCGGTCTGAGGCCTTGCGTCAGCTCTTCAGGGCTTCGGTGTACCAGGGCTTGATGATGTTGTCGATGATGGTGAGGCGTTCGTCGAACGGGATGAAGGCGGACTTCATCGCGTTGATGGCGAACCAGCGGAAGTCGGCCAGGTCGTAGTCGAAGGCTTCGGCGAGCAGGGTCAGCTCGCGGCTCATCGACGTACCGCTCATCAGGCGGTTGTCGGTGTTGACGGTGACCCGGAAGCGAAGCTTGGCGAGCAGGCCGATCGGATGGTCGGCCATGGACTCGGCCGCGCCGGTCTGCAGGTTGGAGCTCGGGCACATCTCCAGCGGGATCCGCCGGTCCCGGACGTACGCCGCGAGCCGCCCGAGCTCGGCCTTGCCGCCGGCCGCGTCGTACTCGATGTCGTCGATGATCCGGACGCCGTGACCGAGCCGGTCCGCGCCGCACCACTGGATCGCCTGCCAGATCGACGGCAGCCCGAACGCCTCGCCGGCGTGGATGGTGAAGTGCGCGTTCTCCCGCTGCAGGTACTCGAATGCGTCCAGGTGCCGGGTGGGCGGGTACCCCGCCTCCGCGCCGGCGATGTCGAACCCGACCACCCCGGCGTCGCGGTACGCCACCGCCAGCTCCGCGATCTCCATCGACCGCGCCTTGTGCCGCATCGCGGTCAGCAACTGCCGCGCGACGATCGGCCGCTCCGCGGTCGCCATCCCGTGCTCGAACCCCTCGCGTACGGCGTCCACCACCTGCTCGAGCGTCAGCCCACGGGTCAGGTGCTGCTCGGGCGCGTACCGAACCTCCGCGTACACCACCCCGTCCGCCGCCAGATCCTGCACACACTCGCTGGCCACCCGCTTGATCGCCTCGGCGTTCTGCATCACCGCGACCGTGTGGTCGAACGTCTCCAGGTACCGCTCCAGCGATCCCGAGTCCGCCGACTCGACGAACCACGCTCCCAGCTCCTCGGCGTCGTTCCGCGGCACCTGGTGCCCGATCTCCCGAGCCAGCTCCAGCACCGTCCCCGGCCGCAGCCCGCCGTCCAGATGGTCGTGCAACAGAACCTTCGGCGCCGCGTTCAACTGCTCGGGGGTGATCATGGCGCCATCCTGCCAGCCGCCCCGGATCCGGCAAATGTTCAAGAATTCCACCGGCGCCGCGTGTCATGGTGAGGAAATGGTGAGCCGGCTGCGTGATCGCCCCGAATGGCAGTTCTTCGCCGTTCTGCCCCGGGCCGATCCGGTGCTGGCCACGATCTGGTGGGTCCTGCTGCTGGCGCGCGGCGCCCTGCCCGCGCTGTTCGCGATCTCGATGGGCCGGCTGATCGGCGCGGTCCAGCACGGGTCCGACCTGACCGGGCCACTGAGCCTGATGGGGATCACGTTCGTCCTGCTGCAGGTGCTCACCCCTGTGCACCAGGCGGTCAGCGCCAACCTCGGCAGCCGCGTGGCCGCCTGGCTCAACGACGTACTCGCCAAGGCCTGTGTGGAACCGCCGGGGATCGGACACCTCGAGGATCCGGAGCTCAGCGAGGACCTGACCGTCGCCCGCGAGTTCGACCGCGGCCAGACCGGTCCGCCGATGTACCTGAACGTCGACTTCGTCGCGGGCAGCCTGGTCGAGCTCTTCGGCGGTATCGCGTCCGCGGTGGTGCTGTTCGGATTCAGTTGGTGGCCGCCGCTCGTACTCGTCGCCGCCTGGGCCGCGACGCACTGGCTGCTCCGGGAGAGCGGTGTCTGGAAGGACCGGAACACCGCCGAGGTCCGGTCGGCGCAGCGGCACGCGGACTACGCCTACCAACTGGCGGTCGAGCCGGAAGCCGCGAAGGAGCTGCGGCTGTTCGGTCTGGGCGGCTGGGCCGTGCAGCGGTTCACGGATCGCCGGCGGCGGCTGTTCGAGCTGCAGCACGCCGCCACGCGGCTGCGCGAGCGCCCGATGGTCTGGAGCCTGCTGATCGTGGCCGTGGCCAACGGGCTGGTCTTCTGGGCGCTCGGAGCGGCGGCGGTCGACGGCCGGCTGGAGCTCGATCGGCTGGTGACGTTCGCCCAGGTCTCGGTCGGGGTCAGCATGATCGCGTTCGGTGGTCTGAACTGGGCGCTCGACGGTGCGTCGGCACCCGTGGCCGCCGTACGCCGGCTCCGGCCCGCGATGCAGCCCGCCGGCGCGTTGACGTCCGGCCGGCGGCTGCCGCGGCCGCGCGGAGCTGTCGCGATCGAGATCCGGGACCTGAGGTTCCGGTATCCACAGGCCGCCGAGCCGGTGTTCGACGGACTCGACCTGACCGTTCCGGCCGGCTCGTCGTTGGCCGTCGTCGGGCAGAACGGCGCCGGCAAGACAACGCTGGCCAAGCTGCTCTGCCGGTTGTACGACGCCGACGCCGGATCGATCCGGATCGACGGGACCGACCTGCACGACCTCGACGTGGACGCGTGGCGGACCCGGGTCGCGGCGGTCTTCCAGGACTTCCTCCGGCTCGAGCTCCCGTTGCGGGACAACGTGGCTCCGGCCGGTGCGCCGGACGCGGACATCCTCGCCGCGCTCGCGGACGCCGGCGCCGGTGATCTGGCCGGGCTCGACACCCGCTTGGCGACCGGGTACGGCGACGGCACCGACCTGTCCGGTGGTCAGTGGCAACGGGTCGCGCTGGCGCGGGCGTTGTGCGCCGTACGGCAGGGCGCGGGGCTGGTGCTTCTCGACGAGCCGACGGCGCAGCTCGACGTTCGCGGTGAGGCGGCGATCTTCGACCGGATCCTGACCGCGACCCGGGACGTCACCACGGTCCTGATCTCGCACCGCTTCTCCACCGTGCGGCACGCCGACCGGATCTGTGTGCTCGAGCACGGCCGGGTCGTCGAGCTCGGCAGCCACGACGAACTGATGGCACTCGGCGGGCGGTACCGGACGATGTTCGACCTGCAGGCCGAGCGGTTCACCGCGGAGGTCGACGAGGAAGGAGTCAGCTATGACACGCTCTGAGGTCGACGACCTGCCCAGGGCGCTGCCGGCGATGTGGCGGCTGTGCAAGCTCGGCTACCAGCATGAGCCGGGGCTGCTGGTCTTCTCCTTCGCGATGACTCTGCTGGCCGCGCTGCCCGACGCGCTGCTCGCGTTGTGGCTCAAGGTCCTTGTGGACGGCGTTCTGGAAGGCGACCGGCGTGCCGTACTGCTGGCTGCGGGTGGCTTGGCGCTGTCCGTCACGGCGACCTGGTTCCTGCGGACGGTGTCGACCCGGATCACCCGGCGGTTCCGGGACCGCGTGACGATCATGCTCGAGGCTCACGTCGCCCGGTTGCAGGCGTCGGTCGCCACCATCGAGCACCAGGAACGACGCGACTTCCTGGACCGGCTGTCCGTGCTGCGCAAGCAGGTGTTCGTGCTCGACCACATGTACATGTCGCTGTTCTCCACCTGCGGCTGGCTGCTGCGGCTCGGCGTGACCGTGGCCCTGCTGATGTCGATCGATCCGGCCCTGGTCCTGCTGCTGGTATTCGCCCTGCCGACCGTCGTCAGCTCGAGCTGGCGACCGGGCGTCGAGCGTGCTGTCGAGGAGCAGTACGCCGCCCACAGCCGGCTGGCCGACCACCTGTTCAAGACCGCCACCACCGCGGCTCCGGGCAAGGAGGTCCGCGTCGTCGGCATCGGCCAGGACCTCGTGGTGAACCGCCGCCGCGAGTGGGAGCAGTGGTACGGCGCCATCGCGAGCGCCCGGTGGACGAGTGCGGCGTGGCATGCGGCTGCGTGGGCGATCTTCGGTGCGGCGTACGTCGGCGCCGTACTGTTCGTCGTCTCCGGACCGAACGGCTCGGTCGGCAACGTACTGCTGATCCTGGCCGCGGGTGCGCGGCTGTCGGCGTACATCGGAGCGACGGTCGGCGAGATCGGCTTCCTGCGAGGGGTTTGGCTGGACGGATCCCGGCGGCTGGTCTGGCTGGAGAACTACGCGGCCTCGTTCGACGACTCCGCGGACCTGCCGGCGCCGGAGCGACTCACCGACGGCATCCGGCTCGAGCATGTCTCGTTCACGTACGCCGGGGCGTCGCGGCCCGCGCTGGAGGATGTCGAGCTGCACCTGCCGGCCGGGCGGGTGATCGCGGTCGTCGGCGAGAACGGCGCCGGCAAGTCGACGCTGGTGAAGCTGATCTGCAAGCTCTACGAGCCGACCGCTGGGCGGATCCTGGTCGACGGGCAGCCGCTGGACCGGATACCGGCCGAGGCGTGGCGGCTCGCGACCGCCGGTGCGTTCCAGGACTTCTTCCGGTTCGAGTTCCGGGCCGGCCACAGCGTCGGGCTCGGGGACCTGCCCCGACTGGACGACGAGCCTGCCGTCACCGCCGCGGTCGGCCGGGCCGGCGCGGAGGACGTCGTCGAGCGGCTCGAGGCCGGGCTCGACACCCAGCTCGGCGCCACCTGGCCGAGCGGGGCGGAGATCAGCTTCGGTCAGTGGCAGAAGCTGGCGCTGGCCCGTGGCTTCATGCGGAACCGGCCGTTGCTGCTGGTCCTCGACGAGCCGACCGCCGCACTGGACGCCGAGACCGAGCACGCCCTGTTCGAGCGGTACGCGGCGGCGGCCAGGGACAGCACCGACGGGCGGATCACGATCCTGGTCTCACACCGGTTCTCGACGGTCCGGATGGCCGACCTGATCGTGGTCCTGGACGGCTCCCGGGTGGTGGAGACCGGGACGCACGACCAGCTGATGGCAGGCGACGGACACTACGCCGAGCTCTACCGGATCCAGGCCGCCGCGTATCACTGAGCGTGGATCTTGAAGACCGGCACGCCCGGGGCGATGTGGCGGAGCACCTCGTCGGGCGAGTTCTTGTCGACGTCACCGCTGAAGAAGGTGCCGACCTCCCAGGCCCACTTCTTCAGGTAGAGGCGCAGCATCGGTGTCTTGTCGGCGTCGGCGACCTCCTCGGCGCGGAAGGTCTGGATCTTGCGGCCGAGCTGCAGCCGGCCCTCCGGGTTCACCCGCAGGTTGCGCACCCACTGGGTGTGACCGCGCGGGGCGACCAGGTACTGCTGACCGTCGACGACGAGCAGGTTGACCGGCGTGCTCCGCCAGTCGCCGGTCTTCCGGCCGCGAACCGAGAGCACCCGGCTGCCCATCAGGCTCAGGCCGAGCTTGGTCAGGCGGGCGACGATCCGGTTGAAGACCCGCATGCTGCCCTCGGCGGCGGTGATCACGCGCTTGTTGTCGTAGGTCTGGTTGTACTGCGGCATCGTCGTACCCCTCCTGGCTTGCGAGAGCGGTGCTCTCTGTTGTGATCAGTGAACACGGAAGCGGTGCTCACTGTCAAGAGCAGTGCTCTCGGTTTTGTGGCACACTGCTGTCATGAACGCCGGACGCACCGCACGCGAGAGGGCCAGGGCCGAGCTGACCGAGGAGATCAAGACGATCGCCCGCCGCCAGCTCGCGACCGACGGCGCCGCGGACCTGTCGCTGCGCGCCATCTCGCGCGAGCTGGGCATGGTGTCGTCGGCGATCTACCGCTACTTCCCGAGCCGGGACGACCTGCTGACCGCGCTGATCATCGACGCGTACGACGCCCTCGGAGAGGCGGCCGAAGCCGCTGCTGAAGCGCCTCATGAGCGGCCGGTCGACGCGTGGCTGGCGATCTGCGCGGCGGTCCGGGACTGGGCGCGGGCCAACCCGCACGAGTACGCGCTGATCTACGGCTCACCGATCAGCGGGTACCAGGCGCCGCAGACGACGGTGCAGCCGGCCAGCCGGGTCCCGATCGTTCTGCTCGGGCTGCTGGAGCGCGCCCAGGGCGATGGGCTGCTCGTCGTACCAGAGGACGCTCCGGAGCCGGACGGCGTACTCGCGGAGCAGGTGCAGGTGCTGGTCGCGTTGGCGCCTGGGGTTCCGCCGCCGGTGCTGGTGCGGACGGTGATCGTGTGGACACAACTGTTCGGGATGATCAGCTTCGAGCTGTTCGGTCAGCTGGTCGGGTCGATGGATCCGGCGGACGCGTTCTTCGCCTCGACGACGCGGCAGATGGCAGCCTTCGTCGGCCTCAGCTGAAGGCCTTCGGAAGCGGCAGGTGTACGGCGTTCGCCACCCGGCGGACGTAGGTCTCGCGCGGGATGGAGACGGCTCCGAGCGTCGCCAGGTGGTCGGTGACCCACTGGATGTCGAACACGCGCTGGTCGGCGTAGTCGTCGTCGAGCAGCTCGATCAGCCCGGCCACGGCTGCCTTCGAGCCGTCGGTCTTGTGGTGGAACATCGACTCGCCGGCGAACAGTCCGCCGATCGCGACGCCGTACAGGCCGCCGGCCAACTCGTCGCCGTCCCAGGCCTCGACGGAGTGCACCCAGCCGAGGCGGTGCAACTCGGTGTACGACGCGATGATGCCGCGGTCGATCCAGGACCCGGGCCGGCGCGGGTCGGCGCAGGCGCGGATCACCTGGTCGAAGGCGGTGTTCACCCGGATCTCGAACTTGTTCCGCGCCCGCCGTACCGAGCGTGACGGCCGGTAACCCGCGACCTCGATCACACCGCGGTCGACCGGCGACCACCACAGCAGCGAGCCCCGGTGGTCGGGCATCGGGAACAACCCCCGCCGGTACGCCGCCAGGACGGTCCCCGGCTGCAGATCCGCCCCACCGGCGACGATGTCACTCGCCCCGGCGACCGCCACCGGCGGAAAGTCCCACACAGAAGCAGCAGGCTCGACAGGCACACCCCAATCCTGGACCACCCGCACGCCCGCCGTGGGGTCGGGGGACACCGGGGGTTTCTCCCGAGTGGCGGGGATGGCGGGGGCACGTAGAGTTGAAGCACGCCCAGGTCTCGGACGCGGGGAGGGCGGGAAGGAGCACCGTGGCCGGAGTAGCCAGGTTCGTCGCCAGCAGTCTCGCGCCCGCCGCGCAGCGATTCGCACCTCAGGCAGCGGCGGGTGTGCTGCGTCAGATCCTCGAGATCGCCATCGACGGGTACCAGCGGTTCCCGGGCGCCGAGCAGATCGCCGACGCGAAGCTGTCCCGGTCCGGTGGTGACGCGCAGTTCGCGATCGACGCGGTGATCGACCAGCACATCCGGCTGGCCGGTTTCCAGGGGTTCGTCACCAGCATCGGCGGGCTCGTCACGCTCCCGGTCGCGCTGCCCGCGAACCTGACCGGCCTGGCGATCGTGCAGGCCCGGATGGTGGCCGCGATCGCGCACCTGCGCGGGTACGACCTGGACGATCCGCGGGTTCGTACGGCGGTGATCACGTGCATGCTCGGCGAGGACGGCGTACTGGACCGGCTGAAGAAGGCGAGCCTGCCGACGTCGCCGCTGGCGATCGCGACCGCGCCGGTGTTCGACCCGGAGCTGGACCGTCAGGTCGCGGGTGAGGTGGTCGCCGAGCTGATCGCCCGGATCAGCGGCAAGCGGATGGCGCTCACCGTCACCCGCCGGATCCCGCTGCTCGGCGGCGCGGTCGGGGCCGGCGTCGACGGCTTCGCGACGTGGCGGATCGCGGAGTACGCCGACAAGAGCCTGGTCCGCCGCATCCGCCGCCCGATCGAGCCGTGATCGGGTAGCGCACCCTGGACGGCCGTCCGGAGTCACGCTGAACGGAAACCGTCGGTGGCTGCGTCGACGATGGGTGGGTGAGTGATCGTCGAGCGGAGCTCGGGGAGTTCCTCAAGGCGCGTCGCGCCCGGGTGGCCCCCGAGGATGTCGGCCTGCCCGCCGGCGGACGACGCCGTACGCCAGGACTGCGTCGCGAGGAGCTCGCCCACCTCGCGGGCGTCGGGGTCACTTGGTACACCTGGCTCGAGCAGGGCCGCCCGATCAACGTCAGCGGCCAGGTGCTCGACGCCGTCGCGTCCACTCTGCGGCTCAGCTCGATCGAGCGCGAACACCTCTACCGGCTGGCCGAGGCGACGCCGGTGCGCGCGCCCCGCGCGAGCGTGTGCGCGAACGAGGCGGTGTTCGGCGAGATCCTCAGCACGCTCGATCCGTTGCCCGCGGTGATCACGAACACCCGGTTCGACATCATCCAGCCGAACCAGGCGTTCAGCGACCTCTTCCACGACTGGCACACGCTGCCCTGCATCCACCGGAACCTGCTCTGGTGCCTCGTCACCGAGCCGCGGGCCCGGGAGCAGTTGCTCAACTACGACGCGGAAGTGCCGTATCTGGTGGCGAGGCTGCGATCGTCGTACGGCGAACATGTCGGCGACCCGGATTGGGAAACCGACCTCGAGCGACTGCGGAAGCTCAGCCCCGAATTCGCGGCGCTGTGGTCGCGGCACGAGGTGGCCGCGTGCAGCCCGCGTCCTCGTCACATCCGTCATCCAACTGCGGGCGACCTGCGCTTCACCGTGACCGAGTTCGCGGTCGCCGCCCACCCCGAGCTGATCCTCTTCGTCGAGACCCCTGCCGACTCGCAGACCCGCGAACGCCTGCCGCTGACTCGCCGCGGCCTACGAGTGGTCGGCTAGGGCAGCGATCAGGCGGCGCTCCTGCTCGTCGGACCAGGTGGTGCGGAGGACCTGTGGTGACAGGGGTTTGAGCTGGTCGATCGCCTTGTCGCCGTCGATGACGTTCCGGACGACCAGGAGGAGGGCCGCGCGGCCGGGCTCGAGGGTCTCCCTCAGGCCGCGGACGAACTGGGCGTTGAGGATGCCGGCCGACACCGTGCCGCCGACCGCGCCCGCCGCGGCGCCGACCGCGGCCGAGAGCAGCGGGACGAGCAGCATCAGACCGATCAGCCCGCCGCCGGCCGCCCCGGCGACGGCTCCGGTGGCGGTCAGCCGGAGTGGCTGGACGAGCTCGACCTCTCCATTCTCGTGGCGGCAGGCGACCGCGACGCCGCTGAGCTCGAGGGCCTCGTTCGCTTCCAGCTCGGTGATCCGCTGACGGGCCTCCTCGGCGAGGTCACGGCTTGGAAATCCCAGCACGATCAGGTCGGTCATGGTTCCAATTCCTTCGGCTGTCGAGCGGCCACCTCAGCCTGGACGCGGTAGTCGTTGATCGGGCGGTAGCGGTCGTAGAGCATCGTCAGGATGCTGAACAGGAAGACGAAGAACAGCGTGTCGACCAGCGGCAGGCCTTCGTCGTCCCGGCCCAGCAGCAGGTCGCCGACGGTGACCAGTACGACGTTCGTCGCGAACACCACCGCGAACGACATCGCCGCGGACTCCCAGGACCGGCCGCGCCGGGCCGACCACAGGCCGATCGCCGAGTTGATCACCGCGAAGATCGCGATGCTGATGAAGATCTCCAGGCTGCTCGCCTGCACGGCCGGCAGCACGTTGCCGAAGATCACGCTGATCAGGCCGATCAGGAAGATCTTCTCGACGGCGGCCCAGTCGAAGACCCTGTTGTGCGCGGCCTGGAACGCGGCCCGCTCGTGCGCCTCGTCGATCGCGGCAGGCAGCGGGTCGGCCTCGACCTTCCAGCCCCAGTCCGGTTGTGGCAACCGCGGGCGGACGACGAGCAGCAGCACCGCGACCAGCACGAGTGCGGCGACCAGCAGCAGCGGACCGAACCAGCTCGTGTCCGCGATCAGGTCGGTGACATCCAGCTGCGCGATGTGGATCCAGTACTCCTGCGGCAGCTTGACGAACACCCAGATGCCGCCGGCGACCAGCGCCCAGAACCGGAACCCGAACTTCGCCGGGTCCCACCGGGACCGGATCGCCTCGTAGGCGATGAAGAAGTACTCGAACGTGTTCGGGAACAGCAGCAGCAGGGCCCGCAGCCCGGTCAGCTCGAACGCGACCACCCCGACCTGCCGGAAGAAGAACAGGAACCGGCTGATGCCGACCGCCGCCTGGCTGGTCCAGTTCCGCAGGCTCGCCAGGTACGCCACCGACAGGTAGAAGACGTCCATCGCCTTGTCGTAGCTCTGGTAGAACGGCGGATCGAACCCGAACGACTGGAAGATCGTCTGATCGATCCCGTCGAGCACCAGGCACCCCACGATGGCCGGCAACGGATACCGAGGAATCAACAACGGCAACCCGAACCGCGCCAGCACCACCGCCCAGAACACCACTTCAACGCTCATACAACCCCCGGCCGTCCCCCCGACCGTAGCCCACACCTGCACCCCAGGTCTGTGGATAACTTCAGGTCGGTTGGCGCCTTCGCCGATAGACTCGAAGCGGAAGGACAGCAGGCGAGGGGTGGGGGTCAGCCAGCCAGGGCTTGGACGGCTCGGCTGGGGGAGGGCTTGCCTAGTTGGGTGGACATCCAGGTGCTGGTGGCGACCAGCTTTTGCAGGTCCACGCCGGTCTGGATGCCCAGGCCGTCCAGTTGCCAGAGGAGGTCCTCGGTGGCGAGGTTGCCGGTGGCGCTTTCGGCGTACGGGCAGCCGCCGAGGCCGCCGGCCGAGCTGTCGACGGTGGTGACGCCTTCCCGCAGGGCGGTGAGGGTGTTGGCGAGCGCCTGGCCGTAGGTGTCGTGGAAGTGGACGGCGAGCTTGTCCACGCCGACTCCGGCCGCGGCGAAGGCGGCGAGCAACGCGCTCACCTGGCCGGGGGTCGCGACGCCGATCGTGTCGCCGAGGGAGAGCTCGTGGCAGCCGAGGTCGATCAGGCGCGCGCCGACCTTCACCACCTGGTCGATCGGTACGTCGCCCTCCCACGGGTCGCCGTAACACATCGACACGTATCCGCGGACCGACAGTCCTTCGGCGAGCGCCCGCTGGATCGTCGGCGTGAACATCGCGAACTGCTCGTCCAGCGTCGAGTTCAGGTTCTTCGCGGCGAACGTCTCGGTGGCACTCGCGAAGATCGCGATCTCCCGGACGTTCGCGGCCAGCGCGCGGTCGAGGCCGCGTTCGTTCGGCACCAGGACGGGCGCGCGGACTGCGTCCGGGAGGTCCAGCGCCTCCAGGAGCTCGGCGGCGTCGGCGAGCTGCGGGACCCACTTCGGGTGCACGAAGCTGGTCGTCTCGACCGTGGTCAGGCCGGCGTCGACCAACCTCCGGATGAACTCGGCCTTGACCGCGACGTCGACGATCGCCGACTCGTTCTGTAGGCCGTCCCGCGGGCCGACCTCGTAGATCGTCACCCGGTCGGGCAGTCCGTCCGCTCGCACCAGTTGCGGCTTCCGCATGTGTGTCGCCTCCGTCGCGCGTTCATGGGTCGAGCCTGGGGAGGGGTCTCCTCCACAATGGCTCGTGATGACAACTCTGGCTGACATTCTGCGCGGCATCGAACGCGGCGTCTTCCCCGCCCCGGACCTCGGCGTCACCGTCGTACCGGCGCCCTCGCCGCGCGAAGCCGCCGTGGTCTCCTTCACCGGACACATCGTGGTCGCCGCCGACGTCGACCCGGCCTGGGTCGCCGAGCGGGTCTCGCCGGGCGATCTGTCGGCGCCGACCAACCCGCCGTTCCTGTCCGCACTCGAGGAAGCGACCGGCCGCCGGGTGAACGCGATCGACGGGATGCTGCTCGCGCCGGCGCTGACCGACGCCGCCGACCGCTCGGCGGCCGTCGCGGGTTTGACCGAGCTCACCGACCACGACCACCCACGCGTCGAGCGGGCCTGGCGGTATCGGGACGAGGTCCGGGTGTACGTCGATGCGTACGGCGGACTCGTGCTCACGGGCCGGGGGCTGGCAGGGCGGGTCGAGTGTGCGATCGAAGTCGCCGAAGGCGCTCGCGGGAAGGGGCACGGCCGTCGGCTGGCGCGGGCCGCTCGGGCGCTGATCCCAGCGGACGCGCACATCTGGGCCCAGGTGACCCCGGGCAACGCCGCGTCCTTCCGCACGTTCCTCGCCGCCGGCTACAAGCTCGTCGGCTCCGAAGCCCTCCTGGTCCGCTGACGCCCGATCCCAGCGGTTGTTGCTTCCAGCACCTAGTTGGTGACGAATCCGGAGTTGTTCTTCTCGCCCGATCGGACTACGCGGACAACTTCCACAGCTGTGGAAAACCTGGGGATAGTTGCCTCTAGCCCCGAACTCGACGGTGGTAGGTGTGGGGTTCGCCGGCGTAGTGGTTGCCGCGGTAGAGGCCGTGGATGATCTCGGACTCGTAGCCGTCGAGCTCGGGCATCCCCAGCTCACGGGCGATCTCGAGCTCGCCGCGGGCGTCGTACGGGACGCGGACGAACTGGATCGAGAACGGCGCCGGGTCATGGGTGTCCGGAACGCCTTCGAGGACGACGTAGACCGGTGTCGGATCGTTCAGGCTGTTGCCGACCGAGCCGATGTTGAACAGGGTGCGGCCGAGGTCGACCTCGTAGTACGGGTCGTGGGTGTCGGCGTACCCGACGACGGTCGGGATCGGACCGTCGCCGGTCGCCTCGGTGTTCTCGAACATGCCGAGGTACTCCGCTTCGTCGTGGTCGAACCGCACGCGCCGGTGCACGCTCGTCGACGACGCGTGGAACAGCCGGATCTGCCGCCCGCTGAAGAGGAAGTCGTGGCAGAACGGGAGGCCGCGCAACCACGCCCACTGGTCCTCGCGGAGCTCCTTCTTCCACCAGCGCAGGGCTTCGCTGTCGTGCTCGCGGTCCGGGTCCGGCAGGAAGTCGTCCCAGTTGCCGATGATGTTCACCTCACACACCTGCCGGCACCGGTCGACCGCCTCCTGACCGCGCGGCCCCTTCCCGACGTAGTCGCCCAGGTTGAAGATGCGCTCGATCCCCCGCCCCTCGATATCCGCCAGCACCGCCTCCAGCGCGGTCAGATTCCCGTGCACGTCCGAGATCAACGCGATCCGCTCCAACCCCATACCCGCCATGCTGTCATCCTGTCCCACCCCACCGACAACAGCTTTCCTGCCTGCTGGTTCCGGGAGTAGAGGGGTGCAGTGGATCGGGGGTTGGCTAGCGGCTGCCGGTGGGGCCGGCTGGCTCGGGGGTGCGGTGG
This sequence comes from Kribbella sp. NPDC002412, assembly GCF_053592935.1. Classification (NCBI taxonomy): domain Bacteria; kingdom Bacillati; phylum Actinomycetota; class Actinomycetes; order Propionibacteriales; family Kribbellaceae; genus Kribbella; species Kribbella sp. NPDC002412. The sequence continues at coordinate 62,744 of NZ_JBSFBL010000028.1, forward strand.
GGGGTGGGGGTTGTGGGGGTGGAGGCGGGTGGGCGGGGGGTGCGGCGGGACATTGGGCCGGTGGGGGCGGTTGGTGTGATGGAGCCGCCTGCTGACTCGCCGGCTGAGTGGGCGGCGGCGCCTGCCAGGCCTCCTGCTGCCTTGCGGGCTCCGTTGACTGCTGCACCTGCCGCACCCAGGCCCACGCTGGCTGCTGCGCCGACCGTCCGGGCGCCAGTGGCACCAGCGCCGGCAGCCGAGGCGCCACCGGATGAGCCACCGCTCGACGACCCTCCGCCGGAGCTGCCGAAGGTTGAGCGGCCGACGTTCAGGGCGCCGGTGGCGAGGCCGCCGGGGTCAGCGACCGAGCTGCCCGATGCGGCACCCCCGCCCGCCACGGCTGCAGTGATCGGTACGGCGAGCCGCAACAGCGCCGGCAGCGCGAAGATGGCGAGCAGCAGCATCATCACGCCAGTCATCGCCTGCACGAGGCTGTTGCCGGACGGAAGCATGCTCTCCTGCTTCAGTTTGATCGCCGCCGCGTAGACGAGCGCCGCCGCCGGCTTGTAGGCGATGAACGCGAGCGCCCACGCGCAGTACTTCTTGAACCAGGCGCGGCCGGCCTCGGTGTTGGTCGCCGCGGCCGCCAGCGGGAACGTCCCGGCGAGCAGGACGAGCATCGCCGAGCGGATCAGCATCAGGACGACCTGGATGAGCGATGCGCAGACGACGGTCAGGCTGATGCTCAGGGCCAGAAAGAGCGGCAGGTCGCGGGAGAGCGAGTCCCCGACGCCGCCCTGCTGCACGAGGTCGGTGAGGGCCGTCTCCACGGACCCGCCGGACGCCTTCGTGACCACGTCGACGGCGAATTCGTCGGACCAGCTGGTCAGCAGCTGCAAGGTCGCCGTACCCGCGCCGCAGACGAGGACGAACAGCATGGTCGCCTTCAGCAGCTCCTGGAGCGGCTTGGCCCGTTGCTCCCACGCCATCCGGATCCCCGCGATCAGGATGGCGACGGTGAAGATCGCGGCCGACACCGTCAGCACCTTGTCCTGCAGGAATCCGACCGGGGCGGTATTGGTCCAGTTCTCACCGCTGCCGGTGGCGATGGTCGGGCTGTCGACCTTCAGCCAGAACGTCGCGAGCGAGTGCAGGCTGTCGAGCGCCGCCGCGTTCGCCTCCGTCCGTACTTGGTCGAGGCCGGACGAGGCGACCGACAGGAAGCCCTCTTTGACGTGGCACTCGATGTCCACCTTGTTGCACATCAGACACCGCTCCAGCGGACGAAGTTCGAGAGGTCTTGGTGCTGGGCGAAGGGGGCGCCGACGGGTTCGCCGGGTGGGGGTGGTTGGAGGCGCCAGTCGTGGTCGTGCCAGACGAGCGTGAGGGTGATGCTCATGTACGCCGACTCGACGGGGAGCGCGAGCATGATCGTGGCTCGGTCCTGGTCGGCGTCGAGGACGCGGTAGCCGGCGAGTTGGCTGGCGGTCGCATTCGTGGACGGCTTCTCGGTGCTGAGGTCGCGGATCAGTGCTCGGGTGTCGGGGCCGGGCAGCATGAGCTTGCGGACGGTGGGGATGGTTTGGCGCTGGTCGGCGAGGGCGGCGACGACGTTGTAGGCGGCGAAGACGGCGCCGGTCGGGGAGTGTGCGAAGCAGCGCCGGAAGCCGTCGGAGTCGGTCTTGGCCGGACCGGCCGCAGCCGACCGAGGTACAACGACGCGCCGGCTGACGTCCCACCCGTCGACGACCGGCGGTTTGAGGGGAATGCTCTGGTCGCCGACAGGCAGAATGCAGCCGCCGGACCCCGAGCCGGCGCCGGCGCCGGGTTCGTTGGCGGGCACCGCGGGCCGATCGGCCGAGCCCGGCTGAGCGATCGAGCTGGGGTCAGGTGGGTCCAATGTGCGTGCGACAGAGGTGGTGGACTGGACCGGATTGGCTGAGTTGGCGGCGTTCGCCGTACCGCGAGGGCCGGAGATCAACAGGAGGGCGCCGCAGAGGAGGACTGCGGCGACCACGATGCAGGCGGCGATGAAGCCGCGGCCGTACGGTGATTTCTCGTCCATCGCACTCCCCGATCCGGTGGTGAAACCTCGCGGACACAAGGCTGGCAAAGATCGGCCGATCGCCGCGGAAGTTATCCACAGGCACCTGCGTTACGCTCCGTATGCTTACGGTTGTGGGTCGATCTGTAGCCGAAGGGTCACCCCGTGTAGCGAAGTGACCTAGTCAGCTAATAGAGTCCGCGCATGACCATCGCGCCTTCGCTTTGCTCGCCCCTAGCGCTCGCCGATGCAGAACCCACTCGTGCCGCCGAACCCTGGGAAAGCGACGTGATCACCGCGTACGGCTTGCTGCGTGAAGCAGCGGCCGAGCTCGATCACCTGATGCGCCATTCCCTCAAGCGCAGTGGTCTGCAAATGGCAATGTTCGAACTGTTGCTGCGGCTCGCCCGCAGCCACGGTGAGAAGCAGCGTCTTACGTCCCTCGCCCGGGAGCTGACCGTCACCACCGGCGGCATCACCCGGCTGGTCGACCGCGCCGAGAACCTCGGTCTGGTACGTCGGGAGCCCTGTCCCGACGATGCCCGCGGTTCGTTCGCGGTCCTCACCGAGGAGGGGAAGCGGCGGCTGCGTGAAGCACTGCCGGACCACCTCCTCGAGATCGACAGCCTGTGGATGTCGCAGCTGTCCGACGAGCGGGAGGTCGTGCTCGGCAAGCTTCGCCGAGTCCGCGACAACGCTCGCCGCTGGCCGAACGGCCGGCCGAACCTGGGGCCGATCACTCCCGACCGGATCTGAAAGCAACCGACAACTGAACACACTGCATTACCCGCGACTAACGGATGGGGCGCTCGACTGGTGTCGGGCGCCCCGCCGCGTAATCGTTGAGAGGTGAACCAAGGCGACCAGGTCCCGGGGACCACCCGCAGCCGAACCACAGATCGCGGGTACGACGCTGTCGGTCAGCCGCACGGCCTCGACCCCACCCATGGCGCAGGCGGGGAAGGCAGCAGCCGAGGCGCTGGTTGGTGGCGGGGTGCCGTAGGTGGAGTGCTGGCGGCCCTGGCCGGCTTGGCGGCGGGGAGTGTGGTCGCGGGATTGCTCGGCACGCGGCTGACGCCGGTGGTGGCGATCGGGTCCGCGTTCATCGACCGGGTGCCGCCGTGGCTGAAGGACCTGGCGATCGCGTGGTTCGGGACGAACGACAAGACCGCGCTCCGAGTCGGCATCCTGACCGTCCTGCTGGTCCTCGCCGCGCTCGGCGGCGTTCTCGCCGTACGGCGCTACTGGGCCGGCGCAACCGTGACCGTCGTACTGGTCGGCCTGGCTGTCGTCGCGGCCGCGACCAGGCCGGACAGCGGGCAGACCGGATTCGTGCCGTCGGTGGTCGCCGGCGTCACCGCCCTGTTCGTCCTCAGACTGTTCTCCCGCCGACTCGAGCCACTCCTCGACGCCCCCGACGACAGCGTCAGCCGCCGTGGCTTCCTGCAGTTGTCGGCCGGCGTGGCGATCGGCTCCGCGGCGATCGGCGCCCTCGGCCGAGTCCTGGGCGGCAACCGCGCCGCCGTCGCCGAAGCCCGCGAGGGCCTCAACCTGCCGAAGCCACCCACGTTGGACGCTCCGGCCGGCGTCCAGGCCGACGGCGCGACCTCCTGGGTGACGTCGAACGCGGATTTCTACCGCATCGACACCGCCCTCTCGGTCCCGCAGATCCTGCCGGCGGACTGGAAGCTGCGCATCCACGGCATGGTCGATCGCGAACTGGAGCTGACCTTCGACGACCTGCTGAAGCGCTCGGTCGTGCACAAGTGGGTCACTCTCACGTGCGTCAGCAACGAGGTCGGCGGCGACCTGATCGGCAACGCGCTGTGGTCCGGCGTACTCCTCAAGGACCTGCTGCAGGAGGCCGGGCCGGCCAAGGACGCCGACGCGATCCAGTCGACGTCCAAGGACGGGTTCACCGCCGGTACGCCGCTCAGCACGCTGCTCGACGACCGGCAGTCGATGCTCGCGTTCGCGATGAACGGTGAGCCGCTGCCGGTCGAGCACGGGTTCCCGGTGCGGATCGTCGTACCCGGGCTGTATGGCTACGTGTCGGCGACCAAGTGGCTGACGGATATCGAGGTGACCCGCTTCGACCGGTTCGAGGCGTACTGGACGCCGCGCGGGTGGTCGGAGCTCGGGCCGATCAAGTTGTCGTCGCGGATCGACGTGCCGCGGTCGAAGGCGGAACCAGGCCAGGTGACCGTGGCCGGGGTGGCGTGGGACCAGCACGTCGGGGTGTCGGAGGTCGAGGTCCGCGTCGATGGGGGCCCTTGGCAACAAGCGACCCTGGCGGCGGACGCGTCGATCGACACCTGGCGGCAGTGGCACTGGACCTGGGACGCGCCGCGCGGCAACCACGTCCTGCAGGTACGGGCGTTCGACGCGAAGGGCAACCCCCAGATCGAGGCGTCCGCACCGCCGGCGCCGAACGGCTCGACCGGCCTGCACACGGTGGACGTGAAGGTCGGCTAGCGCGTGGATGTGAAGGTCGGTTAGCGCGTCACGGCCTCGAGGACCATCGGCAGGAACGTGTGCTCGAGCGAGCCGGCCGGGACCTCGCGAGGCTCCAGCAGGCTCTGCGACCGGGCGCCCTCGTGCAGTGCCATCACCATCCGGACGAACTGCTCCGCCGGCACGCTGAACTCCAGCCCGTTGGTCTCGGCGATCTCCTCGACCAACTGGGTCAGCCGGGACCGGAACATCTCCCGCTGCTCGTTCAGCGCCCGCGCGGCGTCCGGACTGCGCAGCGCATGCAGGGTGAACTCGGTGGAGATGAGATGCCACCGCCGCTGGTCCGGTGCGGCCTCGTCGAGCAGTCCTAGTACGGCGTCGAGCAGGGTCACCGGCTGGTTCGCGAGCTCGGGGAGCAGCGCGCTGATCTGCTCGATCAGGCGGTCCGTCGTGGCCTGGAACAGCGCGATGACCAGCTCGTCCTTGGAGCCGAAGTTGGAGTAGAACGCGCCGCGGGTGAAGCCGGCGCGGTCGCAGATGTCCTCCACCGACGCGCCGTGGAAACCCCGTTCGGCGAAGACCTCGAGGGCGCCTTCGAGCAGGCGGGCCCGGGTGTTGATGCGGCGGCGCTTGGGCGGTTCCATAGCAGTAGGATACAGTTCTGTATTGAATACACAACCGTATCGAACGGGGAATTGGGATGGAGCTCGAGGCCACCGGGATCAGCGTGCGCGGACCGCACGCGCAGATGCTCGACGCCACGTCAGTGAAGGTCGATGACCATCAACTGGTGTTGCTGGCGGGCTACCCGGGTCCTGGACACGTCGCTGCCGCGCTGGGATTGTCCGGTCGCCTCAAGCCCGACACGGGCCAGGTGCGACTCGACGGCAAGGCGGACGCCGGTCTGCTTCGGCGGCAGGTCGCTGTGGTCGACGCACCCGGCATCACCGAGCCGGACGACGCACTGCCCGTGCAGACGGTCGTGGGTGAGGAGCTGGCGATCGCCGGGCGCAAGGCTGGTCGCAAGGCCGTGATCGAGTGGCTGGACGAGCATGCGGCGGCCGAGCACGCCGACAAGCGGTTCGAGCACCTCCCGGTCGCTGCACGGACCAGACTGCTCGCCGAGCTCACGGTGGCGCGCCCTGACGTGAAGGTGGTCATCCTGACCATGCCGGACCGGCACGGCGGCGATCCCCACGACTGGTACGCCGTCGGCCGCGACCTGGCGTCCCGTGGGTACGGCGTGATCATCACCTGCGCGGACGCGTCGGCCCGGCTGCTCGCCGTACCGGCTGCTCGGCTCGGCTCGACGGACCAGCCGGAGCCGGTCCAGATCGAGGCACTCGACCCCATCGCACCACTTGCAGAGGAGACACACGCGTGACCGCGGTTCGGATGGCACTGAGTGAACTGCGGCGGTTGACCGCAGGCCGGTTGCCGAAGCTCGCAGTGGTCGCCCTGCTGCTCGTGCCGTTGCTGTACGGCGGCCTCTACCTCTACGCGAACCACGACCCCTACGGTCGCCTCGACAAGGTGCCGACCGCAGTCGTGGTGGAGGACGCGGGGACGACGCTCGCCACCGGAGAGAAGCTGGATGTCGGGCCGCAGGTGGCCGACGAACTGGTGAAGTCCAAGAGCTTCGACTGGCATCAGGTCGACCGGGCCGATGCGACTGCTGGAGTGTCCGACGGCAAGTACGAGTTCGCCCTGGTGCTGCCGAAGTCGTTCTCCGCGGATCTCGCGTCCAGCGCCGAGTTCACGCCGCGGCAGGCGAACCTCGAGCTGCTCACCAACGACGCCAACAACTACATCGCGCACACCATCGCCAACCAGGTCGTCGCCCAGGTCACCAAGACCGTGGCGTCGCAGGTGAGCGAGACAGCAGCGAGCAAGCTGCTGGCCGGCTACAGCACGATCCACACGCAGGTCAGCCAGGCAGCAAGCGGTGCGGCGCAGCTGCAGAGCGGACTGACCACCGCAGCAACGGGCGCCGCCAAGCTGCAGACCGGTGCGACCCAGCTCAACACGGCGCAGAAGCAACTCTCCGCCGGCGCGACCAAGCTGGCGACCGGCACCACGCAGGCGTCCCAGGGCGCTAACGAGCTGGCGGCCGGCGCCAACCAGCTCGACAACGGCCTGAGCACGCTGAAGCGGAAGACGGCGACGCTGCCCAAGCAGACCAAGGCGCTTGCCACCGGTGCCGACCAGGTCGCCGACGGCAACGAGCAGGTCGCCACTGCCGGGCGTCAGGTCGCGACCGCGTCCAGCACGCTGGTCAAGGACCTGAGCACTCTGGACACCGGTCTGGCCGATCGCCTCAAGGCCCGCGGGTTCACCCAGACCCAGATCAACCAGGTCCTCACGGAGACGGCCAAGCTGCGCGCGCCCGTCGTACGCGCGAACACGAAGATCCAGGCCACGTCGAAGCAGCTCAACACGCTCGCGACCGGTGCCCGCAAGGTCTCCAACGGCGCAGCCGCGCTCGCCAAGGCGACACCGGCACTGACGAGTGGGATCAGTACGGCGGCAAGCGGAGCGCACCAACTGGACACTGGAGCAGGGCAACTCAAGACGGGTCTCGCCACCCTGCAGACCGGTTCGCAGCAGCTCGCGGCCGGTGAGAAGCAGGCAGTAGTCGGGCAGGGGCAGTTGCTGACCGGCGTGAACAGCATGGCGAGCGGAGTCACCCGGCTGAAGACCGGTGCGACCCAGCTGAACACCGGACTGGCCAACGGCGTCAAGCAGATCCCCAACCCGTCCGCCGACCAGCGCAAGGCGGTCGCCGAGACTCTGGGTGCGCCGGTGACCCTGCAGAACGTCTCGCAGGCCACGGCCGACAGCTACGGCGCCGGACTGGCCCCGTTCTTCCTCAGCCTGGCCTGCTGGATCGGCGCGTACGTGCTGTTCCTGCTGGTCCGACCGCTGTCACCCCGTGCGCTGGCCGCGCTGCAGTCGCCGTTCCGGGTCGCCCTTGGCGGTTGGCTGCCGCCGGCGCTGTTCGGTGCGGTCCAAGCGGCGCTGGTGTTCACCGCGGTGACGCTCGGGCTCGGGATCGACGCGGTGCACCCGTGGCTGACGGTCGGGTTCCTGATCCTGACGTCGTTCACGTTCGTCGCGATCCTGCACGCGCTGTCCGCGTGGTTCGGCGCCGTCGGCAAGTTCCTCGGCCTGGTGCTGATGGTGATCCAGCTGGTCAGCGCGGGCGGCACGTTCCCGTGGCAGACGATCCCGGCGCCGCTGTACTTCTTCCACCACGCACTCCCGATGAGCTACGCGATCGACGGCATACGGCACCTGATGTACGGCGGGCCCGGCGCATCGCTCGGCCGCGACCTCCTGGTCCTCGCCGCCTGGTTCCTCGCCGCCCTCGCCGCCTCCACCCTGGCCGCCCGCAACCAACGCGTCTGGCCGGCCAAGAAGCTCCAGCCGGAGCTCGCGCTCTAAGCGTTGATGAAGGCCGCGGTTTCAGTGAGGAGGTAGTTGGTGGTGGGTTGGTCGAAGAAGGTGATGAGGGCTTCGTAGGCGCCGGACTCGGCGGCGGAGGGGTCGACGATGTAGCCGTAGTACCCGTCGGTGTAGCCGACGACCCGGGTGATCGGGTGGGTGCTGTCGGCCTGCAGGCAGGCGCCGTGCAGGGCGAAGAGCTCGACCGGCAGGTTGACCCAGCACACCTCGCCCATGGTCACCACGCTGATCGGCAGCTCCAGCGTCTCTGGCAACGATGCCGCAGCCATCAGCGCCTGGCCGCGTGCGCCATCCAGCCGGGTCTGCGCGATCCGCATCGACGGATGGTCGGCGCCACCGTGGACCGCGCTCTCCGCCGCCGCGACGGTGACGGCCGCTTCCTCGGCTGGCGGCACCTGCCGGACCGGGAGGTCGATCGTCGTACGGCGGATGGCCGGCGCCGACTGCGGTAGCTCCAGTCCGGGACCAGTCAGGGCCTCACGGACGCGTGCAGCAAGCAGACCGCCCAACCGTGCGACCTCCTCGGCGCTGCGACCCCGCCGCGTGAACCGTGGGCTCACATCGCCCGCCGCACCCTGCAGGTAGCCGACCACCGCGGGAGCAAGCGCGGCCCGGGCGGCTCCCGGCCAGTCGGCCGACCACTGCAGGTTCTCTGGGCCGTACGTCGTCGGGTGACAGGCGAAGTCGAGCAGCAACGCCTCCAGCGACCCCTGTAGCGAGTGCAGAGCCAGCACTCCCGCAGTGTTGTCGTGCGGGCCGTTCTTGCGATGGCGATTCGCCCCGACGCCGACCACCTCGACCGAACGCCACGACGCCGTGACCGGCCGGCGTGGGAGCGACGCGTTGGCGACTGCTGCGACCAGCGGCTCGTACAGAGCGGGCTCACGCTCGGCTGGGATGACCGGGTGAATCTCACCGGTCCAACCTGACGGCCCGGAGTGCGTGTGGGATGCGGACACCACGACGCGCGTGGCCGGGATGCCGGCAGCGGACGCGGCCGCGGCGGACAACTCGGCGACGAGATCCCTGCCGACGGCGATGGCGTCGAGACTCAGCCAGAGCACGCCGGGGTCGTCCGCCGTACTGAGCCAGATCAGGGTGGCGCGCAGTGGGTCGGCGGTTCCGGTCGCGGTGGCGGTGCGGGCGGCGTACCCGTCCAGGCGGTGGCCGGGCGGTGGCGTGACGTCCAGAGAGGTCGCGGCCAGGAGGAGTTTGCTCACTTACTTACACGCTCCAGCGGTCGTGCCGGTGAAAACTTTCCGGTCCAGTCAAGATAGCCCGCAAGGGCCGACGGAATCGAGGGGCGTCTCCAGGATCGAGCGGTCAGGGGTGAGGTCGAGTAGACCACTTCGGCGGCAAGGCGCTCGCCAGGTGGGCGGTGATGTGGGTGGGGTTGGTGATCGCGGAGCCGACGACGACGGCGTGCGCACCGGCGTCGACGACGGCGCGAATGTCTTCGGGTGTCCTGATCCTCCCCTCGGCGACCACCGGGCAATCCACCGCGGCGGCAAGTCGCCGGACCAGGTCGACGTCCGGTCCGGACGGCGTAGTGCCGCCGGTGTAGCCCGAGAGGGTGGTCGCGACCAGGTCGGCACCGGCGCGGTACGCCGCGAGGCCGGCGTCGAAGGTGTCCACATCGGCCAGGATTGGTACACCCAGCTCGGTGTGAATGCGGTCGATCTGATGGCTCAGCGACCGCCCGTCCGGCCGTGGCCGAAGGGTCGCATCCAGGGCGATCAGATCGGCGCCTGCCGCCACGACACCGGCTGCGGCCTCGAACGTCGGGGTGATGAACACACCCGACGGATCGCCGACCTTGTGGATGCCGATGATCGGCAACGTGGTGACGGCCCGGATCGCGGCGACGTGCTCGGGGCCGTTGGCGCGGATCGCGTCCGCTCCGCCCAGCTCGGCGGCGCGCGCCATCAAGGCCATCAGCTCCGCGGAGTCGAACGGGTCTCCCGGGATGGACTGGCACGACACCACCAGGCTGCCGGGCGGCAGCCTGCTCATGGGGCCTCCCGGCCTGGACTGAGGAGCGCAGTCAACACAGCGACTGGAGTGACGAGGGAAGGCCGGGAGTTCCAGCCCCATGACCCGCCGCGCCGGAGGGGCGGCATTAGCACCGTCACGAGCGGTGGGTGATGATCAGGTCGGCGTACGGACCCGGTGGACTCGTCGCCAAGCGCTCTGCGCCGTCGAGGGACGTCCCGGCGGCTGGCACGAGCTGCACTCGGTCGGGCACGGCCGCGCGAACCGGACCGAGCAGTTGCTCGCCCGCGCCGGCGAGCAGGCCGCCGACGCACGCCACCGGGACTTCACCCCGTCCCGCGAGCGTTGCGACGGCCGCGTCGATCGTCTCGGCGATGTCCCGCGCGGCCCGTACGACGAGGTCCGTCGCGACCGGGTCACCTTCGGCGGCACAACGCAGTACCTCTGGAGCGAACCGGGCGACGTCGTCCACCAGAGTGGCGGACCTGTAAAGCGTCACCGGATCCAGCGTGGTGTCCGCGAGCTTCGTGGCCGGCCCACGACCGTCCCGAGCCCGCTGTACGGCGACCAGCCCGGCGCGACCGATGGCGAAGGCGCTCCCGGCGTCGCCGAACAGGTAACCGTGGCCGTCCACCTTGTGCCAGGAGCCGTCCCGGTCGACGGCCAGGCAGACCAGTCCGGTGCCGGCAGCAACCACCACGCCGTACCCGTCGGCTAGTGCACCTGCGTGCGCGGTCACCATGTCCTGGGTCAGGCGCACCTCACTGGCGTCCAGCAACTCAGCTACCTGTGCAGCCAGTGCCTCTGCGACCTCGCGCACGGGCGGGAACCCGGTCAGTCCCAGCGCGACGACCTCCACCGGGCCGGCAAGGTCTGCAGCGGCTGCGGCGGTCCGGATTGCCTCCAGCGACCGCGGGATGCTGTCCGGACCGTGCACGTAGCCCGGCCCGGTGCCGACCTGCCCGGTGGGGAGGACCCGCAGTCTGAGGGCGGACTGCCCACCGTCGATGGCAACGCTCGTCATACCGGTCTTCCTCTTGGCCTGTTCTCGCGCCCTACTCTGGCGCGAACCGGGCGTGCAGGTAAAGGACCTCGTTTAGACCACTAGGGCTCGATGTTCGACATGACGTGCTTGATGCGGGTGTAGTCCTCGAGGCCGTACATGGAGAGATCCTTGCCGTAGCCGGAGTGCTTGAAGCCGCCGTGCGGCATCTCGGCGACGATCGGGATGTGGGTGTTGATCCAGACGCAGCCGAAGTCGAGGCGGCGGGCCATCCGCAGCGCGCGGCCGTGGTCGCGGGTGAAGACCGACGAGGCCAGGCCGTACTCGACGCCGTTCGCCCAGCGCAGTGCCTCGTCCTCGTCGGTGAACTGCTGGACGGTGACGACCGGCCCGAAGATCTCCTGCTGGATCGCCTCGTCGTCCTGCCGCAGTCCGGAGACCACGGTCGGCGCGTAGAAGTACCCGCGGTCGCCGACCGTCTGCCCGCCGGTGCGAAGCGTCGCGTGGTCGGGCAGCCGGTCGATGAAGCCGCTGACCCGGCTGAGCTGATTGGCGTTGTTCAGGGCGCCGTACGCGACGTCCGGATCGTCGGGCGGCCCGGTCTTGACGTCGCGCGCCAGGTCGGAGATGGCGTCGACGAAGTCGTCGTGGATGCGCGGTCCAGCCAGCACGCGGGTGGCAGCGGTGCAGTCCTGGCCGGCGTTGAAGTAGCCCGCGTCCGCGATCGCCTGCGCCGCCTTCTCCAGGTCGGCGTCGTCGAAGACCACGACCGGTGCCTTGCCGCCGAGCTCGAGATGCGTGCGCTTCAGCTGACGCGACGCGGCGGACGCGACCTCCATCCCGGCCCGGACCGATCCGGTGATCGCGACGAGTTGCGGGATCTCGTGGTCGACCAGGGCCCGGCCGGTGTCCCGGTCACCGCACACGACATTGAGCACGCCGGGCGGCAGGAACTCGCCGCACAGCTCAGCCAGCAGCACGGTCGACGCGGGCGTGGTGTCACTCGGCTTCAGGACGACGGTGTTGCCGGCCGCGAGCGCCGGCGCGATCTTCCAGATCGCCATCATCAGCGGGTAGTTCCAGGGCGTGACCTGTCCGACGACACCGATCGGCTCCCGCCGGATCCACGAGGTGTGGCCGGCCAGGTACTCACCGGCCGACCGGCCCTCCAGCACCCGGGCCGCACCGGCGAAGAACCGCAACTGGTCCACACACGGCGGCACCTCGTCGCTCGCGGTCAGCGCCAGCGGCTTGCCCGTGTTCCGGCTCTCCACCTGCACGAACTCGTCGGCGCGCTGCTCCATTGCGTCGGCGATCTTCAGCAGCGCCAGCTGCCGCTCGGCCGGCGTGGTGTCCCGCCAGGTCTCGAAGGCACGGGCCGCCGCGGTCATCGCCTGGTCGACGTCCTCGGGCCCGGACCGCGACGCCTGCGTGTAGACCGCGCCGGTCGCCGGCTCGATGACGTCGTACGTCGCTCCACTGAGCGCACCCACCGACTTGCCGTCCACGAAGTTCCTGAGCTCAGCCATGTCAGTCCTTATCTCGTCGATCGATCACCGAAGACGCAGACGCCTTCGACATAGGTGGCCCGCACCCGGGCCTCGGCAATCTCCGCAACCGGTCCGGCGAACGGGTCCCGGTCGAGAACGGCCAGGTCCGCGAGCGCGCCGGCCTGGATCCGTCCGGTCTCGTCCTCGTGGTTCAGCCACGCGCTCCCCGACGTGTACGCCGCCAACGCGGTCGCCAGGTCCAGGGCCTGCTCGGGCAGGAACGGGTCGGCGTCGTCAGGCGAGCTCCGGTTCACCGCGACGTGTACGGCGGCCAGCGGGTCCGGACTCGACACCGGCCAGTCGGAGCCGGCCGCGAGCCGTGCGCCCGACCGGGCCAGGTCGCCGAACGGGTATTGCCACCCGGCCCGCTCGGGCGCGAGGAACGGAATCGTGAGGTCCACCATCTGCGCATCCCGAACCGCCCACAACGCCTGCAGGTTCGCGGTGACGCCGAGCTGGGCGAACCGCGCGATGTCCTTCGGATGCACGACCTGAAGGTGAGCGATGTGGTGCCTCAGATCGCGGTCGCCGTTCCGCTGCAGTGTCGCCTCGAACGCGTCCAGCGCCTCACGGACCGCGCGGTCCCCGATCGCGTGCACGTGGACCTGGAAGCCTTCGGCGTCCAGCTTGGTGATGTTCTCTCGCAGCTCGATCGGATCCACGAACGACAGGCCGGCGTTGGCGGTGCGGCAACCACAGCCGTCGTAGTACGGCTCGAGCATTCCGGCGGTGAAGTTCTCGGCCACGCCGTCCTGCATGATCTTCACGCTGCCCGCCCGGAACCGCCGTTGGCTCAAGGCGTCGCGCCGTACCACCAGGTCTGAGATCTGCTCGGGACCGCGGTCGCGCTGCCACCAGAGGGCGCCGACCACGCGTGCTGTCAGGCGGCCGGCGGTTGCCAGCTCGGCGTACGCCGGTCCTGGGTCGCTCATGTTGGCGTAGTCGCCGACGATCGCGTCCTGCCAGCCGGTGATGCCGAGTGAGTGCAGGTACGTCTGCGCGTCGGTCAGCGCGTCGACGAGCTCCCGGTGGGTTGTGGGTGGGACGTGGCGGCCGACGAGGTCCATCGCGCCCTCGTGCAGGGTGCCGGTCGGTGCGCCATCCGGTCCGCGTTCGATCCGGCCGTCGGGCGGGTCCGGGGTCCGCGCGTCGATGCCGGCGAGTTTCAACGCGCGGGTGTTCACCCAGGCGCCGTGGTGGTCGGCGTTCACCAGGAAGGCCGGACGGTCTGGGACGACAGTGTCGAGGTCGGCCACGGCCGGCGCTCCGTTGGCGAAGTCCGGCTGGTGCCAGCCGCCGCCGAGGATCCACGGGACGTCCGGGTGACTTCCGGCGTACGTCGAGATCCGTTCGAGGTACGACGGGAGGCCGGACGCCGGCGCGAGGTCGCAGCGGGCGCGCTCCAGGCCGCCCTGGACCGGGTGGATGTGGGCGTCCACGAAGCCGGGCAGCAGCAGACCGCCTGCCAGGTCGACGACATCGGTGTCGGGGCCGATCAGCTGCGTGACGTCCGGGGCGATCGCGACGATCCGGCCGGACCGGACGCCGACCGACAGCCCGGGCCGGTGCCGGTGGCCGTCGAACACCGCGCCGTTGACGAACACCGTGTCCACCCGCCCACCTCCCAAGGATGCGGATTCCGCATCAGATCGCGTAGTGAACCGCTGACATCGACACCATATCGGCTCTGATGGCACGAAATCACTTGCCAGCATGTCTTGGGCGCGGGAGGATGGCGGGCAACGGCAAGCACCAGACGAAGGGATCGACATGCCGTCCGACACGCTCGACGACGCCGGCTTCGCCCACCTGCAACAGTCGGCGCGCGACCACCTGTGGATGCACTTCACCAGGTTGTCGAGCTACCAGCAGGCCGACGTACCGGTGATCGTCCGGGGTGACGGCGTGCACGTGTACGACGCCCGCGGCAAGCGGTACCTGGACGGGCTGGCCGGGCTGTTCGTCAGCCAGCTGGGCCACGGCCGCACCGAGCTCGCCGAAGCGGCGGCCAAGCAGGCCGCGGAGCTGGCGTTCTTCCCGCTCTGGTCGTACGCGCACCCCAAGTCGATCGAGCTGGCCGAGCGCGTCGCCGGCTACGCGCCCGGCGACCTGAACCGGGTGTTCTTCACCAGCGGCGGCGGCGAGGCGGTCGAGTCCGCCTGGAAGCTGGCCAAGCAGTACTTCAAGCTCACCGGCAAACCCGCCAAGCACAAGGTCATCAGCCGCGCGATCGCCTACCACGGCACCCCGCACGGCGCGCTGTCGATCACCGGGCTACCGGAGCTGAAGGCGCCGTTCGAGCCGTTGGTGCCGAGCACGTTCCGGGTCCCGAACACCAACATCTACCGGGCCCCGATCCACGGCGACGACCCGGCCGCGTTCGGCCGCTGGGCCGCCGACCAGATCGCGGTCGCCATCGAGAACGAAGGCGCCGACACCGTCGCCGCCGTCTTCCTCGAGCCGGTGCAGAACGCCGGCGGCTGCTTCCCGCCGCCGCCCGGCTACTTCGACCGGGTCCGCGAGATCTGCGACGAGTACGACGTCCTGCTCGTCAGCGACGAGGTGATCTGCGCCTTCGGCCGGCTCGGCCACATGTTCGGCGCCGAACGCTACGGCTACCAGCCCGACATCATCACCTGCGCGAAGGGCCTCACGTCCGGGTACGCCCCGCTCGGCGCCATGATCGCGACCGACCGGCTGGCCGAGCCGTTCCTGCACGGCGACACCACGTTCGCCCATGGCTACACCTTCGGTGGCCACCCCGTATCCGCCGCGGTCGCGCTGACCAATCTGGACATCTTCGAGCGCGAAGCCATCAACGAGCACGTCCGGGCCCGGGAGGGGGAGTTCCGGGCGACGCTCGAACAGCTGCTCGACCTGCCGTTGGTCGGCGACGTCCGCGGCGACGGGTACTTCTACGGCATCGAACTGGTCAAGGACAAAGCCACCAAGGAGACCTTCGACGACGAGGAGTCCGAACGCCTCCTCCGCGGCTTCCTCTCCAAGGCCCTCTTCGACGCCGGCCTCTACTGCCGAGCCGACGACCGCGGCGACCCCGTCATCCAACTCTCCCCACCCCTGATCTGCGACCAGTCCCACTTCACCGAAATAGAACAAATCCTCCGCACAGTCCTCACCGAAGCCGAATCCAAGCTGTAGTTCCCCGTGCGTAGCGCGCGTGGGTTGACCGCAGTTAGAAGTCGAAGCCGAGGCCTAGGCGGTCCAGGGTGCGGAGCCACAGGTTTCGGTGGCCGGCGTTGGTGTCGGCTTGGGTCATGGCGTGGCGGGTTAGGTGGATGGCGGCTGAGCGGAGGGGTTCGGGTGGGAAGGGGAGGGGGCGTTCGCGGACCATGCGGAGGTCGGTGCGGTCGGTGGATTCGGCGTATAGGAGGTCGAGCATGACGTCGGCGCCGAAGCGGGTGGCGGCTACGCCCAGGCCGGTGTAGCCGAGGGCGTAGCTGAGGCGGCCCCGGTGTGCCGTGCCGAAGAAGGCGCAGAAGCGGGTGCTGGTGTCGATGACGCCACCCCAGCGGTGGGTGAAGCGGAGGCCTTCCAGTTGAGGGAAGGTCTCGAAGAAGTGCTGGGCGAGCATGAGGTGGATGTCGTCGCGTTGTTCCAGGGCGGGGTTGATGCGGCTGCCGTAGTAGTAGAGAGGTATGTAGCCGCCCCACAGGATGCGGTCGTCGCGGGTGAGCCGGTAGTAGTGGAAGAGGTTCGACGCGTCGCCGACGCCTTGGCGCCCGCGCCAGCCGATGGCGGCGAGCTGAGCGGGCGAGAGCGGCTCGGTGACGAGCACGAGGTCGTAGACGGGCACCGTGTAGAGCCGCAGTCGCCGAAGCAACGACGGAAACGCATTGGTCGCCAGCGCGATCCGGTCCGCGCGGACCGAACCCATTGCTGTTGACAACAATCCGGACGAGAGCCGGCGCACCCGCGTGTTCTCGTAGATCCGTACGCCGAGTTCCAGGCACGCTTCACGCAGTCCCCAAGCAAGCCGGGCAGGCTCGACCAAGGCAGTATTCGCAACGTCGAGCAACCCACCGAGATAGGTCGGTGAGTTCACCTCGGCCCGTACGGCGTCCTGGTCCAGCAACACCACGCCGTCCCGCACAGCAGCTTCCGAGGCGAGTTCGTCCAGGTGGTGGGGCGCGGTGGCGACGGTGAGCTCGCCGGTACGGCGCCAGTCGCAGTCGATCCCGAGTCGCGCGATGGTGGCGCCGATCGCGTCCAGGTTCTCCCGTCCGAGTCGCTCGAGGACGGGCATCTCCTCCGGCCAGCGGGCCATGCCGTTCGCGAAGCCGTGGGTCAGGCTGGCGTCGCAGAATCCGCCGTTGCGGCCACTGGCCGCGGACCCGCAGGTGTACGCCTCGAGCAGCACGATGTCGAGGTCCGGGTAACGCTCCTTGGCCCGCAACGCGGTCCAGAGGCCGGTGTAGCCGCCACCGACCACAGCCAGGTCCGCGACCTCATCTCCATGCAGCGGCGGCAGGGCTTCCGGGGCCGCCTTGTCGTCGAGCCAGAAGACCAGCGGTTCTGCCTCGCTGAGAGGCGACGTCATCGGGTCCTTCGCCGGCGGGCGAGTTCGCCGCCGAGCACGAGGACGAGGGCGAGCAGGAACATCGCCGTACCGACGACGTTGATCTGCGGCGGGAGGTCGCGCTGCGCCGATCCCCAGACGTACATCGGGAACGTCACCGTGGTGCCGGCGTTCAGGTTGGTGATGATGAAGTCGTCGAAGGACAGCGAGAAGCTGAGCAGCGCGGCGGCCAGGATGCCGGGGAAGACCAGCGGGAACGTGATCCGCCAGAACGTCTGCCACTCGTTGGCGTAGAGGTCCATCGCGGCCTGTTCCAGCCGGGAGTCCATCCCGGTCAGCCTCGCCTTCACGGTCACCACCACGAAGGACAGGCAGAACATCACGTGCGCGATCAGGATCGTCCAGAACCCGAGCTGCCCGCCGAACCCGCTGGACACGAACAGGGCCAGCAGCGACGCGCCGAGCACGATCTCCGGCGAGGCCATCGGCAGGAAGATGAACAGGTTCGTCGCGGACCGCCCGCGGAACCGGTGCCGAACCATCGCAAAGGCCATCAAGGTCCCGAGCGCGGTGGCGATGACGGTGGCCAGCAAGCCGATCCGGAGGCCGGTGCTGACCGCTTCGCACAGTCCGAGCGGCCGGCACGGGTTCAGCCAGTTGTCCCAGGTGAAGCCGTCGAACGTGTACGACAGCTTGCTCTCCGGCGCGTTGAACGACATCAGGATCACGACGGCGATCGGCGCGAACAGGTACAGCAGCACGAGCACCGCGAGCACCATGATCAGGTGGCGCCCGACGAACCGGCCGGCTCTGGTCATACCAGCTCCTCCGTTCCGGCCCGCCGTACGTAGAAGAGCACGAGTACGACGATCGCGGCCATCAGCGTCACCGACAGCGCGGCTGCGGTCGGGTAGGCGCCGGCGGCGAACAGGCGCTGGATGTCGTTCCCGATCATCCGCTGCTTCGGCGTGCCGAGCAGCTGGGCGTTGATGTAGTCGCCCGCCGCCGGGATGAAGGTCAGCAGCGTGCCGGCGACCACGCCCGGCATCGACAGCGGCAGCGTAACCGTTCTGAAGGTCGTGAACGGACCGGCGAACAGGTCGCCACCGGCCTCGATCAGCCGGCGGTCGATCCGCTCCAGGCTGGCGTACAGCGGCAGCACCATGAACGGCAGGAAGTTGTAGGTGAGCCCGGTGACCACGGCGGCCGTTGTCGCCAGCAACCGTCCGTCCGGACCGAGGATCCGGATCGTCTGCAGGAAGTCGACCACGAACCCGTTGTCGCTGAGCAGCAGCTTCCAGGACAGCGTCCGGATCAGGAAGCTGGTGAAGAACGGCGCGATCACCAGCGCCAGCATCAGGTTCTTCCACCGGCCGGCCTTGATCGCGATCGCGTACGCCAGCGGGTAGCCGAGCAGCAGGCAGAACGCGGTGGTGAGCAGCGCGTACCAGAGCGACCGCCCGAACGGGCGCGCGTAGTCGGCCATCGCGTCGACGAAGTTCTGCCAGTGCCAGGTCATCGCGAACCCGGTCTCGATCGACCCGTTCGGGTCGTACAGGCTGGCGGCCAGCAGCGACACCAGCGGTACGGCGAAGAAGAGCAGCAACCAGAGTCCGCCCGGAAGCAGCAGCAGGTACGCCGTCAGCCGCCGGCCGGACCGCTCCGGTTTGGTGGCCGGGGTCGGCGCGGTCGCCCCCAACTGACCGACCGCGCTCACCCGGCACCACCCGGGTCGTCGATGTCCTCGACTCCCGCGAGTGCGTCCTGCCTGGCGTCCAGCACGAACGTGTGCGACGGCTGCCAGTGCAGGTCCACCTGGTCTCCGACCTCGAGCGCCTCCCGCGCACCGGTGTTCTGCTCGAAGACCGTCAGCTCCTGGTCCCACGGCAAGCGCGTCAGGTACTGCGTGCTCACACCGACGTAACTGACGTCAGTCACGACCCCTCCGCGCAACTGGTTCACGCCGTTGCTCTGCTCCGTACCTGCCGGGGCCAGGAACACCTTCTCCGGCCGGATCCCCATCCAGACCTCGCCCTCGGTGACCCGGCACCGGGGCAGCGGCACCGTCACCTTCCGGCCGTGCACGTCGAGGACCAGGTTCTGGTCGGACTTGCCGATGATCGCGGCCCGGATCAGGTTCGACTGCCCCAGGAAGTTCGCCACGAACGTGGTGGCGGGCAGGTCGTACAGCTCGGTGGGGGTGCCGAGTTGCTCGATCAGGCCGCCGTTCATCACCGCGATGGTGTCGGCCATCGTCATGGCCTCTTCCTGGTCGTGCGTGACGTGCACGAAGGTGATGCCGACCTCGGTCTGGATCCGCTTGAGCTCGAGCTGCATCTGCCGGCGCAGTTTCAGGTCGAGCGCCCCCAGCGGCTCGTCCAGCAGCAGCACCTGCGGCTGGTTGATCAGGGCCCGGGCCAGCGCGACCCGTTGCTGCTGGCCACCGGACAGCTGCGCCGGCTTTCGCTTGCCGAAGGCGCCGAGCTCGACCAGCTCGAGCATCTCCTCGACCTGCGGTTTCACGTCCTTGACGCCACGGCGGCGCAGCCCGAACGCGACGTTCTCGAAGATGCTGAGGTGCGGGAACAGGGCGTAGTTCTGGAACACCGTGTTGACCGGTCGTTTGTACGGGCGCAGTCCGGTGATGTCCTGCGCACCCAGCCGGATGCTGCCGGTGCTCGGTTCCTCCAGGCCGGCGATCATCCGCAGGGTGGTGGTCTTGCCGCAGCCGGACGGTCCGAGCAGCGCGAAGAACGCGCCGGACGGGACGGTCAGCTCGACCTGGTCGACCGCACGCTGAGCGCCGTACTGCTTGCTGATTCCGGACAGGACGAGGTCACTGGTCATTGGGCTCAGCCCCCGATCGCGAGGTTGAAGTCGGTTTCGTAGAGCTTCGCCTGGGCCGTGTCCAGCGGCATGAAGGCGAACGTCTTGGCCAGCATTTCCTGGTCGGGGAAGATCAGCGGGTCCTCGACCAGCTCCGGGTCGATCGCCTCCATCGCCTGCTGGGCGCCTTCGACCGGGCAGATGTAGTTCACCCAGGCCGCCAGCGTGGCCGCGACCTCGGGGTCGTAGTAGTAGTTCATCAACGCTTCGGCGTTCGCCTTGTGGTCCGCCCTGTTCGGCACCATCAGGTTGTCCGACCACAGGTTGAGGCCTTCTTCGGGGACGACGAACTTGATGTCGGGGTTCTCCGCCTGCATCGCGATCACGTCGCCCGACCAGGCCTCGCAGGCGGCGATGTTGCCGGCGTTGAGGTCCTGCACGTAGTCGTTGCCGGTGAAGCGGCGGATCTGGCCGGAGGCGACCTTGTCCTGGAGCAGCTCGAGCGCCTTGCTCCACTCCGCGTCGTCGAAGTTGCCGGGGTCCGCGCCGGTCAGGCGCAGCATGAAGCCCATCGTGTCGGGCATCTCGGACAGCATCGTGATCCGGCCCTTGAGGTCCTCGCGGTTGAGGAGATCCGTCATGCTGCCCACCTCGGAGGTGACCTTCGAGTTGTAGGCGATCCCGGTCAGCCCGCTCTGCCAGGGTGCGCTGTGGTCGCGGTTCGGGTCCCAGCTCGGCGCCTTGAGCTTCGGCAGCAGGTTGGCGTCGACGTTCGGGATGTTGGCGTGGTCGAGCTTCTGGATCCAGCCCAGCCCGATCATCCGGGCCGCCATCCAGTCGGTCAGCGCGAACAGGTCGCGGCCGCACGGCTCGCAGGAGCCGAGCTGGTCACGGACCTTGCCGTAGAACTCGGCGTTGTCGTTGACGTCGGCGGTGTAGGTGACCTTGATCCCGGTCTCGCCCTCGAAGGCGGCCAGCGTCGGCGGCGCGGCCTTACTGTCCTCCTCGTTCTCGTCGATGTACCCGGGCCAGTTCGAGAAGATCAGCGTCTTCTGCTCCGCGGACAGGTCGGTACTGACGCACTCCCCTTCGGCCTGCTTCGCCGGCGGGATGCCGCACCCGGCCAGCAGACCACCGCCGGCCAGCCCGAGGGCGGACAGCGTCATCCCCCGCAGCACGGTCCGGCGGCCGACCAGAGGTTGGTGACGAGGACTCATCGGACCTCCTAGAAGGCTGCCTTCGCGGGCGATACTGTCAAACCGAGCTGATCTAGACAAGGGATTCCGTAGCTGTTCGGGCATTTTGCAACGAATTCCGCTGCGCCGACTTGCTTACGCCCCGTGACACTGAGAGGATCTCGGGGTGGCAGTGCGAACGGGGAACCCGGACAAGAACCAGGCGTTGCTGGACGACACCTCGAAGGCGATCATCGAGCAGCTCCAGGTCGACGGGCGCCGGTCGTACGCCGCCATCGGCAAGGCCGTCGGGCTGTCCGAGGCCGCGGTCCGGCAGCGGGTGCAGCGGCTGACCGACGCCGGGGTGATGCAGGTCGTCGCGGTCACCGATCCGCTCGAGCTCGGCTTCGACCGGCAGGCGATGATCGGGATCAAGGCGGAGGGCTCGCTGGAGCCGATCGCGGACGAGCTCGCGGCGATGGACGAGGTCGAGTACGTCGTGATCACGGCCGGCTCGTTCGACCTGCTGGCCGAGGTGCTGTGCGAGAGCGACGAGCACCTGCTGCAGGTGCTGTCCGAGCGGATCCGACAGATCGAGGGGGTAAAGGCGACCGAGACCTTCGTCTACCTCAAGTTGGTGAAACAGACCTATTCCTGGGGTGTGCGCTGATCCTTTGGGGGGACACCGGAGAGCCCGCGGAGCACGCCGCCGGGCGGCCCGGGCTCGCGGCCGACCGGGACGCCGACGTGGCGATCGTCGGCGCCGGCTACACCGGCCTGTGGACCGCGTACTACTTGGCGAAAGCCGATCCGGCGCTGCGCATCGTCGTACTCGAGGCCGAGACGGCCGGGTTCGGGGCGTCAGGTCGCAACGGTGGCTGGTGTTCCGCGTTCTTCCCGGCCTCGTCGCGCAAGCTGGCGGCGCTGCCGGGATCGAGTCGCGAGGCCGCGATCGAGATGCACCGGGCGATGCAGGCCACGGTCAACGAGGTCGGCCTGGTCAGCCTTGCCGAGGGCATCGACTGCGACTACCACAAGGGCGGCATGGTCGCGCTGGCGCGCAGTCCGGCCCAGCTCGCCCGCGCCCACGCGATGGTTGCCGACGCCCACGAGTGGGGTCCCGGTGACCTGCGCTTCCTCGGTGCCGCGGAAGCAGTCCGCAAGGTGCACGCGACGAACGTGCTCGGGGCGGTGTTCACTCCACACTGCGCGGCGATCCATCCCGGCAAGCTGGTGCGCGGGCTGGCCGGCGTCGTCGAGCGCCTCGGCGTGACGATCCACGAGCAGACGCCGGTGACCGAGATCGGGCCGGGTCGTGCGGTCACGCCGTACGGCGTTGTGCGGGCCGACGTCGTGGTCCGGGCGACCGAGGGGTTCACGCCCTTGTTGAAAGGGCACACGCGGACGTTGCTGCCGGTCTACTCGCTGATGGTCGCGACCGAGCCGCTCGACGACGCGACCTGGGCGCGGATCGGGCTGGCGGATCGGCCCACGTTCAGCGATCTGCGACACCTGATCATCTACGGGCAGCGGACGGCCGACGGACGGATCGCTTTCGGTGGCCGCGGTGCGCCGTACCACCTCGGCTCTCGGGTCAAGCCGTCGTACGACGATGCGCCGCGGGTGTTCGCGTCGTTGCGGGCGACCGTGCGGGAGCTGTTCGGCGAGCTCGACGACGTCCGGTTCACGCACGCTTGGGGCGGGCCGCTCGGTGTCGCGCGGGACTGGTGCGCCTCGGTCGGGCTCGACCGGGGGTCTGGGCTGGCGTGGGCTGGTGGGTACGTCGGGGACGGCGTGAGTACGACGAACCTCGCCGGGCGGACGTTGACGGATCTGATCCTGCGCCGGGACACCGCGCTGACCCGGTTGCCGTGGGTCGGGCATCGATCCCGCCGGTGGGAGCCGGAACCGCTGCGGTGGCTCGGGATCAACGCGGCCCGGCGGGCGGTGACGGTCGCGGACGCCGAGGAGCAGCTGACCGGTCGCGACAGCCGGATCGCCCGCCTGCTCGCCCCACTGCTCGGGGACTAACGGACGGCGAGTTGCGCGGAGTCGGCCATCAGCGACTCGAGCGGCAGGCCGGACAGCGGGATACTCGGCCGCATCCAGTCGTTGAGGATCGGCTCCTCGGTCACGTGACCGACGAGCTCGGTGCGGCTGAGCTCGAACACGTGCGCCGGGTTGCCGGTCAGGTCGACGACGGTTCGCATCAGCCGGGCGGCCTGGTCCTCCCACAGGATGTCGCCCTGGTCGATCTGGTCCGGGCGGATCAGCAGCACGTCGACGTCGCTCTCCAGGTCACCGTCGCCGCGCGCGATCGCGCCGTACAGGCTGGCGTGCACCGGCGGGATCCGCCAGGCGCTGATCTCGTCGGCGAGCCGGCTGCTGAGGGTGCCGCGGAGGTCGGCGAGGAACTCCACCGCCGGAGCGACCAGGTGCTTGCGATTGAGGTGATAGAGCAACGAGTTGCCGACGTCGTCGACGTGCACCAGACCGGTGGCGGCCAGTCGTTGCAGGACCAGGCGGACGCCGGCGACGCTGCCGGTCCCGGCGAGCTTGTGGATCTGCCGCCCGGACAGGCCGCCTTCGCTGCGCGCGAGTACCTGCAACACGGGACCGTCCAACGACGGGATGACGGTGCTGATCGGGCTTCTGAGATCCATGGCGGCACCCACGATAGTCAGCGGCTGCCCACCGAGAGTAATCATCGTGACGGGACAACAACTCTTGCTCAGGGCAACTACAGGCCCTGGGCCGTGGATCGCAGGGTCGGCGTGGTGCGGAGCTCGGTGGTGAACGCGTAGCGGTCGCCGCGGTAGAGGGCCGAGGTGTACTCGAAGACGCGGTCGCGGCGGTCGAAGCTGATGCCGTGGACAGCGAGACACGGCTGGCTGGTCGGGATGTCGAGCCAGCCGGCGGTCTTCGCGTCGGGCATGACGGGTTCGATCCGGGACGTTCCGCTGACGTGGTCGATGCTGTACCGGGAGTCGAGCAGCTCGTAGAGCGAGCCGTCCAGGTCGGCGGCCTGCAGACCGGGGACGTACCCGGCCGGGAGCGTCGTGCGTTCGACCACCATCGGCACGTCGTCGGCGAGCCGGAGCCGGGTGAACGTGATGATCGGGTCGCCGACCGGGATCCGCAGCCGGCGCGCGGCGGCCCGCTCGGCCTTCTGGTGCCGGAACTCGATCATCGTGCTGCCCGGCCGCATCCCGCGCCGCCGGACGTCCTCGGAGAAGCCGATCATGCCCAGCCACTTCGCCACCTTCGGCCGGGTCGTGTACGTCCCGCTGCCGTGCCGGCGGACGAGCAACTCCTCGATCACCAGCTCGTCGACCGCTCGGCGCAGCGTCATCCGGGCCACGTTCCAGCGCACGGCGAGCTCCCGCTCCGGCGGCAGCGCGGCGCCCTCCGGCAGCGAGTCGATCAAGCTGAGCAGCAACGCCCGGATCTCGGCGGCCTTCCCGGGCAGCGAACCATGCATTGGTCTTGGGTAGCACCGGCACCGGGTCGTCAGACAGCTCTTCCACACCGATCGAATCCCTTGCGTCCGGCACCGAACCTGCTAGACCACTTCGACACGGCGCTCCCGCGAAGAAGTAACCTCCGAGGCGTGGGGACGCGTGAAGAAGCTTCGACCGCGGTCGTCATCGGCGCCGGGATCGGCGGCCTGGCGGCAGCGGTGGGGCTGCAGCGGATCGGCTGGTCGGTCACGGTGCTCGAGCGGGCGCCGATCATCGCCGAGGTCGGCGCCGGGCTGACGGTCTGGCCGAACGCGGAGCGGGCGCTGGACGCGCTCGGCGTCGAGATCCGGTCCCGGTCGGTCCCGACGATCTCCCGCGGCAACCTCCGGACGTCATCGGGCCGCTGGCTCCGGCACAGTCACCCGGAGGATGTCGGCGTACTCGCGATTCACCGGGCCGACCTGCACGACGTACTGCGGAAGGAGTTGCCCGACGAGGCGCTGCACACCGACGCCGAGGTGGTGTCGGTGTCGCCTGAAGGCTCCGTGGTCTGTGCGGACGGCCAGGAGTTCACCGCCGACCTGGTGATCGCGGCGGACGGAGTCAACAGCGTGACCCGCCGCAGTTTGTGGTCCGGCGATCCCGTCTTCCAGCATCGGAGCGTCTGGCGCGGAGTGACGCGTTCCGGGTCGGTATGGCCGGTGCAGGAGACGATGACGTTCGGGCGTGGGGTGCAGGCCGGCGTACTCCCGCTCCCGGATGAGCGCGTCTACTGGTTCCTGATGGTCAACGCCGCCCAGCCGAACCAGTTGTACGGCGACGATCGCGCCGAAGTACTGCGCCGGGTCCGGCACTGGCACCGCCCGATCCCGGAACTGGTCGCGGCGACTCCCGAGGACCAGGTGCTGCACAACGACATCGTCGACCTCGACCCACTGCCGACGTACGTGAAGGATCGCGTCGTCCTGCTCGGGGACGCGGCACACGCGATGTCGCCGGACCTCGGCCAAGGCGCGTGCCAGGCGATCGAGGACGCGGTCGTCCTGGCCGCCGCCCTCGCCGCCGACAAGCTGCCCGAGGCGCTGAAGCGGTACGACGAGCAGCGCCGGGCGCGGCTGAAGCCGATGAAGGAGGCCGCCCGCGCGTCCCTGAAGCGGACCTCGAGCACCGGCCTGGCCGCCCACCTCGCGGTCTCGCTCGCCGCCCGGCTGATCCCGCCCGCGGCGTGGCGGAAGGCGACCGCGCGATGGTCCGAGTGGACGCCGCCTGAGCTGCCAAAGTGAAAAACAAGCACGCTTGATTCTTTTTCCCGACCGTGCAACGCTCGGCTGCACACCATCCCTACCGCGGGGAGTGCAGCGTGCAACTGGACGAAGTGCTGGCCGACCTGTGGGCCGAGAGCGCCGAGCTGGACCGGCTGGTCGGTGGCCTGCCGGCCGAGGACTGGGCGACGCCGACTCCGGCCGAGGGCTGGACGATCGCGCACCAGATCGCCCACCTGGCCTGGACCGACGAGGCCGCGCACCTCGCCGTCACCGATCCGGACGGCTTCCAGGTCTCCCTCGAGAAGGCGGCCGCGAGCCCGGCGACGTACGTCGACGAGGGCGCCAACGAGACGGCCGCGCTGCCGCCCGACCAGCTGCTGACCTACTGGCGGGAGACGCGGGCCGACCTCGCCGAGGCGCTCAAGAAGGTCCCGGCCGGGCAGAAGGTGCCGTGGTACGGGCCGCCGATGAGTCCGACCTCGATGGCGACGGCGCGGTTGATGGAGACGTGGGCGCACGGCCAGGACGTGGTCGACGCGCTCCAGGTCACCCGCCCGCCGTCGAACCGGCTGCGGCACGTCGCCCACCTGGCGGTCCGGACCCGCGACTTCGCGTACCTCCTGAACAACCGCACCCCGCCGCCCGAACCGTTCCACGTGGAGCTCACCGGTCCGGACGGCGACACCTGGACCTGGGGTCCCGACGACGCCGGGCAGCGGGTCACCGGTCCCGCGCTCGACTTCTGCCTGCTGGCGACGCAGCGCCGGCATCGCGACGACCTCGCCGTACGCAGTGAAGGTTCCGACGCGGAGGAATGGCTCGGCATCATCCAGGCGTTCGCCGGGCTGCCGGGCAAGGGTCGTACGGCGGGGCAGTTCGGATGACCGCGCCGATCAGGATCGGGAACGCGTCCGGGTTCTACGGCGACCGGTTCAGCGCGGTCCAGGAGATGCTCACCGGCGGACCGCTCGACGTGCTGACCGGCGACTACCTGGCCGAGCTGACCATGCTGATCCTCGGCCGGGACCGGCTGAAGGACCCGTCGCTCGGGTACGCGCGGACGTTCCTCAAGCAGCTCGAGACCGGGCTCGGCGAGGCGCTCGACCGCGGCGTCAAGATCGTCAGCAACGCCGGCGGCCTCAACCCGGCCGGCCTGGCTCAGGCGATCGCCGAGCTGGCCGGGAAGCTCGGGCTGCAGCCGAGGATCGCGTACGTCGAAGGCGACGACCTGCTCGGCCGGGCGGACGAGCTCGGCCTCGGCACCCCGCTGACCGCCAACGCGTACCTCGGCGCCTGGGGGATCGCCGAAGCCCTCCAGGCCGGCGCGGACGTCGTCGTCACCGGCCGGGTCACCGACGCCTCGGTGATCGTCGGCCCGGCCGCCGCCCACCACGGCTGGAAGCGGACCCAGTACGACGAGCTCGCCGGAGCGGTCGCGGCCGGTCACGTGATCGAGTGCGGCTGCCAGGCGACCGGCGGGAACTACGCGTTCTTCGGCGAGATCCGGGACCTCGGCCGGCCCGGGTTCCCGATCGCGGAGATCCACGCCGACGGCAGCAGCGTGATCACCAAGCACGACGACACCGGCGGCGCGGTCACGATCGACACGGTCAAGGCGCAACTGCTGTACGAGATCGCCGGCGCCCGGTACGCCGGTCCGGACGTCACCACCCGCCTCGACTCGGTCGAGCTGAGCGACGACGGGCCCGACCGGGTCCGGATCAGCGGCGTCCGCGGTGAGCCGCCGCCACCGACGTACAAGGTGTCGCTGAACAGCGTCGGCGGGTTCCGCAACGAGGTCGACTTCGTGCTGACCGGGCTGCAGCTGGAGGAGAAGGCCGAGCTGGTGAAGGCCCAGCTCGAGCGGGCGCTCCCGAAGCGGCCCGCCGAACTGCGCTGGTCGCTCACCTGGACCGAGAAGCCGAACGCGGACACCGAGGAGGAGGCCAGCGTCTTCCTCCGCTGCGCGGCGAAGGACCCGGATCCGAAGGTAGTCGGCCGGGCGTTCTCCAACGCCGCGATCGAGCTGGCGCTCGCGAGCTACCCCGGGTTCCACGTCACCGCGCCGCCTGGCGACGGATCGCCGTACGGCGTCTTCCGGGCCGGGTACGTCGATATCCGGGAGGTCGAGCACGTCGCCGTACTGCCGGATGGGACGCGGAAGGTGGTCGAGCCGGCCGCGGAGACGCAGCCGCTGACACCGGTCGAGGACACCGAGCTGCCGATGCCGTTGCCGCAGCTCGCGTCGAGTGGTCGGCCGCGGACGCGGGAGGTCCCGCTCGGCCGGATCGCCGGGGCGCGGTCGGGTGACAAGGGCGGCGACGCGAACGTTGGTGTGTGGGTGCGGCAGGAGAAGGCTTGGCGATGGCTCGCGCACACGCTGACCGTCGAGCTGTTCCAGGAGCTGCTCCCAGAGACCCAGCCACTAACCGTCACCCGCTACCTCCTCCCGAACCTGTGGGCGATCAACTTCGTCGTCGAAGGCTTGCTGGGTGAGGGCGTCGCCGCACAGGCACGCTTCGATCCGCAGGCGAAGGCGGTCGGCGAGTGGCTGCGGTCCCGGTACGTCGACGTGCCGGAGGTGTTGCTGTGAACGACTTCCGGGAGTCCGTACGGCGGTTCATGGCAGCCGAGGTCCTGCCCTACCTGGATGAGTGGGAGCGGGCCGGCGAGCTGCCGCGGGAGTTGCACGAGAAGGCGGGGAAGCTCGGGCTGCTCGGGGTCGGCTTTGCGGATGCGGTCGGCGGTGGCGGCGGCTCGTTGCCGGACGCGATCGCGGTGGTCGAGGAGATGCACTACGCGGGTGGATCCGGTGGGCTGGTGGCGTCGCTGCTGACCTGTGGGATCGCGTTGCCGCATATCGTTGCTTCAGGCAACCAGGAGCAGATCGAGCGGTGGGTGCGGCCGACGCTCGAGGGCTCGTTGATCGGCGCGCTGGCGATCACCGAGCCCGACGGCGGCTCGGATGTCGCCTCGCTGCGTACGACGGCCCGGCGGGACGGTGACTCGTTCGTCGTCAACGGCGCGAAGACCTACATCACGTCGGGCTGCCGGGCGGACTTCGTCACGACCGCGGTGCGCACTGACGGGCCGGGTGCGCACGGGATCAGCCTGCTGGTGATCGAGAAGGACACTCCCGGGTTCGTGGTGTCGCGGAAGCTCGAGAAGCTGGGGTGGTTGTGCTCGGACACGGCCGAGCTCTCGTTCACGGATGTCCGTGTGCCGGCAGCCAACCTGATAGGTGCCCAGGGCACCGGGTTCGTGCAGCTTGCGGTGAACTTCGTGGCTGAGCGGCTGACGCTCGCGGTGCAGGCGTACGCCGGAGCGCAGCGGGCGCTCGACCTCACCGTCGAGTGGTGCCGCAACCGCGAGACGTTCGGGCGGCCGTTGATCTCGCGGCAGACCGTGCAACACACGCTGACGGAGATGGCCCGCCGGATCGATGTCGCCCGCGTCTACGTGCACTCGGTCGCCGAGCGGGCTGCACGCGGCGAGGACGTGATCGCCGAGACCTGCTTCGCCAAGAACACCGCTGTCGAGGCCGGGCAGTGGGTCTGCGACCAAGCCCTGCAGCTGCACGGCGGTCTCGGCTACATGCGGGAGGCCGAGGTCGAACGCCAGTACCGCGACCAGAAGATCCTCGCGATCGGCGGCGGCACCACCGAGATCCTGACCGGCCTGGCCGCGAAACGACTGGGGTACACATGACTGTGCACATCGCCACGCTGCCGCGCGGCGGGTCATGGGGCTTTGGCTCCCGGCCTTCCCTCGTCACTCCAGTCGCTTCGCTCCCTCCGCTCCTCAGTCCAGGCCGGGAGGCCCCATGACCCATCGCGAGGCGATGCTGGAGAAGCTCGTCGCGTTGGACGCCGAGCATGCGAAGGCGCTGGCGGGCGGCGGCGAGAAGTACGTCGACCGGCACCACAAACGCGGCAAACTGCTGGCCCGCGAGCGGATCGAGTTGCTGCTCGACCCGGACACGGCGTTCCTGGAACTGTCACCGCTGGCCGGCTGGGGTTCGGACTTCACGGTCGGGGCGAGCCTGGTCACCGGGATCGGCGTGGTCGAGGGGGTGGAGTGCCTGATCACCGCGAACGACCCGACCGTCAAGGGCGGCGCGAGCAACCCCTGGACGCTGAAGAAGGCGCTGCGGGCCGACGAGATCGCCCGCGCGAACCGGTTGCCGGTGATCAGCCTGGTCGAGTCCGGCGGCGCGGACCTGCCGACGCAGAAGGAGATCTTCATCCCCGGCGGCGCGATGTTCCGCAACCTGACCCGGTTGTCGGCCGAGGGCATCCCGACCATCGCGCTGGTGTTCGGCAACTCCACCGCGGGTGGCGCGTACATCCCGGGTATGAGCGACTACGTGGTGATGGTCGACGGTGGCGCGAAGGTGTTCCTGGCCGGGCCGCCGCTGGTGAAGATGGCGACCGGTGAGGACGCCGACGACGAGTCGCTCGGCGGCGCGTCGATGCACGCGCGCACGTCCGGGCTGGCCGACTACTTCGCCGTCGACGAGCAGGACGCGATCCGGCTCGGCCGCCAGATCGTGTCCCGGCTGAACTGGCGCAAACTCGGTCCGCCGCCGGCAGCGTCGTACGACGAACCGCTCTTCGACGCCGACGAGCTGCTCGGGATCGTGCCGGGTGACCTGAAGATCCCGTTCGACCCGCGGGACGTGATCGCCCGGGTGGTGGACGGGTCGGTGTTCGACGAGTTCAAGCCGCTGTACGGGTCGTCGCTGGCGACCGGGTGGGCCTCGGTGCACGGGTACCCGGTCGGGATCCTGGCGAATGCGCGCGGGGTGCTGTTCAGCGAGGAGTCGCAGAAGGCGGCGCAGTTCATCCAGCTGGCGAACCGGGCGAACACGCCGCTGATCTTCCTGCACAACACCACCGGCTACATGGTCGGGCAGGAGTACGAGCAGGGCGGGATCATCAAGCACGGCGCCCAGATGATCAACGCGGTGTCGAACTCGCGGGTCCCGCACATCTCGATCCTGATGGGTGCGTCGTACGGCGCCGGGCACTACGGGATGTGCGGCCGGGCGTTCGACCCGCGGTTCCTGTTCGCCTGGCCGTCGGCGAAGTCGGCGGTGATGGGGCCGCAGCAGCTGGCCGGCGTGCTGTCGATCGTGGCGCGGGCGGCCGCGGCGGCGAAGGGGCAGCCGTACGACGAGGACGGCGACGCCGCGATGCGCGCGTACGTCGAGGGACAGATCGAGGCGGAGTCGCTGCCGATGTTCCTGTCCGGGCGGCTGTACGACGACGGCGTGATCGACCCGCGGGACACCAGGACCGTGCTCGGGATCTGCCTGTCCGCCATCCACTCCGCCCCGGTCGAGGGCACCCGCTTCGACGGCGCCAACTTCGGCGTCTTCCGGATGTGATGCCGATGACCACCGCGCTGCTGGTCGCCAACCGTGGCGAGATCGCCCGGCGGATCTTCCGGACCGCACGCTCGCTGGGTCTCTCGACCGTCGCGGTCCACTCCACCGCCGACGCGGGCTCGCCGCATGTCGCCGAGGCCGACGCGGCGGTGCACCTGCCCGGGAACACGCCCGGAGAGACGTACCTCCGCGGTGACCTCATCATCGAGGCCGCGGTGCGGGCGGGCGCCGACGCGATCCACCCCGGCTACGGGTTCCTGTCCGAGAACGCCGGTTTCGCACAGGCGGTGATCGACGCCGGGCTGACCTGGATCGGGCCGCCGGTGGACGCGATCTCGTCGATGGGGTCGAAGATCGAGGCGAAGAAGCTGATGGCGGCGGCGGGGGTGCCGGTGCTGGCGGAGCTCACGCCTGCTGAGGTGTCGGCTGCCGACCTGCCGGTGCTGGTGAAGGCGTCGGCCGGTGGTGGCGGGCGCGGGATGCGGGTGGTGTCGCGGCTGGAGGATCTGCCTGGCGAGATCGAGGCCGCGTCGGCGGAGGCGTTGTCCGCGTTCGGGGACGGGACGGTGTTCTGCGAGCGCTACCTGACGGCCGGCCGGCACATCGAGGTGCAGGTCATGGCCGACCAGCACGGCACGATCTGGGCAGTCGGCGAACGCGAGTGCTCCATCCAGCGCCGCCACCAGAAGGTCGTCGAAGAAGCCCCGTCGCCGCTCGTCGAGCGCATCCCCTCCATGCGCCCCCACCTCTTCGACGCCGCCCGCAAGGCAGCCGCCGCGATCAACTACGTCGGCGCCGGCACGGTCGAGTTCCTCGCCGACGAGTCAGGCAACTTCTACTTCCTCGAAATGAACACCCGCCTCCAGGTGGAACACCCCGTCACGGAAGAAACCACAGGCCTGGACCTGGTCGAACTACAACTAGCCATCGCGGACGGCGCACGTCTCCCGGCGGAGCCCCCGCCGACAGTCGGCCACGCGATCGAGGTCCGGCTCTACGCAGAAGACCCAACCAACGACTGGCAACCCCAAACAGGCACGCTCCACCGCTTCGCGCTGGAGCGTGAGATGAACAGTGCGCCGGCCCCCGGCCGACCCCACTCCCTCGGCCACGACCGGCCGCTCGGTTCCACCACCCCGTCGAACGGGCATGCGGTTGAGCGGTCGGTCGACGTGACGAGTTGGGGTGCGGTGCAGGCGGGAGCATCTGCGCGGTTGCGGGTGGATTCCGGGGTTGAGGATGGGTCGGAGGTTTCGCCTTACTACGACGCGATGTTGGCGAAGGTGATTGCTTCTGGGAGTGACCGGACTGCGGTGGCTCGGCGGTTGGCGGGGGTGTTGGAGCGGGGGCGGGTTCATGGGGTGGGGACGAATCGGGATCTGCTGGTCTGGGTTCTGCGGCATCCGGCGTTTTTGGCTGGAGACACTGACACCGGCTTCTTTGAGGCGCATGGTGTGGGGGGTGGGGTGCGGCCGGAGGTTGAGTGGTTGTCGGCGTTGGCGGCGGCGCTTGCTGATGCAGCAGGGCGGAGTGGGCCGGTGCGGGTGCCGAGTGGGTGGCGGAATGTGGTTTCGCAGCCGCAGCGGAAGAGGTACCGGGTTGGGGACGAGGTGCATGAGGTTGCCTATCGGCTGACTCGGGACGGGTTGGACGTGGACGGCAACGTGGAGCTTGTCTCCAGCAGCCCGGAGCGCGTGGTGCTGGAGGTTGACGGCGTACGGCGGGCGTTCGACGTGGCGGCGTACGACGGGTTGGTCTGTGTGGACTCGCCACTGGGAAGCGTGGCGTTGGAGCCGATGGAGCGGTTCCAGGATCCGTCGCGGCAGGTGGCGGCGGGGTCGCTGGTGGCGCCGATGCCGGGGACGGTGATCCGGGTCGGCGTACAGGTGGGTGACAAGGTCGAGCAAGGGCAGCCGCTGCTGTGGCTGGAGGCGATGAAGATGGAGCACACGATCGCGAGCCCGGCGGGTGGAGTGGTGAGTGAGCTCAGGGTCGAGGCAGGTCAACAGGTCGAGGTCGGGGCGGTACTGGCCGTGGTAGGGGAGGAAGCATGAGCTTCGTCGAGTCCGAAGAGCGCCAGGCACTGCGCAAGGCAGTCGGCGAGCTGGGGAAGAAGTACGGCTACGAGTGGTTCAACCGGCAGGCGCGGAGCGGTGGGCACACCACCGAGCTGTGGCTGGAGGCTGGCAAGCTCGGGTACCTCGGCGTCAACCTCCCCGAGGAGTACGGCGGTGGAGGCGGCGGCATGGCCGACCTGTCGATCGTGCTGGAGGAGCTCGGCGCCGCGGGCTGCCCGCTGCTGATGCTGGTCGTCTCGCCCTCGATCTGCGGCACGGTGATCGGGCGGTTCGGCACCGACGAGCAGAAGCGGCACTGGCTGCCCGGTCTGGCCGACGGTACGACGATCATGGCGTTCGCGATCACCGAGCCCGACGCCGGCTCGAACTCGCACGAGATCACCACGACCGCACGCCGGACCGAGAACGGCTGGTCGCTGACCGGGCGCAAGGTCTTCATCTCCGGCCTCGACGTCGCGCAGGCCGTCCTGGTCGTCGGCCGGACCGAGGACGCCCGCACCGGCAAGCTCAAACCGGCCCTGTTCATCGTGCCGGTGGACGCGCCGGGCGTGGAGTTCACCCAGATCGAGATGGACCTGGTCAGCCCGGACAAGCAGTTCGCGCTGTATCTGGACGACGTACAACTGCCGCGCGAGGCGCTGGTCGGCTCCGAGGACGCGGCGCTGCTGCAGCTCTTCGCCGGGCTGAACCCGGAGCGGATCATGGCGTCCGCGTTCGCGATCGGCATCGCCCGGCACGCGCTCGGCAAGGCCACGGCGTACGTCAAGGACCGCCAGGTCTGGAAGACTCCGATCGGCGCACACCAGGGCATCGCGCACCCGCTCGCGCAGATCAAGATCGAGCTCGAGCTGGCCCGGCTGATGCTGCAGAAGGCCGCCGCCCTGTACGACGCCGGCGACGACCTGGCCGCGGGCGAGGCGGCGAACATGGCCAAGTACGCGGCCGGCGAGGTCGCGGTCCGCGCCACCGACCAGGCGGTCCAGTCGCTCGGCGGCAACGGCATGACCAAGGAGTACGGCGTCGCCTCGCTGGTCGCGGCCGCGCGGGCGACCCGGATCGCGCCGGTCAGCCGGGAGATGATCCTCAACTTCGTCGCCCAGCACAGCCTGGGCCTGCCCAAGTCCTACTGAGAGGATCCCCGATGATCATCACCAGCGAGTTCCCGCCTGTCGAGATCCTCGACGTCCCGATCCACGACGCCGTTCTCGGGCGAGCTCAGGAGTACGGCGACCGGACGGCCCTCGTGGACGGTGTGACCGGCAAGGAGATCAGCTACGCGCAGCTCGACGGGATGAGCCGCCGGGTGGCCGCCGGCTTCGCGGAGCTGGGCATCGAGCACGGCGACACGATCGCGCTGTACAGCCCGAACACGATCCTCTACCCGGTCGTCTTCTACGGCGCCACCCGCGCCGGCGCGACCGTGACGACGGTGAACGCGCTCTACACCGCGGACGAGCTGCACAAGCAACTGGTCGACTCCA
Source organism: Kribbella sp. NPDC002412 (assembly GCF_053592935.1). Classification (NCBI taxonomy): domain Bacteria; kingdom Bacillati; phylum Actinomycetota; class Actinomycetes; order Propionibacteriales; family Kribbellaceae; genus Kribbella; species Kribbella sp. NPDC002412. Next base: position 97,443 of record NZ_JBSFBL010000028.1, read on the forward strand.
AGGCGAAGCTGCTGGTCACCATCTCGCTGTTCCTCCCGGCGGCGACCGCCGCGATCGAGGGCACCGACGTGACCGAGATCTTCGTCTGCGACAGCGCCGAGGGCTACCGCTCGGTGATGGAGCTGGTCGCCTCGACCGGCCCCGAGCCGGAAGTCACCATCGATCCCGCCAACGACGTCGCCGTACTGCCGTACTCCAGCGGTACGACGGGCGCCGCGAAAGGCGTGATGCTGACGCACCGGAACATCTCGACCAACATCGCCCAGGCCGAGGTGATGATCAAGCTCGACGAGGACGAGCGGATCATCGCGATCCTGCCGTTCTTCCACATCTACGGGCTGACCGTGCTGATGAACCTGCCGCTCCGGCTCGGCGCGACGGTCGTCGTCCTGCCGAAGTTCGACCTGGAGCAGTTCCTGACCACGCTCGACCAGCAGAAGATCACCCGGGCGTTCGTCGCGCCGCCGGTGGTGCTGGCGCTCGCGAAGCACCCGGCTGTGGACGGGGTGGACCTGTCGGCGCTGAAGTACGTGATGTCGGCCGCGGCGCCGCTGGACGGTGAGCTGGCCGAGGCGTGTGCGAAGCGGCTCGGGTTGCACGCCGTACTGCAGGCCTACGGGATGACCGAGCTGTCGCCGGGCACGCACTCGGTGCCGCAGGACGACCAGGAGCCGCCGCCCGGCGCCGTGGGCAAGCTCTTCCCGTCCACCGAGATGCGGCTGGTCGGTGCTGACGGCAACGATGCGGACGAGGGCGAGATCTGGATCCGCGGTCCGCAGGTGATGAAGGGCTACCTGGGCCGGCCGGCCGAGACCGACGCGACCATCGACCCGGACGGCTGGTTGCACACCGGCGACATCGGGCGGATGGACGAGCGCGGGTACCTGTACGTGATCGACCGGGTGAAGGAACTGATCAAGTACCACGGGTACCAGGTGCCGCCGGCCGAGCTGGAGGCGGTGCTGCTCACCGACGACCGGATCGCGGACGCGGCGGTGATCGGGGTGCAGGCCGACGGCAACGAGGTGCCGAAGGCGTTCGTGGTTCCGATGCCGGGGGTGGAGCTGACCGAGGCGGACGTGATCGAGTACGTGTCGGCGCGGGTGGCGCCGTACAAGAAGATCCGGCAGGTGGAGTTCATCGAGGCGGTGCCGAAGGCGGCCTCGGGCAAGATCCTGCGGCGTGAGCTGAGGGCCCGCGAGGCCGCGCGTGAGTGAGGCCCTCAAGGAGCCCCAGCAGGACCGCAGCCGGGCCACCCGGCAGCGGCTGCTCGAGGCGGCCGTGGAGTCACTGGCCGAGGTCGGGTACGCCGCGACGACGGTGTCGGTCGTCGCGGCCCGGGCCGGGGTTTCGCGGGGTGCGGCGCAGCACCACTTTCCGACCCGGGCGGATCTGTTCGCGGCGGCGGTCGAGTACATGACCGAGGTGCGGCTGGCGGAGATCCGGGCACAGGCCGCGGCGCTGCCCAGTGGGCCCGGACGGACCGAGGCGATCGTGGGGATGCTGGCGGACGTCTACACCGGGCCGCTGTTCCGGGCTGCGCTGCACCTGTGGGTGGCGGCGTCGACCGAGGAGGCGCTGCGCCAGCAGATCGTCGGGCTGGAGGCGCATGTCGGGCGGCAGGCGCACCGGGCGCTGCTGGAAGTGCTCGAGGTGAGTGAACGGACTCCTGGGGTGCGGGAGACCGTGCAGGGCGTGCTGGACATGGCACGCGGGCTGGGGCTGGCTGACCTGCTTTCGGACGACGGTGCCCGGCGGCGGGGGATTGTGCGGCAGTGGAGCCGCATCCTGGATCAGGCGCTGCGTGAACCGGGGGTGTGACCGAACGCGCGTCGGAAGGTGTCGATGAACGCACTGGTCGACGCCCAGCCGCACTGGTGAGCCACTCGGGTCACGGACTCGCCACTTGCTAGCAGGCGCAGGGCGTTGTGCAGCCTGAGCTCGGTGCGCCATTGCGGAAAGGTCATGCCGAGGTCCGTCTTGCACAGACGGCTCAGCGTGCGTTCGCTCGCGCCGACCTCCCGGCCGAGCTCGGTCAGCGTCCTGTTGTCGGCCGGGTCGTCCTGCAGCAGCTTGCAGACTGCGGCAAGTCGTGGATCGCGTGGAGTGGGGAGGTAGGTGGGCCGCTGTGGTGAGCGCCGGAGCTGATCCAGCAGTACGGCGTGCAACCGGTCTCGCTCAGGTGGATCGCTTTCGAGAGTCGTGTACGTGAGGATCAGCTCTCGGAGCAGCGGGCTGACAACCAGGGCCGAGGGCGAGTGCAGGTCCAGCGGGTTCTCGGTGAGGCCGACGGTGTGGAGGTCCGTTTCGCCGTACGCGCGGTGTTGGTGGAGGGTGCCGGCCGGGACCCAGATGGCTCGGTTCGCCGGAGCGATCCAGCTGCCGGCATCGGTGGTCACCGAGAGGACGCCGCGACCGGCGTACACGATCTGGTGCTGCTCGTGCCAGTGCGGGTCGATGCCGCCACCCGCCGGGATCTCCAGGGTCCCGGTGTTGGCTGGACGGCGTTGGCGGATTTCCGGCATAGGTTGGCATTTTATCGGAAGCCGGACAGGTGGTCCGCGGCCGAGGATCGATGATGTGCGGAGACTTCCACCGATCGGGCTGATGGCGATCGGTCACGCCTGCGTGGATGTGTACCAGGGCGCCGTACCCGCGCTGGTGCCGTTCCTGGTCGCCGAGCGCGGCCTCGGGTACGTCGCGGTGTCGGGGATCACGCTGGCCGCGACGCTGCTGTCGTCGGTGGTGCAGCCGGCGTACTGACCGATCGGCGGCCGCTGGCCTGGCTGATCCCGGTCAGCATGACGACCGCGGGGCTCGGGATCGCGCTGCTCGGGGTCGATGACTCGTACTTGCTGAGCTGGCTGGCGGCAGCGCTGTCCGGGCTCGGGGTCGCGGCCTACCACCCGGAGGCGGCGCGGATGGCGCGGGCGGTGAGCGGTGGCAGCCATGTCGGGATGAGCTGGTTCTCGGTCGGCGGGAACGTCGGGTTCGCGCTGGCGCCGGTGCTGGTCACGCCGATCATGGCGGTCGGCGGACTGGCGTGGACACCCGTGCTCGTCGTACCGGCTCTGGTCGGCGCGGTGATCACCACGCTGGCCGTTCGGTCTGGCGTGTCGAGGGTGGCGGCGAGCCGGATGGACCGTCCCGGGACCGACGACTGGTCCTCGTTCCTGCGGTTGTCGGCGATCATGGTGTGCCGGTCGATCGTGTTCGTCGGGCTCGGCACCTTCATCGCGCTGTACGCCGGTGAGCGGGTCGGCGGCGGTACGACGACAGGCGGGGCGGCGTTGTTCGTGCTGTTCGCGGCCGGCGCGTTCGGCACGCTGCTCGGCGGGCGGTTCGCGACCCGGTACGGCCGGGTCCGGACGCTGCGGACGTCGTACGGCGTCGCGGTGCCGGCGATCGCGGGTCTGGTGTTCGTCCCCGGACCCTTGTTCTTCGTCTTTCTCGCGCTGACCGCGGTCGCGATGTCGATCCCGTTCTCGCTGCACGTCACGCTCGGCCAGGACTTCCTGCCCGGCCGGGTCGGCACGGCCGGCGGCATGACGCTCGGCCTGGCGGTGAGCATCGGCGGCGTCGCGACCCCGATCCTCGGCACGATCGCCGAGCACTCGTCACTGCGCCTGGCCCTGTCCACGCTGATCGCACTGGCCCTGACCAGCTGCCTGATCGGCCACTTCCTCAACGAACCTGCCCCGGAGTGATCTAGCCGCGTTGGGCGATGCGGCGGTCTACCTTGGCGGCCAGGTCGTTGGCTGAGCACTCGGCGAGGTGGTCGCGGACGAGCAGGTGGATGAAGGAGTACTCGCCGGGGCCGGTGCGGGCGAGGACGTAACGGTCGGCGGCGTAGCGGAGGAAGGCGCGGCGGCGCCACGGGAGGTAGCCGGTCCAGCGGAGGAGGAAGTCGTGCAGGAGGCGGGACAGTGGTCCGGCGAAGACGGGCGGGCGCCGGCGCCAGGCCTTGGCCGCGATCGTTCCGACCACTACGCCGGCCACCGCTTCCAATCCGGCTGACGACAGGTCGGCGCCGAGGACGGCTGCGAGCAGGATGCCGGCCAGGCCGCCGGCGATCACCCAGGGGTCCATCCGCCAGGCGGGTCCGGTGCTCGGGTGGACCAGGTGGTCGGTCGGCAGCGACTTCACCACACGGATGCCCTGGGCAACCATCAGGCCGATGGCGAGACCGGTCGCGAAGGCCTCGGGCGCGTCACCGAGGGTGAGCGCGAGCCACCCGCCGACGACGACCACGGCGAGCCGGACCGCGAGCAGCAGCCGGCGCCGGTTGTCGTGGAACACGATCAGCTCGACCGTGTACGACGCACCGATCGCCAGCGCCTCGACAGTGAGCGCCACCCAGACCGGTAGCAGCTCGACCAGGCCCATGGCGGCGACGATGAGGATGACTGTGACCGCCGTACCCGTGACGAGGGTGAGGGCCAGGAGGGATCCCCACTGCGGCCTTGGACCGGTGGGCTTCTGCCATGGGTGCGGCCGGAGGTGCACGAGAAGCAGCGCGGCTGCAGCCACGGCTAGTCCGGCGAGGACGCCGTACTGCGCGACTGTGGCGAGTGTGGCGCCGGCGGCGAGCGCTGCGAAGAAGGCGGGTAGGCAGACGGCGTGGGCGAGGTAGTCCACCTCCGGCAGCGGGAGTCCGTACCACCCGTTGGGCGTGAGCCACCTTGGTACGGCGGTCCGGTCGCCGGCACGCTCTCTGGTCCACCAGGCCAGGCACCACAGGGAGCGTACGGCGGTGCGGGAGTCGTACTGCCGACTGGCCGAGCGGTCCCGGGCCAGCACCTCGGAGATGTAGGTGTCGAACAGCTCGCGGCGCAGGTCGGCGACATCGCCCGCGACGACCTCCTCCGGGGCTCGGCCCTGGTAGGCGAGGATCATCACGTTCAGCATGAGCGGGGAGTTGACCAGTTCCCACAGCTCGTCGTCCTGCTCGATCGCCGCGCGGGCACCGGCCAGCTCTGGTCCGACGGTCGCGAAGTAGTCGAGGACCTGTTGGCGGGTGAGCGGTCTGATGTGCACAGCGCCGTACAGGCTGAGCTGGTTGGGCAGCAGCTCGTAGTCCTGGGTCCGGCAGGTCACTGCGATCTTGCCGACCAGGTAGCGGCGGCGCAGCTCCTCCAGTACGGGCGCGAGCTTGTCGCGGTGCGGCTTGGCGATCTCGTCGAGGCCGTCGAGGAGGAGGGCGAGACGGCCGCGTCTTAGCCAGCTGCGGCCGACCGCGGGCGGGATGCCGTACCTGAGGTTGAGCTCGCCGAGCAGCCAGCGGACGAAGCCGGCCAGGTACGGGCTGTCGAGTGGGTCGTCATCGGCGCCACGAGACTGGTGGGCCTGCCAGCTGGCCAGGTCGATCAGGACCGGGATCGGTTTGTTCTCGTCCGCGTGCGCCTGCGTGGAGAGCGTGCGGGCGAGCTCCAGGAGCAGCGTGGTCTTGCCGGCTCCCGGTGCGCCCAGGATGAGCATGGAGTCCTGGAGCTGGTCGAAGACGGCGGCGATGTCCTGGTCGTCGGGGACTTGCTGGGGTGTGCTGTCGAGCGGCTGGACCAGGAGGTCGTACGGGCGGACCACAGCCTCGGGGCGTTCGTCGACGGCCAGTGCGATGCGGGTGCGGGACGCCAGGGAGCCGGCTACACGTTGGGAGAGATAGCGGTCGACGCGGGCCAAGGCGTTGGGGCGGTTGCGTGGCTGGTCGGCGGAGCGGCCGGAGACGGTGGGCAGGCGTCGGCTGCGGAACTCGAACAGCGCGGTGACGATGGCGATCAGCCAGAGGATGCCGATCAGGGGCCAGGTCCAGCCCGCGTACGGGGCGAGGAAGCCGGGGGCGGTTCCGCCGGTGCCGACGTTGATCGCGACCGGCAGCAGCACCACCGTCAGCGAGACGGTGACCACGAGCACGACAGCCCGCACCACACCGTCCCGGATCCTCACCCCCCGGAGCGTAGCCGCGCCGCAGCCCACCGTGCGCACAGCCCTGCGCGCCGTCTTTCCAACGATGGTCCAGTTGGTGGTCAGGGGCTCTGTAAAGGTTTGCTCATGACGGTAGGTTGGCGTTTGTCATGACTACTGAGGGGATCGACCGGGCGGCGGGGGTCGGGCTTCGGTCGGAGCGGGGGCCGATCCTGCTCGCGGTGATGCTCAGCATCGGCCTGGTGGCGATCGACGCGACCATCCTCGCGACCGCCGTACCCTCCGTCGTCGACGACCTCGGCGGCTTCACGCAGTTCCCGTGGCTGTTCTCGATCTACCTGCTCGCCCAGGCCGTCTCGGTGCCGATCTACGGCAAGCTCGCCGACCTGCGCGGCCGGAAGCCGATCATGCTGCTCGGGGTCGGACTGTTCGTGCTCGGCTCGATCCTGTGCGGGTTCGCCTGGAGCATGCCGGCGCTGATCGCGTTCCGGCTGATCCAGGGCCTCGGCGCCGGCGCGATCCAGCCGATCGGGATGACGATCGTCGGCGACATCTACACGGTCGCCGAGCGGGCCAAGGTGCAGGGCTACATCGCCAGTGTCTGGGGCATCTCGTCGTTCGTCGGACCGACGCTGGGCGGGCTGTTCTCCGACTTCGTCTCGTGGCGCTGGATCTTCTTCGTGAACATCCCGCTCGGCCTCGCCGCGGCCTGGGTGCTGACCCGCCGCTTCGAGGAGAAGGTGGCCCGGCAGGCCCGTCACCAGATCGACTACCCGGGCGCGATCCTGCTCGCGGTCGGCGGTTCACTGCTGCTGCTCGGCCTGCTCGAGGGCGGCGTGATGTGGGACTGGGACTCCACCCCGAGTGTCGCGATCCTGGCCGTGGCCGCCGTACTGCTGGTTGTCTTCGTCCTGGTCGAGCGTCGCGCCGCGGAGCCGGTCCTGCCGTTGTGGGTGCTCGGCCAGCGCGTCCTCAACTCGGCGAACTCGGCCGCGCTGCTGATCGGCGTGCTGATGATCGGCCTCTCCACGTACGTCCCGCTCTTCGCGCAGGGAGTGCTGGGTACGTCGGCTCTCGTCGCCGGCTTCGCGCTGGCCGCGATGACGCTGGGCTGGCCGATCGCGGCCTCGCTCGCCGGCCGGATCTACCTGCGCGTGGGCTTCCGCACGACGATGCTGATGGGCTCGCTGATCGTCGTCGTCGGAGCCGCGTTGCTCCTCACGGTCGACTCCGGCAGCGCCGTACTGCACCTGGCTGCGGCCTGCTTCGTGATCGGGCTCGGTCTCGGCTTCTCCGCGTCGCCTTCGGTGGTGGCCGCGCAGTCGTCCGTCGCGTGGCAGACCCGCGGTGTGGTGACCGGCGCCAACATGTTCGCTCGCTCGGTCGGCAGCGCGGTCGGTGTCGCGGCCTTCGGTGCGGTAGCCAACGGCGTGGTCGCCAGCCGACTGGGTGACAGCCACGCCGACCTGGAGACGCTGCCGGGCGACGTGCTCGCTCCCGCCATCCACGACGTCTACTACGGAGCCGCCGCGGCCGCTGTACTCCTGGTGGTGGCCGTCGCCTTCATGCCCAACCGCATCACCGAGCAACCGCTCGGCACGATCACCGACTGAGATCCGGCCGGTCTAGGTTGGCTGTATGCGCTCTGTTGACTGTGTGGCCGGGCTGATCCAGGACGAGCAGCATCGCGTGTACGTCCAGCGGCGTACGGCGGAGCGGCGCCTGTTCCCGGGGATCTGGGATGTTGTGGGCGGGCACCTGGAGGCGGGAGAGACGCCGGAGCAGGCGCTGCGGCGTGAGGTCGAGGAGGAGACCGGCTGGAAGGTCCGGGACATCGTCTGGACCATCGCCGACTGGGAGTGGGAGTACGAAGGCCGGGTACGGCGTGAGCTCGACTACCTCGTCACCGTCGACGGAGACCTCAGCCGGCCACGACTCGAAGAGGGCAAGCACGACGCGGGCGCCTGGGTCGGGCCGGACGACCTCGAGCTGATGATGGTGAACCGGACCGACGGCGACCGCCGGCTGCGCGACATCGTGGCGTACGTGGTCCGCACCCGGTTCACCGACCGCCTCCGCCTCGAACCGCTGACCGGTCCAGGCGAGGTCCTGCCCGGACATGCCACGGACCTGGTCGCGCTGCACGCCGACCCGTGGGTCGCTCATTGGTACGCCGAGACCCTGTCCGAGGAGGACGCCGTACGGCGAGCAACCGAGGCGCAGGCCCGTTGGGAGGCCGACGGTGTGCAGAAGTGGATGGCGTACGAGCGTGACAGCGGAGCGCTCGCCGGACGGGGTGGCCTGTCCCGGATCCCGGCCGACGCCCCGGTGACCGCGGCCATCAGCGACCTGGTCGGACCGGACTGGGCGACCGGCCGGCTGGAGCTCGGGTGGGCACTCGCCGCGCCGGCGCGTGGCCGTGGGCTGGCGACCGAGATCGGGCGTGCCGGGTTGGACTTCGCCTTCCGCACGCTGCAGGCCACGAAGGTGATCGCGTTCACCGAGCGGCACAACCTGGCGTCTCGCGCGGTCATGGAACGCCTCGGCATGACCTACGCCGGTGAGATCACCGCAGAGGGCCTGCTCGAGGGCACCTCCGAGGTCCGACCGGACGCACCTTTCGCGGTGTACGTCACCGGACCCGAAGCGGACATCTAACGGTCCAGCGCGGTCACGAAGCGGCTCAGGAGGTCTGCGAACGTCTCCCGCTCGCGGTCAGTCCAGTCCGCCATCGCCTGACCGAACCGCTCGCGCCGGTACTCGTGCACCCACTCCAGCTGCCGTCGCCCGTCCTCGGTGAGCACCAGGTTCGTACGGCGGCCGTCCGCCTGGTCGGCCTCCCGCCGTACCAGGCCTGCCGAGACCGCGGCGGCGACCAGCTTGCTGGCCCGCGGCTGGTCCACACCGAGCGCGGCCGCGACCCCGCTGACGCCGATCGGGTCCGGTCCGGCCGCTTCGAGCGCGTCGAGGACCTCCTGGACCGGATCCGGTCCACCGGACTGCACGGCGATGGTACGGCGGGTCTGCCGCCGCCGGACCGCGATCATCGCCGACTCCACCACGGCCACCGGATCCGGGTTGTCCACAGTCAACTCCTTGTCCACAGCCCGAACTCTTGGCCACAGCCTGATCGAGATATATGTTCAATGACATGTATATGTCAGCTGACAACAAGCCTATCGGGTGGTGGCTCAAGGAGGTGGACCGCCTGCTGGAGGCCTCGTTCGAGCGGCTGCTCGCCGCGGACGGGCTGAACCGCCGGCAGTGGCAGGCGCTGAACGCGGCCGCCGGCCCGGAGCCGATCGCGGTCGCGCTCGCGCCGTTCCTGACCGGCGGACCGGACGAGCTGAGCGCCGCCGTCGACCCGCTGACCGCACGCGGCTGGCTGCTGGACGGGCGCCTGACGGCCGCGGGTCAGGCTGCGCTGGACGGGCTCAGGGACAAGGTCCGGGCGCAGCGCGAGCGGGTGACGGCGGGTATCACCGGCGCGGAGTACGCGGCGACGATCGGCGTACTGCAGAAACTGGCCGGCAATCTGAGGGGCTCCGTTGTGTGACCGCCCAGGCGCGGCGGTCAC